>JAJYLP010000003.1 GCA_021787615.1 Pseudomonadota bacterium
CCGCGTCCGACCTGCCCTCGAGCGCCCGGTGGAAGCCGAACGTCAATTACACGGTGATCTCGCCGGCACAGCCGACGAACGCGCCGCCGGGCAAGGTGCAGGTGATGGAATTCTTCTATCTCGCCTGCCCGTACTGCCATGCCCTCGAGCCCTACCTGGAGGCCTGGCGCAAGAGCAAGCCGCGCTACGTTCAATTCGTGCGCGTGCCGGTGACGTGGGCGCCGCTCTACGTCGCCGATGCCCGGCTCTATTACACGCTGGAGGCGATGGGACGCGACGATCTGGTCGGGGCGGCGTTCAACACCATCCACCGGCTGGAGCAGGCGGCGGGGGGCGATGAGAACGTCCTGATCGGCGATACGCCCGCCCGGACGATCGCGCTGCAGGAAGCCTTCGTCGAGCGGCACGGTGCGACGGCCAAGGCCTTCCTCAACGCCTACCGCTCCTTCGACGTGCTCGTCGAGCTCGGCCGGGCCACCCGGCTTTGGAAGACCTTCAACGTCACTCGCACCCCGACGATCATCGTCGACGGGCGCTACGCGAGCAGCCCGGCGGACTTCCGCTTCAACCCGAAAAGGCCGCCGTATGGCACCGGCGATCATCGGCTGATCAAGCTGATCGACTTCCTCACCCGCTGGGACCACGATCACCCGCAGGCCGGCTGAGGCGGCGCGGGCCAGCCCGGTGCTCAAAGGATGTAGCGGCTCAAGTCCTCGTCCTTGGCAAGGTTGCCGAGGTGCTCATCGACGTACTTCGCGTCGATGGTCATCTGCGACCCCGACCGCTCCGAGGCGTCGTACGAGACCGACTCCAGCAGCCGCTCCATGACGGTATGCAGGCGCCGCGCGCCGATGTTCTCGGTGCGCTCATTCACCTGGAAGGCGATCTCCGCAATGCGCCGCACGCCGTCGGCGGTGAACTGCACCGTCACGCCCTCGGTGCCCATCAGCGCCTGATACTGCGCCGTCAGCGAGGCGTCGGGCTCGGTGAGGATGCGCACGAAATCCTCGATCTTGAGCGAGTCGAGCTCCACGCGGATCGGCAGTCTGCCCTGCAGCTCCGGAATGAGATCGGAGGGCTTCGAGAGGCTGAAGGCGCCGGAGGCGATGAACAGCACGTGATCGGTCTTCACCGGACCGTACCTGGTGGTGACCGTCGAGCCTTCCACGAGCGGCAGCAGGTCGCGCTGCACGCCCTCGCGCGACACGTCGGCGCCGAGGGTTTCCTGGCGGCGGGTGACCTTGTCGATCTCGTCGATGAACACGATGCCGTTCTGCTCCGCGTTGGCGAGCGCCTGGAGCTTCAGCTCCTCCTCGTTGATGAGCTTCGCGGCCTCGTCCTCGATGAGCACATTCATGGCCTCGGCCACCCTCACCTTGCGGCTGCGGGTGCGGCCGCCGCCGAGGTTCTGGAACATCGACTGCAGCTGCTGCTGCATCTCCTCCATTCCGGGCGGCGCCATGATCTCCACGCCCATGGGCGCCGCGCGCAGCTCGATCTCGATCTCGCGCTCGGCGAGCTCCCCGGCGCGCAGCATGCGGCGGAACTTCTCGCGCGTCTCCGCATCGCGCGGCTGCGCCGGCTCGTCCGTGGAGAACCCCATCATGCGCGGCTTGGGCAGCAGCGCATCGAGCACCCGGTCCTCGGCGGCCTGCGCGGCGCGCTGGCGCACCTTGTCCATCTCCTGCTCGCGCGTCATCTTCACGGCGATGTCGGCCAGCTCCTTCACGATGGACTCGACGTCGCGGCCGACGTAGCCGACCTCCGTGAACTTGGTGGCCTCGACCTTCACGAACGGCGCGTTCGCGAGCCGCGCGAGGCGCCGCGCGATCTCGGTCTTGCCCACGCCGGTCGGTCCGATCATCAGGATGTTCTTCGGCGTGATCTCCTGGCGCAGCGGCTCGGGCACCTGCATGCGCCGCCAGCGGTTGCGCAGCGCAATGGCGACGGCGCGTTTGGCGGCATCCTGCCCGACGATGTGCTTGTCGAGCTCCTGAACGATTTCGGCGGGTGTAAGCGATGACATGGCGGTAGGGTTCCCTGGCGCGCCCCTCAGGCGACGTCCTGCTGCAGTTCCTCGATGGTCAGATTGCGGTTGGTATAGATGCAGATGTCGGCGGCGATGTCGAGCGAGCGCTGCACGATCTCGCGCGCGCCGAGCTCTGAGGCCCCGAGCAGCGCCCGTGCGGCCGACAGGGCGAACTGCCCGCCCGAGCCGATCGCCGCCGCCTCGTGCTCCGGCTCGATGACATCGCCGTTGCCGGAGATGACGAGCAGCTTGACCGGATCGGCCACCAGCAGCAGCGCCTCGAGGCGCCGCAGATAGCGGTCGGCGCGCCAGTCCTTGGCCAGCTCGATGGCCGCGCGCGTGAGGTTGCCGTATTTCTCAAGCTTGCCCTCGAAGCGCTCGAACAGCGTGAATGCGTCCGCCGTGCCGCCGGCGAAGCCGGCGAGCACCTTATCGTTGTACAGCCGGCGGACCTTGCGGGCGTTGCCCTTCATGACGGTATTGCCCAAGGTCACCTGGCCGTCACCGCCGAGGGCGACGGCACCGTTGCGGCGCACACCCAGGATGGTCGTGCCGTGGGGATTGAAAGCCGTGGAGTCGGTCATGATGCGGCCCGTGTCGCCAATTGAGCGGGGGAGGCGCCGAGCGCCTCGTCAGGACTTGCGGCGCGCCCGCGGGTGCGCTGCATCGTAGATGCGGGCAAGGTGCTGAAAATCAAGGTGGGTGTAGATCTGGGTCGTGGCGATGTCCGCGTGCCCGAGCATCTCCTGCACGCCGCGCAGCTCGGCCCCGGACTCGAGCAGGTGGGAGGCGAAGGAATGGCGGAACAGATGCGGGTGCACGTGCTGCGGCAGGCCCTGGCGGCGCGCCCAGTACGCGACCCGCTTCTGGATCTCGCGGCGCCCGAGCCGCTGCCCGCCGCGGCCGAGGAACAGCGCCCGCTCAGCGCTCCCGGCCCACGCCGCGCGCTGCCTCAGCCAGCGCTCGAGGGCCTCGGCGGCCACGCGGCCGACGGGCACGGCGCGCTCCTTGCGCCCCTTGCCGAGCACCCGGACGGTGCGGTCGGCGAGGTCGAGATGCTCGAGGTCGAGCGTGGTCAGCTCCGCGAGGCGCAGCCCCGAGGAGTACAGCAGCTCCATGATGGCACGGTCGCGGATCGCCACGGGCGTGGTCTGCCTGATGGCGAGCAGCCGCGCCATCTGGTCCGCATCGAGCGTCACGGGCAGGCGGCGCGGAGCCTTCGGGGCGCGCACGTCCGAGGCCGGATTGCTGCGCAGCGAGCGGATATCGGCGCCCTCGGGAGGCGCGGCCCGCTGCTCGCGCTGCACCTGCGCTTCGCGCAGCAGGAACGCATAGAAGCTGCGCACTGCGCAGAGCCGCCGCTGGATGCTGCGCGGACCCAGTCCGCCGGCGTGCAGCCGGGCGGCGAAGGCGCGCACCTGAGCCCCGTCGAGCCCGGCCCAATCGGGCAATCGCGCGCGGTCGCAGTACGCCTGCAGGGCGCGCAGGTCCCGCAGGTAATTGGACACCGTGTGCGGCGAGCCGCGCCGCTCGTTCACGAGGTAGCGCCGATAGCGCTCGACCCATGCGATCGCCTCGGGCGTCATCGGCGCGCTGGCGGCGGCCCGCGCCTCACGCCCCGCGGCACATCGTCAGCGCATCGACGATCAGATCGGCCATGCGCGCCAGAAACTCGGTGCTCATGCCCGGATGGAACCGGTCGCGGTCGGGACTGCCGAGCGCGAGCACCCCGAGCGGCGTGCCCTTCTCGGTGAGCGGCACCAGCGCCACCGAGCCGATCTGCGCCGAGTCCGGCCCGAACAGCAGCTGGCGCTGCGAGTCGCGCGCCTGGCCGCAGCGCGGCTTGCCGGCGCTGAAGAGCGAGTCGAAGGATTTCAGTTCCGCATCGTCGCGCGCCACGGTGCGCACGAAGCGCTGCGGGGTAAGGTCGGGGAACTCGCCGATCAGCAGCAGCACGCTGTGAAAGGCGTCGAAGTCCTCGCGCAGGCTGGCCTCGATCCGTCCCACCGCGTCGGCGCGGCTGCCCGATTGCAGCAGGCGGCGCGTGAACCGATGCAGCTTGTCCGCGATGGCATCGTTGGCCCGCGCCACGACCACGAGCTCGGTCAGCTTGCTCTCGAGGGCCGCGTGCTTCTCGCGCATCACCTCGATCTGCCGCTCGACCAGCGAGATGGTCGAGCCGCCGCGCGCGTGCGGCAGCCGCAGGCGCAGCAGCACCGCCTGGTGCCGCTCGAAGAAATCGGTGTTGTGCTGCAGGAAGGTCGCGATGGACTCCTCGTCCATCTCCGTGGCGGCAATGCCGCGTGCTTCACGTGTTGTCATGATGTCTCGAAGCTCCCTTAACGATCGAAGTGGCCCCGAAAGGCGATCTGCGCCGGACCGGTCAGCCAGATGGGCTCCCCGGGGCCGCCCCAGCGTACGCCGAGCTCTCCGCCCCGCGCGCTGACGCTGACCTCGGAATCGAGCAATCCCCAGCGGCGGGCGACCGCAACCGCCGCGCACGCGCCCGTGCCGCAGGCCAGCGTCTCGCCGACGCCGCGCTCGTAGACCCGCAGCCGGATGTGCGTGCGGTCCAAGACCTGCACGAACCCGACGTTGACGCGCTGCGGGAAGCGGCGGTGGCGCTCGATAGCCGGCCCCAGATGCGCCACCGGCGCTGCGTCGACGCATTCGACGGCGTGCACGGCGTGCGGATTGCCGATCGACACGGCGCCGATCTGCACCGTCTCGCCGGCGACCTCGAGGCGGTACCGGTCCGCCTCCGCCGGCGCCTCGAACGGCAGCGCCGCCGGATCGAAGCGGACCGGCCCCATGTTCACCGAGACCTCTCCGCCGGGGTGCACCCGCGCCTCGATGAGCCCGGCCGGACTGTCGAGGGTGAGCGCGCCGGCGCGCGCCGCGCCGCGCGCCGCGAGCAGCGCGGCGATGCAGCGCGCGCCGTTGCCGCACTGCTCGACCTCCCGGCCGTCGGCATTGAAGATGCGGTAGAAGACGGCGGTCTCGGCCCGCCGGGGCGGCTCGAGCACGAGCGCCTGATCGAAGCCGATGCCGGTGTGGCGGTCGGCGAGGCGGGCGAGCTCGGCGCACTCGAGCGACGCTTGTCCCGCGGGCGCATCGAACACCGCGAAGTCGTTGCCCAGCGCGTGCATCTTGGTGAACTCGATGCGCATCGCCTGAGGATACCCCAACTGCCTCGGCTCGGTCAGATCCGGAAGCGCTCGAGCAGCTCGCCGGCCAGGCGGCGGCTGACCGGCAGCGCCGCCGCGCAGCCGCGCAGCCGCACGCAGTAGTGGCCGTCGCCGGCGCGCTCGATGCCCTGCAGATGCCCTGTATTGATCAGCGTGTTGCGATGGATGCGCACGAAGCGCTCGCCGAGCTCCTCCTCCAGGGTGCGCAGCGACTCCTCGATGAGGTCCTCGCCGTGCGCGTGGCGCACCGTGGTGTATTTCTGGTCGGCCTGAAAGTACAGAATCTCCTCCAGCCGGATCAGGCGCACCTGCTCGCGGCGGCGCACCGCGATGTGCGTTCGGCGCGGCGTGCCCGCGGCGGCGGCCAGGCGCTGCAGCTGCGGGCGCGTCAGGCGGCCCGCGTGCGCCAGCGCCGCGGCCAGCTTGTCCTTGCGCACGGGCTTGAGCAGGTAGCCGACGGCCCGGGTCTCGAAGGCATTGACGGCGTACTGGTCGTAGGCGGTGGTGAAGATCACCGCGGGCGGCTCCTCGAGCACACTCAGGTGGCGGGCCGTCTCGATGCCATCGACCCCGGGCATGCGCACATCGAGCAGCACCACATCGGGCGCCAGCCGTGCCGCCTGCTCGAGCGCCTCGAGGCCGCTCGCCGCCTGCCCGGCAAGCGCGACGCCGCCGATCTCCGCGAGCAGCTGGCCCAGCCGCTCGCGGGCCGGCGGCTCGTCATCGACGATCAGCACGCGCAGCACGCCCGGCGCCTCAGCCGGACCCGGCGGCAGGCGCGGCAATGTATGGAAAGCGCAGCGTCACGATGTACTCCTCCCCGAAGGAGCCGGCCTTCACCAGCGCGCGCGCGCCGTAGAGCAGCGTCAGGCGCTCGCGGATGTTCTCGAGCGCCAGATGGTTGCCGTCGCGCACGCCGTTGAGCGCCCCGAGGGGGTTGCGCACCACCACGGAGATCAGCTCGCCCGAGCGCTCGCCGTGGATGTGCACCGTGCCGCCCGCGGCGCGCGGCTCGATCCCGTGATAGATCGCGTTCTCGAGCAGCGGCTGCAGCAAGAGGCCCGGCACCCGCGCATCGGCCGGCAGCGCCTCGACCTCCCAGTCCACCCGCAGCCGCTCGCCGAGGCGCAGCTGCTCGATGCGCTGATAGGTCTGCGCGATTTCCAGCTCATCGGCCAGCGTGATGGTCTGATTGGGATCGCCGAGGGACGCCCGGAACAGGTCCGCCAGGTCCTGCACCGCCTGCTCGGCCTGCGGGGGCGCCGAGCGCGTGAGCGCGGCGATGGTGTTCATGCTGTTGAAGAGGAAGTGCGGACGGATGCGCGCCTGCAGGGCGTGCACGCGGGCGGCGGCGCGCATCTCGATGTTGCGCCGCCACTGATGGGTGACGTAGAAGTAGCGCAGCGCCACGGCGGCGATCACGAAGCCGATCAGCGTGTTGCGCACCACGAACGGGCCGAGTCGCCGGGGGAACAGCGCCGCGGCGGGGGCGAGCAGCTCGCTGCGCCCGAGCAGGAACACACCGATCGAGATGCCCGCCACCACCGCCGTCAGCAGCGCCAGCACCGCCGTGGAGCCGCCCCGCACGCCGAGACGCGCGAGCGGCGGGCGCAGCGCGCACAGCAGCGCCGCGCACACCAGTCCGATCCACAGCAGAAACAGGGAGCTGCGCGTGAGCTCCGACCAGAAGCTCACCGTGTCGCTGCGCGCGATCGACAGCACTATGGCGGTCAGCTCCACGATCACCACGATGGCAACCGCGGCGCGCGAGGCGCAGAAGTTCGGCAGATAGAATGGATCGCCGTCGCCGCGAAACGTCCCGTCCGAGAGCGATTGCCGCCGCATGGTTTCGGATCGCACCTGGCCGACCACGAGGCGCATTATGCCTGATCCGCCGGTGGCGCGTTTTCCGGCGCCCAGGGTCGATGTCATGCCGCAAGGGAACGTGGCTAGAGAGGCATATCGCCAGCACTGGTGAACGGCGCGCGTTGCGGCCAACTCCGGCTCAGGGCTTCGACCACGGCCATGAGCTCATCCAGCACAAGAAACGGGTCCCCCGGCGACAGCGCTGCACCGTGCACGCCACCCTCGGCGATGAGCGGCGGCTCAGTCGGTCTCTTTGAGAAGCTCATCGAGCATCGTCTCTCTTTCGAACAGCCGAAAGTGCTCGCGCACCTCCGCGATGTCCAGGCGCTCTCTGTTGGCTCTGAGGCGCGCACGGAGATCCGCCAGATCCTGGGTCCGCCTCGGAGCGTTGACCGGTCCTTGCAGCGTGCAGGCGATCCGCCCTTCGGTACTGATCACGCACAATTCTCCGAGCGATCTCGTGAGCGTCCGTGCGCCCGCCAACAGACGCCGGGCGATCGGGCGATGCGCATAGAGGCGATCGACTCGCCCGTCGCCGCGCAGATAATTGGGCGCATCATCGCTGCGATGCACGCAACGCTAGCCGAGCCGGGTCAGCTGCGCCTCGATCGTATCGGCGTTCTCGAGGTTCACGAGCACATCGATCTCCTCGGTCGCGCCAATCGCGTTGTGCGCGGCGAGCGCGAGCCCCCGATCAGGGCGTAACGGGCGCCAATGGTGCGCAGCGCCGCGGTGACCTCCCTTAACTGTCTGCCGAGGCGTGATAGCGCAGCCGTGAACGTCAGCCGTTTCGGTTCAGCCGATCATATCTACCGGCCGCGTCTTCAGTTGCGCGCCGCGGCATTTCAATGTGCGTCACATTCAGCCCGGTCCCTTCAGCTTCGCCGCCACTCTGCGGTACGCCTCGCGGAACGGGATGCCCTCGCTCACCACCAGCCGATTGGCCTGCTCGGCAGCGTGGATGGCCGGGTCGAGCCGGATGCGCTCGGGGCGAAAGCGCACCGCATCGAGCGCGGCCGGCAGGATCTGGAGCGTCTCCTGCACCACGTCGATTGCGCGGAACAGGGGAAACTTCAGCAGCTGCAGGTCGCGCTGGTAACCGGAGGGCAGCTTCGCGCACACCGCCAGCGCCTCGGCGAGGCACGCCTGGGCGGTCGCCGAGCGGCCGCGGATCAGCTCGAAGACATCCGGATTGCGCTTCTGCGGCATGATGGACGAGCCGGTGGTGAAGGCCTCCGGCAGCTCGATGAAGGCGAACTCCTGCGTGTAGAAGAGCAGCACGTCGGAGGCCAGGCGGCCGAGATCCTGCATCAGCAGGCACAGGTGAAAGAGCAGCTCCGCTTCGGCCTTGCCGCGCGAGAGCTGCACGGCCGTCACCGGCTCGTGCACCTCGGCGAAGCCGAGCTTCTCGCGCGTCGCCTCCCGATCGAGTGGCAGTCCCGGCGTGCCGTAGCCGGCCGCCGAGCCGAGGGGGCTCCTGCCGAGGCGGCGGTGCACGTGGCGCAGCGCCTCGGCGTCGTCGCGGATCTCGGCGGCGAAGCCGCCGGCCCACAGCGGCACGGAGCTCGGCATCGCCTGCTGCATGTGGGTGTAGCCGGGCAGCTCGGTCGCGCCCTCGCGCGCCGCCAGCCCCTCGAGCGCCTGCGCGACCGACACGGCGCCGGCGGCGAGGCTCTCCACGGCGTCGCGCAGATACAGCCGCAGCGCCGTCAGCACCTGATCGTTGCGCGAGCGCCCGAGATGAACCCGCCCGCCCGCCGGGCCGATCCGCTCGGTGAGGCGCCGCTCGAGCGCGGTCTGCCCGTCCTCGTCCGACAGCTCGATGCGCCACAGCCCGCGGGCATGCTCGTCGGCAAGCGCGGTGAGGCCGTCGCGGATGGCCGCGAGATCCGCAGCGGCGAGCAGCCCCTGCGCGGCGAGCATCTCGGCGTGCGCGATCGATGCGCGCACGTCGTAGGCCACCAGACGCTCATCGAGCGCGTAGTCCTCACCGGCCGTGTAGCGCAGTACGCGCTCATCGAGCGACGCGCCCTTGTCCCACAGCCGGCTCAAACTAAGCTCCGCTGCCGTGCTGTTCGGCGGGCGTCAGCGCGTCGATGTCCTCGACGATCAGTGTGCCGGTGCCCTCGTTGGTGAACACTTCGCCGAGAATGCCTTCCGGCGCCTGATACGACACGACGTGCACGCGGCGCACGCCGCCGCGGAGGGCCGACTCGATCGCCTTGGCCTTCGGCAGCATGCCGTCGGCGATCGCGCCCTGCTCGCGCAGCCTCGAGAGGCCCTCGAGATCGGTGTAGGAGATGAGCGAGCCCGGATCGGCGAGGTCGGCCAGTATGCCGCTCGCGCCGGTGCACAGGATCAGCTTCTCGGCGCCGAGTGCCGCGGCGATCGCGGCGGCGACCGTATCGGCATTGATGTTGAGCAGCACGCCGTCATCGTCGGCCGACAGCGGGCTCACGACGGGCATCAGACCGTTGTCGAGCAGCTTGCGCAGCACGGTCGGGTCGACGGAGTCGATGTCGCCCACGAAGCCGTAATCGACCCGCTCGCCGCTCGCCTTGAGCGTCACCGGCGGGCGCTTGTGCGCGTGGACCAGGCCGGCATCGACGCCGCTCACGCCGACCGCCTCGATGTTCAGCTCGCGGCAGATGGCGAGGATGGCGGTGTTGATGGTGCCGTTCAGCACCATCGCGGTGATGTCGATCGCCTCGCGGTCGGTCACCCGGCGCCCCTCCACCATGCGCGAGCTCACGCCGAGGGCCTTGGCGAGCTCGGTCACCTGCGGGCCGCCGCCGTGCACGAACACGACCCGCACGCCGAAGTAGTGCAGGATCGCGATCTGCTCGACGAGCACGCGCGTCGCGGCGTCATCGGCGAACACGCCGCCGCCGGCCTTCACCACGAAGGTCTTGCCGCGATACATGCGGATGTAGGGCGCGGCGCTCTTCAGCGCACGAATGGCCAGTGCCTGGTCGGCGGGTTGCATGATCATCTCGGTCACAAGCCCCTGATCTTAAGCGGACGGAAACATCACGGGCCTACAGCCCCTTCAGCAGTCGGTACAACACCGCCATCTGCACCGGCAGGCGATTGTACGCTTGGTGGCGCACGATGCTGCGCGGCCCGTCGAGGACCTCGTCGGCGACGGCGACATTGCGCCGCACCGGCAGACAGTGCATCAGACGGCACTCGGGCGCGGCCGGCTCGAACCAATCGTTGCGCACACACCAGCCGGTATGCCCGGCGCGCCGGCGGGCCTCTTCGGCCGCATCGCCGTAGCAGGCGGTGGCGCCCCATTCCTTGGCGTAGACGATGTGCGCGCCCGCGAGCGCCTCGCGCCGATCCTCGCTCTCGCGCACCGAGCCGCCCGAGAGCGCCGCGGCGCGGCGCGCTTTGTCCATGACGGACGGCGGCAGCGCGAACCCCTCGGGTCGCAGCACCACGACCTCCATGCCGCGCAGCGCCGCCATGTGCAGCACCGCCGACGGCACCGCGAGCGGCAGGGGGCGCGGATGATAGGCCCAGGAGAGCACCAGGCGGCCGCGGCGGGGCACGCCGAAATCCTCCAGCGTCTTCCAGTCGGCGAGCGCCTGGCAGGGGTGGTTGACCGCCGACTCGAGATTGATCAGCGGCTTGTCCACCAGCGCCGCGAGCGCATTGAACGTCGTTTCCGCCAGATCCGCCGCCAGGTCCCGCCCGTCGGCGAACGCGCGGATGCCGAGCGCATCGCAGTAGGAGGCGAGCACCGGAATCCCCTCGCGCGCGTGCTCGGCCGCTGCGCCGTCCATCACCGCGCCGGGGCGCGTCTCGAGCTGCCAGGTGCCCTGGCCGGGGGTGATGACGAACGAGCTGCCGCCGAGGCGCGCCATGCCCGCCTGGAAGGACGCGAGCGTGCGCAGCGAGGGATTCAGGAACAGCAGGCCGAGAATCTTTCCGGCGAGCGCGCGGGGCTGCGGCTCGCGCTGCAGCCGCTCCGACAGCGCGAGCAGCGCCAGCACCTCCTCGCGCGGCAGCTCCGCCAGGTCGACGAAGCGCTTCATGCGCCGATGTCCGTCAGCGCCTGGCGCAACAGCTGCACGTGCGTCTCCTGGAGAATGAACGGCGCCAGCAGCCGCACGATGTCCGGATCGCTCGCGGTGCCGGTGAGGATGCCGCGGCGCAGCAGCTCGGCCTGGACCTGCTTCGCCGGTCGGCGGGTGCGCAGTCCGAGCAGGAAGCCCTCGCCCTGCACCGCGCTCACCGGTCCGGTGAGACAGGTGCGCCGGATGTGGGCCGACACGCGCCGCACGTTCTCGAGCAGCCGCCCCGACTCGATGGCCTCGATTGTGGCGAGCAGCGCCGCGCACGCCATCGGGCCGCCGCCATAGGTGGTGCCGAGCAGGCCGGTCTTCAGCGTGGCGGACACCTTCGCCGAGGTGAGCAGGGCGGCGACGGGGAACCCGTTGCCGAGCGCCTTGGCCGTCGTGAGCATGTCGGGCATCACGCCATAGAGCCCGGCGGCGTACGGCGCGCCCACCCGGCCGAAACCGCACTGCACCTCGTCGAAGATCAAGAGTGCGCCGACCTCATCGCAGCGTGCGCGCAGCGCGGCGAGATACGGCGCGCCGAGATCCACCGCGCCGGCCAGTCCCTGCACGGGCTCGACGATGACCGCGGCGGTCCGCTCGCTCACCTGGGCAGCCAACGCATCGAGATCGCCGCGCGGCAGGAAGCTCACGTCAAACGGCGTGCGCGGGAAGCCATACCAGGCCTGCGAGCCCCAGGTGACCGCCGCGGCCGCCGCGGTGCGCCCGTGAAAGGCACCCTCGAGCGCCGCCACGTGCGGCCGCCCTGTCATGCGCAGCGCGAGGCGCAGCGCGTTCTCGTTGGCCTCGGCGCCGCTGTTGACCAGGAACACGCTGGCGAAATCCAGCTGCGAGAATGCCAGCAGCCGCTGTGCGGCCTGCGTGCGCACGCTCATGGGCAGCGCGTTGGTCTGGAACTGGCACGCGCGCGCCTGCGCAGCGAGCGCGTCGGTCCAGCCGGGATGGGCATAGCCGAGCGCGGCGACCGCATGCCCGCCATACAGATCGAGCAGCCGCTCGCCTTGCGGGTTGATGAGCCACACGCCCTCCGCGCGGGCGACCTCGAACGGGTACTGGGCGTAGACGGGCGCCAGGGCGTCGCTCGGCGGCGCGGGCGTGACTGACACGGTCGGGGTTGCGTTCATGATCGCTCGCTTCAGGTCCAACCTGGGGCCGGCAGCGTGAGGCCGTCGGTCTCGGCCAGGCCGAACATCCGATTCATCCACTGCACCGCGCCGCCGGCGGCGCCTTTGGTAAGGTTGTCGATGGCGCACATCACCGCCACGGTGCGGCCGTCGCTCACCGCGCCGAGGTGCGCGTAATTGCTCGCCGTCACGTCCTTGATGCGCGGCGCACCGGCCAGCACGCGCACGAAGCGCGCGCGGGCGTAGAACTCGCGCAGCGCGCCGAGCACTTCGGCTGTCTGCAGCGGCCGCTCGAGCTGCGCCTGCACCGTGACGTAAATGCCGCGGGCGAACGGCCCGGAGTGCGGGACGAACGCGAAATCGGCGGCAACGCCGCTCGCGTCGCGGGCGCACGCGGCGATCTCCGGCGCATGCCGGTGCGCGAGCGGGCTGTAGGCGTAGAGGTCGCTGTGCCGCAGGGGATGGTGCGTGCCGGCGGTCGGCTTGCGGCCCGAGCCGGTGCTGCCCGTCACGCCCGCGACGAACAGCTGCGGCGGCACCAGGCCGAGGGTCAGCAGCGGCACGCTGGCGAGCAGCACGGCCGTGGCGAAACAGCCCGGATGCGCCACGTGCGGCGTCGTGAGCTCGGCCAGATGCTCCGGCAGCGCACACGTGAATTGATCCAGGCGCCCCGGTGCGCCGTGCGCATGGGCGTAGACCCGTTCGTACTCGCCAGCCGAGCGGTAGCGGAAGTCCGCCGAAATGTCGACCACCCGCGGCGCGGTGCCTGCGGCCCTCGCGGCCTCGAGCAGCGAGTCGATCAGCTGTGCGGACACACCGTGCGGCGCCGCGGAGAACACCGCGCAGCGCGGCACGCTCGTCAGCAACGTGCGCACCTCGTCCCGAGTCTGGAAGCGCCAGTCGCCGTAGGCGCCGGCGAGATGCGGAAACGCCGCGACGATCGGCTCGCCGGGCTGGCTCTCGGAGAGGGCCGCGCGCAGCGCGAAGCGCGGATGCGCCGCGAGCAGGCGCAGCAGCTCGCCGGCCACGTAGCCGCTGCCGCCGAGCACGACCGCGGGGATTGGCTCGCTCATGCCCGCGCCCCGCCCGTCAGACCGACGGTCTGCATGACGTGATCGCCGAGGGAGGCGCCGTTGCTGATGGCGTTGAACGCCGGGACTTTCAGCTGCTCGGTGATCAGATCGATGCCCACCTGATTGTCGGTGGCGGGCCCGGTGACCACGCACGGCTCGATGCCGAAGCGCTCGCGCAAGAGCTTCACGCCGCCCCAGGCGGCCACCGGGTCGTTGGCCGAGAGCGCGACCCCGGTGAGCACGGCGCGGATGTCGGCGCACTCGAGAATGGCGTCCACGCCGTAGGTTCCGAGTATGCCGTCGCCCAGCTCGAACACGATCACGTCCGGTTTGCCCGCGGAGAGCTCGGTCAGCATGGTGCGCGTCAGGGCCGGACCGTTGCGGCGCGTGGTCGTCACCACGCCGAAATCGGTGAAGATCGCCGAGCGGCGCGCGCCGGCATCCTCCATCGCCATGATGTCGCGGCGCAGCGAGACGCCCGTGGCCTTGAACGCATCGACCGTGAGGCCGCGGTGGCGCATGCGGCTGATCATGGCGCAGGCGGCGGCGGTCTTGCCGGCCTCCATGCAGGTGCCGGCGAGGGCCACCACCGGGACCTGGCGGGTCTCGAGCGAGGCGGCCTGATCGAGCGGGCGCAGCCCGACGCGCGCCGGCACGCCGATGCGCTCGCCGAGGTACGGAAAGCGCAGCACCACCCCGAGCACGCGGCAGTCGAACGGCTGGCCCTTGTCGGGATTGATCGAGTCGCACGCCCCGAGTACCCCGCCGATGTTGAGCATCTGGATCGTATCGCCGGGCCTGACCGTCTCGGGGATGTGGCCCGAGTAGCCGAACAGCGCCTTGCGGTGACCGAGCGCGCCGACCACGATGTCGCCCTTGCGCACCTTGGCCATGCGGCCGCTGGTGAGCTCGAGGGTGTTGTAGGTCGACTTGTTGGTCAGCACCTCGACGACGATCACCACGCCTTCCTCGGCGGGAATGTCGGCGGAGATGCGCACCTCGTGCGACAGGCCGCAGGCCTGTGCCACGGAGGCGATCTTGTCCACGACCACGCTGCGCATGCCGTTGGTCATCGGCGCTCTCCTGCGCCGTGCGGCTGGCCATCGGCTGCGGGCCCGGCGCGGCGGTGGAAGACGCCGGTGAGGGCGACGATCTTGGAGAAGCCGAGCGCATCCTGCGGCGTCCACTCGCCGGCCGCCTCGCCGTACACGCCCTTGGAGGCGCTCATCAGCGAGTAGGGCGACTCGAGGCCCTCGATGAAGAGGTTGCCGGGGCGCAGCGCGATGCGCACGGTGCCGGTCACGCGCGCCTGCGAGGACACGAGCAGCGCCTCGATGTCGCGGCACACCGGATCGAGCAGCTGGCCCTCGTGCACCAGGTCGCCGTACGGCTGGGCCACCAGCTCCTTGATGCGCTGCTGCCGGCCCGTGAGCACAAGCTTCTCGAGCTCGCGGTGGGCGGTCAGCAGCACCTCGGCGGCGGGCGCCTCGAAGGCGACCCGGCCCTTGGTGCCGATGATGGTATCCCCGAGATGGATGCCGCGGCCGATGCCGAACGGCGCCGCCAGCGATTCCAGCGCCTCGATCAGCGCCACCGGCGCAAGCGCTCGGCCGTCTAGGCCGACCGGCCGGCCGCGCTCGAACGCGAGCACGTGCGTCTCGCACGCCCGGGGCCGGCTGAAGGCATCGCGCGTGAGCACCCACGCCTCATCGGGGAGGGTGCCGGAGGAGCTCAGCGTCTCCTTGCCGCCGATGGTCACGCCCCACAAGCCCCGGTTGACCGAGTAGGCCGCGCCGAAGGGCGGCACGGGCAGCCCGCGGCTCTCGAGGAAGGCCAGCTCCTCGGGCCGCTTGAATGCCCGGTCGCGCACCGGGGCGAGCACTTCCAGATCCGGCGCCAGGGTGCGCATGGCGACTTCGAAGCGCACCTGGTCGTTGCCCGCGGCGGTGCAGCCGTGCGCGATCATGTTGGTGCCGAGCTTGCGCGCCATGTGCGCGATGGTCTGCGCCTGCATGACACGCTCGGCCCCGACGCACAGCGGGTACAGCTGGCCGCGCTTGACGTTGCCCATGATCAGAAAGCGCAGCACCTGCTCGAAATACTCCGCGCGCGCATCGACCTGGTGATGCGCCACGGCGCCGAGCGCGTGCGCGCGCTCCTTGAGCGTGCGGGCCGCCTCGGCATCGATGCCGCCGGTATCGACGGTGACGGTGATCACCGGACGGTGATAGGTCTCCTTCAGCCACGGCACCAGAAACGAGGTGTCGAGGCCGCCGGAATAGGCCAGAACGATGGGCTCGCCGCCCGCGGTGGAGGCTGTGGACATGGTTCAGATCCCGAAGAGTGCCCGCAGCCGCTCGCTCAGTTGATCCTGTGCGCGCCGCGAGGCGGTAGCAATGAAGATGGTGTCATCGCCCGAGAGGGTGCCCGACACTTCCGGCCACTCGGCCCGGTCGATCGCGACCGCGACGCTCTGAGCCGCGCCGATCGTGGTCCTGAGGACCGTGAGCGAGGGCCCGGCGCGCTTCATCCCGCGCACGAACTGCGCGAGCATCGCGAAATCACCCTGGGTGCGCGTGACTTCGTCCGGCGGCAGCACGTAGCGGCCGCTCGCCTTGAGCACGCCCAGATCGCGCAGGTCGCGGCTGATCGAGGACTGCGTGACGTCGTAGCCTTCCGCGCGCAGCAGGCGCACCAGGTCCTCCTGGCGGTGCACCACGCCGCTGCGCAGGATGCGCACCACCGCCTGGCGGCGCTCGAGTTGATCGGCGTCCACGGCGAAGCTCAGCGGTGCCCGGGCGTGTGCATAAACATGCGCGAATTGTGCATATTAATTCGCGCAAGTCAAGGGTCACTTGGTCACCGTGAACACCAGGTCCGCCCCGCCGAGCTCCCCGCTCTTGCTCTGCCCGGCGAGCTTGCCCTGGCCGGCCTCGATGCGGATCGTCCAGTGCTCGCCGATGCTGTAGCGCAGCCGTACGGCGCTCAGCTGCTCGGTGAGCCCCACGCCGTAGCTGACGTACAGGCGCGGGGAGAGATACTTGCCGAGCACCAGCGAGGTCTCGTTGTTCAGGTCCGTCTGCAGCGTGACGTCCGGCAGCCCGATGCGCGAGCCGAGCTGCTGCGCGAGGATCGCCCCGCCCTGGGCGAGCAGCTCGGCCGCAGCGGTGGTCTGGCGGCTCTGCGTGCCGCTGGTCTGCAGCGCCTGCAGCGAGCCGCCGCCGCCGGAGAGGATGAGCGACATGATCTGCGACTGCGACAGCGAGGGGTTTGAGAAGAAGGAGACCTGAGGCTGCTTCAACGTGCCGCTGACGTTGACCCCTGCGGTGATGTCGGTGTAGCGGCGCTCGGCACGGATCTCGATACCCGGATTGTCGAGCGGTCCGCCGTGGTAGAACAGCCGCCCCGACTGAATGGTGAGGCGGCGCGCATAAGCGGCGTATTCGCCCTTCTGCACGTACAGCTCGCCGGTGGCGGTCGTGCCCTTGCCCAAGCCGCTGCTCACGGTGATCCGGCCGCTCAACTTGCCGGTCAAGCCCATCGTGTCGACTTCGAAGTCGTTGCCGAGATCGAAAGTGATGGTGGTCACCACCTGGTAGCGATGCGGGGCGCTGGCCGATTCCTCGCCCACGATCACCTGGTCGGACGTGGCGTGCACCGCGCCGGTGAGGTTGCGCGGGGAGAAGTGGGCGTGCGCGATGAGGACCGTGCCGGTGACATCGATGCGGTGGGACGCCAGACGGAAGTCGAGATTCGGCGAGGCATCGACACGCGCTTCCGGCAGGTCGACCACCCGCAAATCGGTGCCCTGCAGATGAAGGTCGCCGTAGGGCACCGCATCGCGCCAGCCCATTCGACCCTGGACATGCAGCAGCCCTTTCCCGACCCGCGCCGAGCCTTCGACGGTGAGCCCGGTGTTGAGCAGCTGCGCCGTCAGGGCGAGATGGCTCATCAGCAAATTCGTGCGGTACACATCCGCGGTGGCGTCGATGACGCGCGCGACGCCGCCCAGGCGTGGATCACCCACAGTTCCGCCGATCGTCGCATCCGCAATCAGCACGCCCATGACCTCATCGACGCCCGGCATGTACAGGGAAACCAGGTTGAGCCGGTTGGTCTGCACGTGCACGCTGCCCTTGAGCGGCATGTCGCGCCAGTTGGAAACACCGCGCCCGATATCGAGCGTCGCAGCGAGCGTACCGATGGCCCCCGAGGTGAGCGAGGCCTGCGCATGAATCATCCCCGGCCGCGCGGTGGCAGTCAGCAGACCCGAGCCGATGGTCGTATGCTCGGTCTTGCCGCTGACCAGCCGCCGCGACAGCACACCGTTCGTCAGGGTCATGTGCAGCGTTCCGACCGGCGGCAGTCCCGGGCGGCCGTCGATTTCGATCCCGGCGTCGATCCTCCCCTGGTATTCGACCGCGGGTGTCATGCCGGCCGTGAGCGTTGCGAGCGGCAGCGCGCTCGCGCTTACATACGCCGACCAGCCTGCGCGGGTCCAGGTCGCACCAGTGCACAATGCACCCGGTGTGCCGTCGAGGCACAGCGCGCTGAGCACGCTGCGCTCGCGCGAGAGGGACAGCGACGTCGCGTGCCGCAAATGCAGCCGCAACGACTGTGGCCCCGTCAGATTGAACGCGGTGACCTCGCCGTTGAACACGCCGCCTGCGAGGCTCCCGTCCGCCTGCGCAGCCAGATGCAGCCCGGGCGCATTGGCCTGCATGTGCGCCGTCAGATGCGACGCGCGGCCGGCCACGGTGAACTCGAAGCTGCGCAGCTGCCGGTGCCGGGTCCGCAGGTCGAGCAGCCGCACGGTCACGCTCGAGGGGCGGCGGGACGTCGGGTCGAAGTCAACGTCCGCCGCCACCGAAGCGAGCGAGTTCGCCCCGACATGCAGGTCCGTGCCTCGCAGCGAGGCGCGCACCTGCGGCGCGGCGAGCGGCCCATCGATCGATCCGCTCGCTGCGATGCGCCCCCGGTCGGCGGCGGAGATCAGGCGCAGATCGCCGGCGAGCGCGAAGCGCAGCTTCGCCTGATTGTCGATGCGGCCGTCGAGATCGAGCCACGTTTGCCCCAGTTTCAGGCGAACGTGTTGGAAAGACCAGGCGCGGTGGTCGCGGATCACCTGCCCGCTGCCGCTGGCGCTCTGGCCGCGCACTTCGCCGCTGAGGCGCTCGATCCGCACGCTGAGCGGCGCCTCGGCGCCGAAGCCCACGCCCGCGGCGGTGAGCGCAAAGCCGATGCGGCCGCGCAGTTCCGGCCGCACGGCCGCCGGATTGATGCCGCGCCCGCTCGCGTGCAGCGACCAGCGCTCGACCGGCAACCACGCCAGCGTGCCGCCCGCCTCGACCTCGCCGCCGAGCAGGTGCAGCGTGGCGTGCTCCAGCGTCAGCCCGGTGGAGGCGACCGAGGCGCTCAGGCTCATTGGGACCGGCGCCGAGGCGCCGACCTGCGCGAGGCCTTGCGCGCTGACGGCGTACGGCAGGCGGCCGATCAGCGTGAACTGTCCGGAGGGGCTGTGGATGCGCGCACGGCCGGCGAGCGGCCAGCGCAGCGCCTGCCAAACCCCCTGCAGATGCAGGTCGGGCCGCCCGCCCGCGAAGCGCGCGGTTCCGGATGCGCTCAGCGCCGCGCCCGAGGCCAGATTACGGATCGCGACGCGGCTCGCACTCAGCAAGCCGCCCGCGTATTTTCCCGCGAGCTCGACGTGCAACGCCCCGGCGCCGAGCCCTGCCGGATCGACCGTGCCGCCGAGGGTGAATCCTTCGATCCCGCCCGTCAGCGCCAGCTGCGCGCTGATCAGGCCGAAGCGGCCGGTACGATGCCAGGCGCGCAGATCCAGGCCGCGGATGCGGAGCTCGCTCTCTGTGACCCAACGGCCGTCCCGACCGTGCAGCACGCCGTGCAGCGCCGCCGTGAACGGCGCATGCAACAGCGCCGAGACGGTGAGCTTGGCGAGATCCCCGCGCAGTGCCACGTTCCCCACCCAGTCCGGCCCGCGCGGGTCGCGCCAGGTGAAATCGCCTCCCACCGACAGCTGCAGCGGCCGGGCGGCGTGCAGCGACGCGGCGAGCGAACAGAGCGCGTGTCCCATGCGCAGCGTCAGGTGCGGCACGTGGATATCGCGATAGGCGATCTGCACGGCGCCGTCGAGATCCGTGCCGTTCACCCGTTTGCCGTCCTCGAGCACGAGCGCGAGGGCGCCGACATGCGCGTGCGTGACGCGGATGGCGAGCCACCAGGGCAGAAACTTCGGGTGCGCGACGGGCAGCGGCGGCACCGGTTTGATGCGCACATAGGCGTTCGCGATCGTGGTATCGGGGCTGACCAGGGTGCGCCAGGAGAACGCAGAGAAGCGCACGCGGGTGTACACCCGCTCGAGCCGCAGGTACACGTGGCGCTGATCGATCACCACGCGTCGTGCGCGCACGCCGCTCGCCAGGGTGCCGCTCACCTGCTCGATCCGCACTTGCGCCGTGCCGTAGCGCTGCGGCAGGTGCGAGACCAGAAAGCGCAGTCCGCTTTGGGTGAAGACGATGAAATAGGCCGCCGCGGCGAGGAGCGCCGCCGCCAGAACGATCAGCAAACCGCCCACTGTCAGAACTCGGCGCATCATGCGGGTCCGCTCACAACCTCGGCGAGAAGTTGATGTACAGGCGCGGGCTGCCGGGCTGCGACAGCGGCTCGCCCACGTCGATGCCGAGTGTCATCACCGGCAGGCGCACCCGGAACCCGATTCCCGCACCGTACTGCAGCAGGTGCGGGATGTGGAAGCTGTTGAAGGCGTTGCCGTAGTCGAAGAACGCGGCGATGCCCAGGTTGTGCGGCAGATTGCGATCGATCTCCACGGTGCCGCTGATCATGTCCTTACCGCCGATCTGCTGCGGCAGCATCGGGCATTGGACCGGATTGACGGCCTTCGCCGGTGCGCTCGTGCCGGCGTAGCAGGTGTAGTCGGTGGTGGTCTTTGTGCTCGGGTCGGTGATCTGGTAGACGCCGGTGGCGAAGAAGGTCTGGGCCGGAGAGAGCGAGTTGTACTCGAAGCCGCGCACGCTGCCTTCGCCGCCGGCGAAAAAGCGCATCACCGGCGGCATGCTGTTGAAATGCGACACCGCGGTCGCGCCGAACGCATCGCGCAGCAGCAGATGCCAACCGGGCGCGAGACTGAACACGCGCTCGAGCGCAACGCGCAGCTGCACGAAGTCCGCCTTCGAGCCGAGCGCGCCGTGCGAGCCGCGCAGCTCGATGGACACGCCGTGCTCGAAGATCGGCTCGCCGAAATAGCCGCTCGGCAGGGAGGTGATGTCGACTCCGGGCACCAGCATGTTGCCGACCACGCTCGCGATCGCGATGGGCGCCTTCACTCTGTCGGTGCTGGTAATGCCGCAGCTCTGGCCCCCCGGCCCGAGCGTCCCGACCGGGCAGATGGGGCTGTCGACCGTGCCGGTGGTGTGCACGGCGTCGATGAACCAGACCGTCTGCCAGTTGCCCGTGACCCGGGTGAGATGCGCGCCCACGGTCATGGTGCGCGCGGTCACGGCCGCGAGGTCGCGCTGCTCGACGCTGGCGGTGAAGGTGAGATTCTCGGTGGCCGGATCGCCGATCGGGATGATGTAGCGGCTCTGCAGGCTGTACTTGGTGAGCTGCGCGGCCTCCAGGTCGACACTCATCCGGTCGCCCTCCTCGTTGACCCGCCGGTCCTGCCAGCTGATGATGCCGCGCGCGCCGGTGTCGGTGGCGTAGCCGGCGGCGAACGAGTAGACGTTTCGCCGGCTCGGCTTGGCGCCGATGTGCACCGGCACGGTGTGGCGGAGCTTGTCCGGCGTGCCCGGCAGCACCTCGAGGTCTGAGAAATACCCGGTGTCATCGAGCACGAACTGGGTGCGCAGCACCTGTGTCAGATCGAACAGCTGACCCGGACGATAACGCAGAAACCGGCGCACGAGCCCGTTCTTCACGGCGCTCTGGCGGATGTGGGTCGTGCCGAAGCGGTAGCGCACCCCGGTGGCGAGCGTGAGGGCGATGCTGGCGCTGTGCCGGCGCGGATTGACCAGGACCTCGTGGCGCGTCAGGCGCGCCTCGACATAGCCGTAGGTCGCCGCGGTCTGCAGCAGCTCGCGCTTGAGTCGCTCGTAGGCCGCTTCGTTCAGACGCTGTCCCGGATGAAAGGGCAGGCCGCCGGTGATGCGCGTGAACAGCGGGTCATCGGCGCCCGGCCCCGTGACGCGCACGTCGACCGTGCGCAGAATGACCGGCGGGCCCGGGTCGATGTCGAGCACGACGTGCCAGTCGTTCGCACCGGTCTGTCGCACGGTCGGATGAACGGTGGGCTGGAAGTAACCATACGGCTCGAGCGCGGCGCTCACCTCGCTCTGCACGCGGTTCTCGAGCCGTTCGATGATTTCAGCGTCCAGGTGCCGGCTGTTCTTGTAGCGCTCGAAGCTGAGGTAGGCGAGTACGTTGGCGCGCAGCTCGCGGTCCACGCCGCGGACCGTCACCCTGATGTCGGCATGCGCGGCGGTGGCGGCGAGCAGCAACACCAGCGCCACCGGGACTCGCGTCCATCGAGCCCCGCGAAACCGATAGCGACTCGCCATTTAGCGCTCAGACTCCGACCGGCCGGCCATAAACGATGCATTGTAGTCTGTCCTGACCGTGCTTCACGGTGCCGGTTCCCCCGCCGGGCTCAGCACCACTCGTCCGCTCCCAGCCGGTAGTCGCGCTCCCCGGCGGGGCGGCCGAGGCGATCGAAACGCCGCTCGCACATGCGCAGCGCGCCGCTCGACTCCAGGAGCAGAACCGTCGAGCAGCGCGTGCCGAACTCGGGGTGCTCGACGAAGGGCGCCGAGAGCGCCCGCTCCCAGGATGCCGCAGACTCGCCCGCTCCCGCTCCATCCTGCGCCTCGGCCGGGCGGCGGTCATCGAGCATCCCGAGCAGGGCCTCGGGCCCCTGCGCTGCGCCCGCCTCGGCGAGCCAGCGCTCGAACGCGCCCCGCACGCGGGTCAATTTCGGCCAGGGAGTGTCGAGGCGGTGGTTGCAGAGACCGTACACGCCAGGCTCGAGCCGCTGCGCGAACGGCTCCGTGCGGTTCGAGCCGTACCACAGCGACTGTGCGTCGGCGAGCAGCAGATTGAACCCGCCGTAGCGGCCGGCAAGCGGCGCGAGCGCCCCGAGATACTCGCCGGCGCCATCGGCTGCCGCCAGGTAGCCGGGAATCAGCCCGCCGCGCGATGCAGCGCCCGGGGGGGCGCCCTGGCGCTCCCGATAATTGGTGACGACACCGAAGCGGCGGCGGCGGTCGATGCCGAGCCACGTGCCGCCGGCGCGCAGGTCGCGGCCCGCGAGCACCCCCTCGGTCTGCGGCCACGGCCCGAGCGGCTCGGCGGGGCGGTCGTGATATTCGTCGCGGTTCGCCGCGACGATCAGGCGGTAGCGCGGATGGGCGCACCAGGCCAGCACCAGCAGGCACACTACGGATGCGCTCCGAGCCAGACATCGATCAACCGCCGGGAAATCGAATGCGGCGGCGGCAGCTGAATCTCCCCGCCGCGCAGCGCCTCGCGGGAGAACCAGCGCGCGTCCTCGAGTTCCCCGCCGACGCGCACCGGACCCGGCGCGCCGAGCGCCCGGAAGCCCACCATGAGCGATGCCGGGAAGGGCCACGGCTGCGAGGAGTCGTAGCAGGCCGAGAGCACCTGCACGCCGCTCTCCTCCATGACCTCGCGCCGCACCGCGTCCTCGAGGCTCTCCCCGGGCTCGACGAAGCCGGCGAGGGTCGAGTAGCGCCCCGGCGGCCAGGTGGACTGCCGTCCGAGCAGCGCGCGCTCCCCGTCGGTCACCAGCACGATGATCGCCGGGTCGAGGCGGGGGAAGTACTCCTCGGCACACTGCGGATCGGCGCACACCAGGCTGTGGCCGGCGCGCGCGGGCACGGTCGGCCCGCCGCAGACCCCGCAGAAGCGCTGGCGCGCACGCCAGATCGACAGCGCCCGCGCGTAGGCGAGCAGCCCCGCCTCCTCGGCGTCGAGCTCGGTCGAGAGGGGCCGCAGCTCCTGAAAGGCCGTCCCCGCGGGCAGATCCACGTCCTGCCACTCGGGGGCAAGCGCGAGCAGCACGCAGCGCCGCTGCCGGAACCACCCGAGCAGCATGAAGCGGTCGGGCTCGGCGGCCGCCACCGCCGGGTGCCGGCCGGGAACAAATGCGATGCGCGGCTCCGGGGCCCCGTGCAGCAGCAGGCCGGTGCCGCGGGCCAGCAGAAACTGCGTGTGCGGGTCGGCGAGCGCGCGCTCCAGCCAGTCCGCCTGCTCGCGCAGCTCGGTGCGGCGGTCGACACACGCGCCGGAGAAGAAGTTCGGCCGAGCGGAATTCATGGCAGGGTCGCGGCGGCGCCTAGGCGCCGTGCGGCTTCCGTCCTCCTTTTGGGGGTGCACAATGATCGCACCAGCGGGCGCGGACCGGAAAGCGCTCGACCACCATGTAGGCATGGCACTTGAGGCAGCGGCGCACCGTCAGCTGCTCGCCGCTGCGCAGGCATTGCACCAGGAACAGCGCGTGCTCGAAGGAGATCGCCGGCTGCGGCACCGCCGCTGTGTAGTAGTCGTAGACGTCGCACAGCATCGCGCCCATGCGCCGGCGCGCCGCCGGGCACTGCCGCCGGGCGGCAGGCTGCTCGTGCACCAGTCCGCAGGCGCAGTACACGCCCGCCAGCAGCGCCGCCTCGGTGCGCACGCGCGCGGAGCGTGTGAAATAGCCCGTCTGCTGCGGAGATTTGCCGCGATGCCGCGGCAGATGGTGCGAGCCGCCGCAATAGCGCTGCCAGAGCTTGCGGATGCGGTGGTCGGTGAGCCCCGTGAACATGCGGACCGTGCGCGTGCGCGCCTCGTGGCGCACGAACCGCAGCGCCAGCTGGAAGTTCTCCAGCTCCCCCTCGTAGCGATCTTCGAGGATACGCATGACCCTTCCTTTTCAGGCAGTAGTGCGCGTCCCCCAGAGAGCATTGTCCGGCATTCTGGGCAAATCACAAGCGGGCGAATCTGCAAAAATTGACGCAAATGCGGGGTAGCCGGCGGGCGCGGCCGCGCTACCATCGGTGGCGGGGGACGGAGTCGCACGGAGGGAGGACGCGTGATGTCTGATCACGATTGGCAGGCTCACACCGAGCACGGGCCGCGCGGCGCCGCGGCGCCGCGCGAGGTCATCGAGACGCTGCCCGAACTGAACGACTACTGTCTGCAGGTGCTGGCGGACCAGGCGCGCGCGGGCTGCACCCACGCCGCCGCGGCGAAGATCGGGCAGAGGTGGCTCGCGCTCGATGCGCCGGCGCGCCGGCGCGCCGCCAATCACCCGTTTCTCCTGTTCGACGCGGGGCTGTCCGATCCGCGTCGCTGGCGCAACCTTGACCGCGCCCAGGTGCAGGACGCGCCGCCCGGCACCTATCAGGCCCTGTTCACGGTATCGCAGGCCATCGACGCCACGGAGCTGGTGTTCGTCTTCGCCTGGTCGCTGGCCCGACGCCATGCCGTGCAGGCGCGCCTGGCGCTCGGCATGCACCCGCTGTGCCTCGAGTGGATCACCGCGCACAGCGTGCTGGCCGCCCATCAGCTCGGACGCCGCCAGTGGATGTGGCTGCGCCCCCGCTGGCTGAACAGCCCGGAGTTCTGGGACGAGCTGCTGCGGGGGGCCGTCGAGGGCGGTGCAGCGCATCTGCGCGCCCGCGTGCAGGGCATCCGGCTGCTCGCCGCCGAGACGGCCGCCGCGATGCGCCAGGGCGGCGGCGACGAGGCCGGCTAGTCAGATCGCGATCTGGCGCATGCCGCTCGAGTCACGGGCGCCGCGGAACATGCCCTCGGTGCTGAAATCCAGGCTGATCCGCCCGTCGGCGTCGACGGCGATGATCCCGCCTGCGCCGCCGAGCGCGCGCAGCCGCTCGTGCAGCGTCTCGCGCACCGCTTCCGCGAGGCTCACGCCGCGGTACTCCACCGAAGCGCAGACGTGGTGGGCGGCGACCAGGCGCATGAAGTACTCGCCATGCCCCGTGGCCGACACGGCGCACACGCCGTTGCGGGCATAGGTGCCCGCACCGATGATCGGTGAATCTCCCACTCGCCCCGGCCGTTTGTTGGCCATGCCGCCGGTGGAGGTGGCCGCCGCGAGATGGCCCGCCGCATCGCGCGCCACGGCGCCGACGGTGCCCTGCGAGCAGGGCATCAGCTCCGAGACGCTGCGTCCGCCGCGCAGCAGGTCCAACTCGGCCTGACGCTCGGCAGTTCGGAAGTAGGCGTTCGGCACGAGCTCGAAGCCTTCCTCGAGGGCGAATTCCTCGGCGCCCGCGCCGACCAGCAGAACGTGGCGGGATTTCTCCATCACGCGCCGCGCCAGCTCGATCGGGTGTCTCACGTGCCGCACCGCGGCAACCGCTCCGGCGCGCAGCGTGCTGCCGTCCATCACCGCGGCATCGAGCTCCGCAGCCCCTTCGCTGGTGAGCGCCGCGCCGCGGCCGGAATTGAACAGCGGGTCGTCCTCGAGCACGCGCACCGCGGCGATGACCGCCTCCAGGCTCGAGCCACCGCGCTCGAGCACCGCGTAGCCCTCATCGAGCGCCGCCGCGAGACCCTCGCGGTATTGCTGCTGCCGGGCGGCCGAGAGTCCCCGGGCCGGCAATCCGCCGGCGCCGCCATGAATCGCAATGGCATGCATATAGAACGAGCACCTCGCGCGCGATGCGTCCGCAGTCGCTATGATCGGAGCGGATTTTACGGGTGAAGGGCCTCATGCCGCACAGGATTCGAAGCATTCTCATCGCCAATCGGGGCGAGATCGCCATCCGCGTGATGCGGGCCGCGAACGAGCTCGGCCTGCGCACGGTCGCCATCTACTCCCGCGAGGACCGCTTTTCCCTGCACCGCACGAAGGCCGACGAGGCCTACCTGGTCGGACAGGGCAAGGGCCCGATCGAGGCGTACCTCGACATCGAGGACATTGTGCGCGTCGCGCGCGAGGCGCGCGTCGATGCCGTGCACCCGGGCTATGGCTTTCTCTCCGAGAATCCCGACTTCGCCGCAGGCTGCGAGGGCGCCGGCATCGTGTTCGTCGGACCGGAGCCGCAAACCATGCGGCTGCTCGGCAATAAGGTCTCGGCACGCGATCTCGCCGCGCGCGCCGGCGTGGCCGTCATGCCCGCGACCGCGCCCCTGCCGCCGCAGTTCGCCGAATGCACGCGGCTTGCCCGGCAGATCGGCTATCCGGTCATGCTCAAGGCGAGCTGGGGAGGCGGCGGGCGCGGGATGCGCGTGGTCGAGAGCGACGAGCAGTTGCAGGAGCTGCTGCCTGTGGCGCGCCGCGAGGCGAAGACGGCGTTCGGCAATGACGAGGTCTACCTCGAGAAGCTGGTGCGCCGCGCCCGGCACGTGGAGGTGCAGATCCTCGGCGATGCCTACGGGGGCCTGGTGCACCTGTTCGAGCGCGACTGCACGGTGCAGCGGCGCAATCAGAAGGTGGTCGAGCGCGCCCCGGCGGTGTTTCTCACGGCGGCGCAGCGCGCCGAGATCTGCGCGGCGGCGCTCACCATCGGCCGCGCCGCCCGCTACCGCAACGCCGGCACGGTGGAATTCCTCCAGGACGCCGACAGCGGCCGGTTCTACTTCATCGAGGTCAATCCGCGCATTCAGGTCGAGCACACGGTCACCGAATGCGCCACCGGCATCGACTTGGTCAAGGCGCAGATCCGCATCGCCGAGGGCGCGCGGCTCGGCACTCCCGAGAGCGGCGTGCCGGCGCAGGAGGACATCCGCATCCAGGCCCACGCGCTGCAGTGCCGGGTGACCACCGAGGATCCGGAGAACAACTTCATCCCCGACTACGGCAAGATCAGCGCCTACCGCAGCCCGGCCGGCTTCGGCATTCGGCTCGATGCCGGCACCGCCTACACCGGCGCCATCATCACCCGCTCGTACGACTCGCTGCTGGTGAAGGTGACGGCCTGGGCGTCGACCCCGGAGGAGGCCATCGCGCGCATGCACCGCGCGCTGTGGGAGTTCCGCATCCGCGGCGTGGTCACCAATCTGCGCTTCCTCGACCAGGTGATCAGCCACCCGCGTTTCGCCGACGGCGCCTACACCACCCGGTTCATCGACGAGACGCCGGAGCTGTTCCGCTGGCCGCGCAAGCGCGACCGTGCCACCCGCATTCTCACCTACATCGCCGAGACCATCGTCAACGGCAACGCCGAGACGCGCGCGCGGCCGCGCCCCGAGCGGATCGAGACCCCGAGGCTGCCGCCCGTGCCGCTCGCCGATCCGCCCCCCGGCGCCAAGCAGCGGCTCGAGCAGCTTGGCCCGGAGCGCTTCGCCCGCTGGATGCTCGCCGAGCAGCGCGTGCTGCTGACCGACACCACCATGCGCGATGCGCACCAGTCGCTGCTCGCCACGCGCATGCGCACGATCGACATGGCGGCCATTGCGCCGTACTACGCGAGCCTCACGCCGGAGCTGTTCTCAGTGGAATGCTGGGGCGGCGCGACGTTCGACGTGGCGATGCGCTTCCTGCGCGAGGACCCCTGGCAGCGGCTCACGGTGCTGCGCGAGCGCATGCCAAATCTGCTGCTGCAGATGCTGCTGCGCTCGGCCAACGCCGTCGGCTACGCCAACTATCCGGACAACGTGGTGCGCTTCTTCGTCAAGCGGGCCGCCGAGGGCGGCATCGACGTGTTCCGCATCTTCGATTCGCTCAACTGGGTCGAGAACATGCGCGTCGCCATCGACGCGGTGCTCGAGGCGGGCCGGCTGTGCGAGGCGGCGATCTGCTACACCGGCAATCTCAGCGATCCGCACGAAAAGAAATACACGCTCGATTACTACCTGCGGCTCGCGCAGGAGCTGAAGGCCGCCGGCGCGCACGTGCTCGGCATCAAGGACATGGCGGGGCTGTGCCGACCGCGCGCGGCGTTCGCGCTGGTCAAGGCCCTGAAGGAGGAGGTCGGGCTGCCGGTGCACTTCCACACTCACGACACCAGCGGCATCGCCGCCGCAAGCGTGCTGGCGGCGGTCGAGGCCGGCGCCGATGCCATCGACGGCGCCATCGATGCGATGAGCGGGCTCACCTCGCAGCCGAATCTCGGCTCGATCGTCGAGGCGTTGCGCCACGGTCCGCGCGATTCGCTCGTCGACCCGGCGAAGCTGCGCATGCTCTCGTCCTACTGGGAGCAGGTGCGCCGCCTCTATGCCGCGTTCGAGAGCGACATCCGCTCCGGCGCCTCCGAGGTGTACGTGCACGGCATGCCGGGCGGCCAATATACCAACCTGCGCGAGCAGGCCCGCGCGCTCGGCATCGACAGCGCGCACTGGCCGCAGGTCGCACAGGCCTACGCCGACGTCAATCAGCTGTTCGGCGACATCGTGAAGGTCACGCCGAGCTCCAAGGTGGTCGGGGACATGGCACTGCTGATGGTCACCAGCGGGCTGACGCCGCAGCAGCTGCTCGATCCGCAAGTGGATGTGCCGTTCCCGGATTCGGTGGTGCAGTTCTTCCACGGCGACCTCGGTCAGCCCTACGGCGGCTTTCCTGCGGCGCTGCAGCGCAAGGTGCTGAAAGGCGCCGCAGCGCTCGCCGAGCGGCCAGGCGCCTCGATGCGCCCCGCCGATCTGGCCGCCGAGCGCGCGAAGATTCAGCAGGCCACGCCGCGAACGGTCACCGACGATGACCTCGCGTCCTATCTGATGTACCCGAAGGTCTGGCTCGACTATGCCGCCGGGCAGGCGCGCTACGGCGATGTGGGCATCCTGCCGACCTCGGTGTTTTTCTACGGCATGGAGCCGGGTGATGAGATCAGCATCGACCTGGAGCGCGGCAAGCGGCTGTTCGTGCGCTATGTGGCCTGCAGCGAGATCCACGAGGACGGCACACGCACGGTGTTCATGGAGCTCAATGGACAGCCCCGCTCGCTGCGGGTGGCGGACCGCAGCCAGGTCGCCAAGCGCCCGCCGCAGCGCAAGGCCGAGCCGGACGATGCCCGGCAGGTCGGTGCGCCCATGCCGGCCACGGTCGCGACGATCGCCGTGAGCGTCGGGCGCAAGGTGGCACGCGGCGACGTGCTGGTGAGTCTCGAGGCGATGAAGATGGAGACCCAGGTGCGCGCCGAGATCGACGGCGAGGTCGCTGAAGTCCTGGTCACACCCGGACAGCAGGTCGACCCGAAGGACCTGCTCGTCGTGCTGCACTGAGCTTCGCTGCGGCACAGCCGCATACATATCGTAGAACGAGATAAATGCGCCCGGTATGCGGTTTGCCGCTGCGGGCCTTGCGGCTGAGGGCAATGCAATTGAGCGAGTGGTTCATGTTCGCAGACCGGCGTAGTCCGCTCGCCTTCTGGCTGGGCAGTCTCGGCGTCGTGATCGGCGCGCTGCTGCACATTCCGGCGTTCGTCATGGCGCGCGCCGTGCACTACCGGATGGCCGGCATGCCCATGGGAATGCCGATGCTCCTCGGCATGGCGTGCATCCTCGGCGGCACGGCAGCGGCCGTCTACGGGCTGCAGCCGAAGAAGGCGAGTCCGGACGCCGCGGTGCGGCATGAGCGCATCGTGGCGCCGGAGGATGCGCCGCTCACTGTGTGGCACTGGGCGGCCGGCGCAGCGCTCGCGGTCGCACTGGCGGTCGACATCATGAAAGTGAGCTCGCTCGGGTTCGTGGTGCCCGGGATGCGCGCTGAATACGGTCTCAGCGCCGCGCATGTCTCGCTGCTGCCGTTCGTGGCACTGACCGGAGCGACGCTCGGATCATTCATATGGGGCGCGCTCGCGGACCTCTACGGCCGGCGCGCCACCATACTGCTCGCCGCCGTCATGTTCATCGGCACCTCGATCTGCGGGGCGATGCCGTCCTTCAACTGGAATCTGCTCATGTGCTTTCTCATGGGCGCTTCCGCCGGCGGCCTGCTGCCGGTCGCCTACGCGCTGCTCGCCGAGATCATGCCGACACGCCACCGCGGCTGGAGTCTCGTGCTCGTCGGCGGCGTGGGCGCGCTCGGCGGGTACCTCGCGGCGGCGGGGTTCTCGGCGCTGCTGCAGCCGCAGTTCGGCTGGCGGATCATGTGGTTTCTCAACCTGCCCTCGGGCCTGCTCCTGATCGCCCTCGCGCCGCTCATCCCGGAGTCGGCGCGCTTTCTGATGCACATCGGCCGTCCCGAGGAGGCCCGCGCGACGCTCGAGCGCTTCGGCTCCGTGGTGATCACGCACTCCGAGGAGTGGGACGTGGAGGCGAGCCTCGACCACTCCCGCCTGCCGCCGACGGACCGGCGCTTTCGCGGCACCACCGTGGCGCTGACCGTCGCCGGGCTGTCCTGGGGCTGCGTCAATTTCGGGCTGCTGCTGTGGCTGCCCGGGGAGCTCATCGCGGAGGGCCGCAACATGGGGCTCGCCGCCGCCATCATCACCCGCTCCTCCCTCATCGCCGCGCCGGTCGTGGTGGTGGCGGCGCTGCTGTATTCACGCTGGAGCACCAAGGGGGCGCTGCTGGTCATGATGGGCGTGACGGCGGCCGGCGCCATCGCGCTTGTCCTGCGCCAGAGCGGCGTGTCGGGCGCGGCGAATCCGCTGTTGGCGCTGGCGCTGCTCATTGTCGGCTCGACCGGCGTCATTTCGATTCTGCTGCCGTATGCGGCGGAGAATTATCCGCTGCGCATCCGCGGGCGGGCCACCGGCTGGGTCGCCGGCTGCAGCAAGGCGGGCGGCCTCCTCTGTCAGGGGCTCGGCGCGCTCGCGCTGGTGCCGGCGCTCGGGGTGAGCGCGGCGGCGATCGCCGTCGCGGTCGTGCTCGGCCTGGCCCTGATCGGCGCTTACGGAGTGGAAACCCGCGGGCGCGACCTGCGCGAGCTCGAGCGCGCGGTGAGGGACGTGCGCTGAGTCAGCCGCCGCGGCGCAACAGCAGCAGCGCCAAGCCGTGCTGCGGCACGAGGACGTCAATTTGTCCGTCGATCAGGTGCACACGGCGCGGCGGCGCCAGCCGGCCGGCCGCTCGCAGCGCCGTAATCTGCTGCGGCGTCGGCCACGACGGCCGCCCCATCGCGTCGAAAGTGCGCAGCACGTTGCTGTGGCGATCGTCGACGCGCCACAGGAGGCCGGTCGCGGCAGCCGGAAAGCCCGTCACCGTGATGTCGAACGCCCGATGGGACCGGCGGGCCGGCGGTGGCGTGTAATGCGGACCCCTGCCGTCCGGCGCGGAGTAGTCCCACAACGCCAGCACCAGCGATCCGTCGCGCCGGCGCGTGATCAGCGCGGAGCGCACATCCGGCTGCAGCCGCAGGTGCCCCAGCTGGTGCAGCAGCGCGAAGGCGTTGAAGGCCGCCTTGGGGATGTCGTCCTCGGCGATGAGGCCGAAGCCGCCGTAGAACGGCTTGCGGATCACCCCGCCCTCCTCGAACACGTCCGAGAACGTCCAGTAGCTCATGGCGTGCAGCAACCCGTCGCACTGGCGGATCGTCGAGGCGATCCACGGACCCATGTACGGCGTGTCCGTCACATCCGGCTCATTGCTGTAGCTGGCGTTGAATTCCGACAGGATCAGCGGCAGATGCGGATAAGCCGAGCGCTCGATCTCCTCGTGCACCTTGCGCACCGCGCGGCACACCATCGTGCGCCGCGACACGTTCTCATGCGTCCCGAACACGTTCTCCGGCGTGTCGTTGCCATAGACGTGCGTGCTGACGAAGTCGATCGGTACGTGCGCCTTGGCGAGGTGACGCAGGAAGGCGCTGACCCAGGCCGCCTGGGCGGTCGCCGGGCCGCCGACACGCAGCCGGCGGTTGACGCTCTTCAGCGCGCGCGCGGTATGGTCGTAGAGCGCGAAGTAGGTCTTCTGCTTCGGTACACCGCCCCAGAAGCCCAGATTCGGCTCGTTCCAGACCTCGAAATACCACTTGGCGACCTCGCCGATGCCGTAGCGGGCGATGAAATGCCGGGCAAGCGCCCTGATCATGCGGTCCCACGCCGCGTAGCTGCGCGGCGGCGAGACGTTCGGGTGATACCAGAATGGATTCACCATCTTGGGGTGGCTGGCGAGCGCCGTGGGCATGAAGTCCAGTTCGACGTAAGGGCGCACGCCGTGCGCGCGCAGCGCGTCCATGATCTGGTCCACATACGAGAAGTTGTACGGCGGGCTCGCGGCCTTGCCCTTGGAATGCCCTGCGCGCCGGTTGTAGAAGAGCGCCGAGGGGCCCACCGCGAGCCCGACCTCATCATCGAGCAGCCCGTGGAAGCGCACGTAGCGGATGCCCGTCGCCGCCTTCATCATCCCGAGGTCGCGCTGATAATTGGCGCGCAGCACCAGCAGCGCATGGCCCGAGCCGAACATGTGCTCCCAGAAGTGGGGGAACGGCTTGCCGGGCGCGCGAGCATCGATGCGCAGCGTCTCGGTGGAGGCCGCATGCGGCGGCTGGGGCGGGCGCGGCGGGGCCGTACGGCCGCCGGAGCACGCGCAGCAGGCCAGCGGGACGAACAGGGCCGCGAGAAATGCGCGATTCATTGCGGACTCTCCGAAATGCGCCGCCGGCGCTCAATCCAACTTGATCATGACGTGGCGCGGCACCGTGTAGTCCTCGAGCGCATAGATCGAGAGATCCTTGCCGTAGCCCGAGCGCTTGAAGCCGCCGTGCGGCATCTCGCGCGCCATGGTGCCGTGGGTATTGATCCAGGTACAGCCGTACTGCAGCCGGGCGGCGACCCGCATCGCCTTGCCGACGTCGCGCGTCCACACCGATGAGGCGAGCCCGTACTCCGAGTCGTTCGCCCAACGCACGGCCTCCTCGGGGTCAGTGAAGCGCGTCAGCGTCACGACCGGACCGAAGATTTCGCGCTGAACGACCTCATCCTCCTGCCGGGCGCCCGCGATCACGGTGGGCTCATAGAAAAACCCCGCGCCGTCGCGGGCGCGCCCGCCCGTGGTGACACTCAGGTGCTGTCCCGCTGCGGCCCGCTCCACGAAACCCGCGACGCGGCGGCGCTGCTCAGCCGAGATGACTGGCCCCATGTCCACCGCGGGATGCGTCTGCGCACCGACGCTCAGTGTGCGTGCAGCCTGCGTCACGTCCTCGACGACGCGATCGTAAACCCTCGCCTCGACGTACAGGCGGCACGCCGCGGTGCAGTCCTGGCCCGCGTTGTAGAACCCGAAAACGCGCATCGCCGCCGCGACGGCGTCGAGATCGGCGTCCGCAAAGACGATCACCGGCGCTTTTCCGCCGAGCTCGAGGTGGGTGCGCTTGAGGTTGCCGGCAGCCGCGGCGAGCACCTTCTGCCCGGTCGCGACGTCGCCGGTGAGCGAGACCATGCGTACGCGCGCGTGCGCGACCAGAGGCGCGCCGACGCTCTCGCCGCGGCCGCACACGATATTGACGACACCCTTGGGAAGGATCTCGGCGAGCGCGCCGGCGAGCTTCAATACCGTAAGCGGTGTCTGTTCAGAGGGCTTCAATACGACGGTGTTGCCCGCGGCCAGCGCCGGCGCCAGTTTCCAGGCTGCCATCATGAGCGGGTAGTTCCACGGCGCGATCGATCCGACCACACCGATCGGGTCCCGTCGGATCATGCTCGTGTGGCCGCGCACGTACTCGGCCGCGAGAGGCCCGCCCTGCATCCGCGCCGCGCCGGCAAAGAAGCGGAACGCATCGGCGATGGTCGGCATCTCGTCCCGGCGCATCGCCTTCAGCGGCTTGCCGGTGTTGCGGGATTCGAGTTCGGCGTAGGCGTCGGCCTGGGCATCCAAGTGAGCGGCGATCTCGAGCAGCCGTCGCGAGCGGTGCGCCGGTGTGCTCTGCGCCCACTGCTCGAACGCCGCGGCGGCGGCCTCGACCGCGGCATCGAGCTGTTCCGCCGAGGCCTCCCGGACCGAAGCGATCGGTTGGCCGGTGGCCGGATCGAGAATCGATTCAGATGCGCCAAGACCCACTACCCGCTCGCCATTGATCAGCAGGCGTGTTTCCAGGGGTGATCCGGGGGGCGTTGCGGTGTGCGCAGGCATGCGCTAGAGAATAGCGCGAGGGACCGCTGTGCGGGATGCGGAGGTTTTGGCGTCGGGAGCGTCTTAATTAAGGTATGGTCGCCGCCCTGCGCCCGATCCGCAGGCAGCGGTCGGCCGATCGGCCTATAATTTGATGATAAACGGATAGTTTACTAATGCATCATCGTGCCGAACCTGCCCGCATGAAAGCCGATGACCGTCTTGGCCCGCACCCGGGTGCACCGCGCCCGATGCCGCGCTTCAGCCTGCTCGACCCCGAGCGCAGCAAGTCCAACCACGACCAGATCGCCGCGATCCTCGGCACCGAATTGCTTCAGGGCCGCTACCCGCCCGGCAGCCCCATGCCTGCGGAGGCCGAGCTCGGCGCCCGCTTCCACGTCTCGCGTACCGTTCTGCGCGAGGTGATGAAGACGCTGGCCGCGAAAGGCTTCGTGGTGCCGAAGACGCGGGTGGGGACCCGCGTGCGCGATACAGTCTTCTGGAATTATTTTGACGCCGACGTGCTCGCGTGGCGGCTGCGCCTGGGGCTCGATGACGAGTTCCTGCAGACACTGACCGAAGTTCGCCGCGCGCTGGAGCCGGCCGCAGCCGGGCTCGCCGCGCGGCGGCGGCTGCCGCAGGACATCGCCCGGCTGCGCGAGTGCGTGCGCCAGATCGGCCGGACCGATCACTCGCGGCAGAGCTTCGCCGCGGCGGACCTCGATTTCCACCTGGCGATCGGCAGCGCTTCCGGCAACCCGCTCATCCGTTCCATCGCCAGCGTGATCGAGACGGCGCTGGTGGCCTCCTTCACCTACAGCTCGCCGGCCGACAACCCGACGGATCATGCCGCGAGCGTCGCAGGTCACTCGGCGGTGGTCGATGCCATCGAGGCCGGAGACGAGTCAGGCGCCGCGGGCGGAATCCTCGCGGTGATCGACACCGCCGTGCGGCGCATCGACGGGCGCAAGAAGCGGGGCGCGCCGCCGTGAACGCCCGGTGCCGGCGGCTACACCCAGCCGCCGTCGACGATGTACTGTTGGCTGGTGCAGGCACTGGCCGCATCCGAGGCCAGAAACACGATGACGTTCGCCACTTCGACGGGCTGCAGCTTGCGCTTCAGGCACTGGTGCGCGGCGATCTCCTTTTCCGTCTCGGGCGTGACCCACCTCTGGAGCTGGCGGGCCGTCATGATCCAGCCCGGCGCCACCGCGTTGACGCGGATCCCGTAGGGCCCGTAATCGCGCGCCAGCGAGCGGGTCAGGCCGAGGACCGCGGACTTCGAGGCCGTGTAGGCGACCATGCCGCCCTGGCCGATGATCCAGGAGATCGAGCCAAGGTTGATGATGGCGCCGCCTCCGGCGGCCTTCATGCCGGCCAGCACCGCCTGCGCGCAGAAGAACTGCTGCTTGAGATTGACGGCGACACGGCTGTCCCACAGAGCTTCGGTCACCTCCTCGGTCGGATGGCGCTCGTCGCTCGCGGCGTTGTTGACCAGCACCTCGACCGGCCCCAGGCGCGCGCTGATGGCCGCAATCGCGCGCCGCAGCGCCGTGACGTCGGTCAGATCGCAGTGCTCGAAGTGCACGGCGACGCCGGCGGCGGCGAGCTCCCGCACCAGGGCGCGCGAGGGCTCCTCGGCAAGATCAATGAAGGCGACGCGCGCTTGCTGCGCGGCGAACTGCCGCACGATCGCCTCGCCGATCCCCGAGCCCCCGCCGGTGACCAGAACGACCCGGTCTTTCAGGTCCGTATAGATGGCTGTCATCTGTCATCGCACTCCGCGGGAAGGTGGCGTTGCCCGGGCGCGCCGCTGCGCCCCGGCGGTGCGCGCATCATACTGCGCGCGCGGCGGCATTCGATTCCGACAACGGCACAGGAGCATCGCGTACCCATGGCACTGACTGGAGAACTGTTCATCGGCCGCGCACGGCGCAGCACCGCTCGGCATTTCCAGGCGATCGATCCAGCCCGGGGCGCGGCGCTCGAGCCGCCGTTCAGCGCCGCCGGCGCGGCCGAGGTCGAGGCGGCCTGCGCGCTCGCGCACGCCGCGTTCGATCCCTACCGCGCACTGGCTCCCGAGCGACGCGCGGCGTTCCTCGAAGCGATCGCACAGCACATCCTCGAGCAGGGCGATGCGCTGCTCGAGCGCTCGCACGCCGAGAGCGCGCTGCCGCCGGCACGGCTCGCCGGCGAGCGGGCCCGCACCGTGGGGCAGCTGCGCCTGTTTGCCGCGGAGCTGCGCAGCGGTGAGTGGCTCGGCCTGCGCGTCGATCCGGCCCTGCCCGAGCGTCAACCCCTGCCGCGCCCGGATCTGCGTCAGCGCCGCATCCCGTGCGGCCCCGTGGCGGTGTTCGGCGCGAGCAACTTTCCGCTCGCCTTTTCCGTGGCCGGCGGCGACAGCGCCGCAGCGCTCGCGGCCGGCTGCCCCATCGTGGTGAAAGGTCACCCGGCCCATCCCGGCACCAGCGAGTGGGTGGCGCGCGCAATCGTGGCGGCGGCAGCGGCGACGGACATGCCCGAGGGCGTGTTCTCGCTGCTCAACGGTCCGGATACCGCACTCGGCACGGCGCTGGTCGCCGACCCGCGCATCCGCGCGGTCGCGTTCACCGGCTCGCGCGCCGCGGGTCTCGCACTGATGAAGGTGGCGGCCGCGCGCCCTGAACCCATTGCGGTGTTCGCCGAGATGAGCAGCGTCAACCCGGTGATTCTCCTGCCGGCGGCGCTCGCCCGCGGCGCGGCCAGCCTGGCGCAGGCGTACGTCGCCTCGCTCACCCTCGGCGCCGGCCAGTTCTGCACCAACCCGGGCATCGTGCTCGCGCTGCAAGGCGAGGGGCTGCGCACGTTCATGGACGCGGCGGCCGCGGCGCTCGGGCGGGTCGAGCCGGCGGTGATGCTGACCGAGGGCATTCACCGCCATTACGAGCAAGGTATCGCGCGGCTCTCCGGCGAGGGCGCGCAGCTGCTCGGGCAGGGCGCCGGGAACGGCGCTCAGAACTGTGCTCGCGCCGCGCTGTTCAGCGTTACGGCGGCGGCGCTCCTGGCGCGGCCGGCGCTCGCCGCAGAGACCTTCGGGCCGGCTTCCCTGCTCGTGCGCTGCGCCGACGTCGAGGAGCTGCGGCAGGTTCTCGAGGGGCTCGAGGGTCAGCTGACGGCGACCTTGCAGATGGATGCGGCCGACCAGCCGCTGGCGCAGGCGCTGCTCCCGACGCTCGAGCGCAAAGCCGGCCGCCTCATCGTCAACAGCTGGCCGACCGGGGTCGAGGTCTGTCACGCGATGGTGCACGGCGGGCCCTTCCCGGCCACCTCCGACGGACGCAGCACCTCGGTCGGCACGCTGGCGATCGAGCGATTCCTGCGGCCCGTGTGCTATCAGGGGTTCCCGGAGGCGCTGCTGCCGCCCGAACTGCGCGCCACCGAGCTGCCGCGCTGGCCGCACCGGCTCGACGGCGAACGCCGGCTCGCCAAGCCCGCCTGATACGCGCGGGAGCGCGCGCCGCGTGACGCGGCGAGCGCTCACAGCGGTTCGGGTACCACGGCGCGCGCTCCCCCGTGCGCCAGCGGATTGCGCAGCGGCAGCAGGAACGCATCCGCGCTGATGTCGAACACATCGCCCGGTTCGGCGCGCACCCGATCGCTGAAGGACAGAGTCGCGGTACCGAAGAAATGCACGTGAACGTCGCCAGGCCGGCGGAAGTTGGCGTATTTGAAGTGGTGCTGCTCGAGGTTGGCGATCGAGTGCGACATGTTCGCCTCGCCGGTGAGGAACGGCTTCTCCCACAGCACACGAGCGCCCCGCCGGATGCGGCTCATGCCGCGCACGTCGGCCGGCAGCGCGCCGCTGAGCAGCTCCGGCCCCAGCGCCACCGGACGGAGCTTGGAGTGCGCGAGCCACAGGTAGTTGTGCCGCTCGGTGATGTGGTCGGAGAACTCGTTGGCGAGGCAGAAACCGAGCCGCCGCGGCACGCCCGCGGGGTCGATCAGATAGATGCCGGCGATTTCCGGCTCCTCGCCCCCGTCGAGGGCAAAGGCCGGGGAGACGAGCGGCGCCCCGCTCGGCACCACGCTCGAGCCATCGCCCTTGTAGAACCACTCCGGCTGGGCGCCGACGGCGCCCGCGGCGGGCTTCCCGCCCTCGAGCCCTTCGCGAAAGATGCGCATCGAGTCGGTCTGACCGGACTCGGCGGCGGCGAGCGCGTGCATCTTGTCGCGACTCTCCGCCGAACCGAGATGCGTCAGCCCCGTGCCGGTGAGATACAGATGGGCCGGGTCCGGATGATCGATGGGCGGCAGCAGCCGCGCACGGGCGAGCTCGACGTGCCGCCCCGTCCGTGCGCGCTCGACCGCCTGCGCCAGGCTGACACCATCGGCCATGGCGGCCGCGGCGAGGGCATATACGCTCGAGGTGTCCGCGAGCCGCTCGGCGCGCTCGGCATCCGCCAGCGCGGCGACGCAGCGCTCCCCGCCCGATTCGATCTGTACGAGACGCAAGGACATGAACTCTCCCGGCCCGGACCGCGACGCTCCGGGCCAAATCATAGTGCAACGGACGGTCATATGTCTGAGTAAATGGCCGCCCTTGACAGGCGGCCGGAGCGCTCCTTATTGTCTGATTAATTGGCGAGCCATGGCGCCGCGATGCGCGCGCAGGGCCGAGCCCCCCGATCCGGAGCCCTTACCATGGCAGTCATCATCGGCGGCGATTCAGGCGTGACGCACCCGCGGACGGGCGCCTCGCAGAAGTACACAGGCGCCCTCGTGGTGCTCGCGACCGTGTTCTTCATGTGGGGCTTCGCCACCGTCCTGAACGACACCCTGATCCCGCACCTGAAGTCGGCATTCCGGCTGGACTACGCGCAAGTCCTGCTCATCCAGTTCGTGTTCTTCCTGGCGTACCTGATCATGGCCATGCCGTCGGCCAAGATCCTCGAGCGCACCGGATACAAGCTGGCGGTCGTGCTCGGCCTGCTCGGCATGGCGGTGAGCGCCGCCGGCTTCATTCCCGCAGCCATGCTCGAGTCCTACGGGCTGTTCCTGGTGGCGCTGTTCCTGCTCGCCGCCTCGATCACGCTGCTGCAGGTGGCCGCCAACCCGTACGTGGCGGTGATCGGGCCGCCCGAGACCGCCTCCAGCCGGCTCAATCTCGTGCAGGCGTTCAATTCCGCCGGCACGTGGCTCGCGCCGCTGTTCGGCAGCCTGCTCATTCTTGGCCACGGCGCCGCGGGGGCGCACAGTGCCGCGCACCTGACGGCGCAGCAGCGCGCCGCGAGCGTGCACTCGGTCGAGCTGCCCTACGCGATCATCGCGGCGGTGCTGCTGGCACTCACGCTGCTCGTGTGGCGGGTGCGGCTGCCGGACCTCGGCAAGGAGACGCGGCGCGCGGCACGCGCCGAGCGTGCCCAGCACAGCCTCTGGCGGCATCGCAACCTCGTGCTCGGCGTACCGGCGATCGCACTCTATGTGATGTGCGAAGTGGCGATCGGCTCGACCCTCATCAACTTCATGTCCCAGCCGTCGATCGGCGCTCTGTCGCACGCGCGGGCCGCCGATTACCTCATGCTCTACTGGGGCGGCGCGATGACCGGCCGGTTCATCGGCTCGTGGTTCCTGCGCTGGATGCGCCCGCATCGGGTACTGGTGGCGGTGACGCTCGGGGCGCTCGCGCTGCTCGCCCTGACGATCGTCTCGAGCGGCCACCTGGCGATGTGGAGCCTGCTCGCGGTGGGCCTGTGCAACTCGATCATGTTCCCGACGATCTTCACGCTCGGTATCCGCGGCCTCGGCCCCCTGACCGAGGAAGGCTCGGGCCTGCTCGTCATGGCCATCGCCGGCGGCGGACTCGCGGAACTGCAGGGCGTGCTGGCCGACTCCATCGGCCTGCACCTCTCGTACCTTCTGCCGTGGGCCGGGTACTGCTACGTGCTCTTCTACGCGCTGTGGGGCTACCGCGCTACCGGCGCCGTGCACGACGAGCAGCTGATGGCCTCCTGAGCGGCCTGGCGCGCGTGGTGTCGAGCAGCGCCAGGCGCACCAGATCGGTCATGGCCGCACGCGCGGCCGCCGGATCGCGCCGCTCGACCGCCTCGCAAACCCGCTGATGGTCGGGCAGCGGATCGCGTCTGAGCGGCGCCGTGCGCTGTTTGAAGATCGTGGTCCAGGTGACCGCGGCGGCGATGCCGCTGGTGAGGGAGGCCAGAAACGGATTGCCCGAGGCTTCGAGCAGCACCGAGTGAAACAGCCGGTCCGCCTGTCGGCCCGCATCGACGGCGAGGGACTCGGCGGCCATGTCATCGAGCGCGCGCCGCAGGGTGTGCAGCTGCTCCTGGGTGCGCCGCGTGGCGGCGAGCGCGGCCGCGGCCGGCTCGACGATGGTGCGCAGCTCGAACAGGCCGTTGAGCAGCCGCTCATCGGGATGGGCGCTGAAGATCCACGACACCACGTCCGGGTCGAGCAGATGCCAGGCGCCCGGATCGCTGACCCGCGTGCCGAGCTTCGGCCGCGACTCGACCAGCCCCTTGGCCGCAAGGATGCGCAGCGCCTCGCGATAGGCCGTACGGGACACCTTGAGCTGCTCGCTGGCGGCGATCTCCCCATCCAACACGCCGCCGGAGGCGAGCCGGCCGGTTACGATGCGCACGCCGATGTCGCGGGCGATGGTCCCGTGCAGCCGCAGGGCCTTCGTGCCCGGGGCGCTGGCGGAGGAAGCGGGCGTCCTCGGTCGCATCGATGGCGTACTCTCGGAGCGGTTGACGCCGATGAGTATAACGCCCCACGCCGCGGCGAATCTCGAATCATCACCCTGAGCGCTCGCTGCGCACCCAACACCGCGGACCGCTTGACGCTGGCCGGGCGGTCGACTCATGATATTTATATTATTTAATGGCCCTCGTGAGGCGGGCAGAGCGCCATGACGCAACTGATCGATCAACTGGCGGCCGCGCTCGGCCGGGACGCCGTCTTGAGCGGCGCGGCCGCGCGCGAAGCGCGTGATGCCGCGCAGACTCACGGGCTCGCCGTCGATCTGGGCGCGCCGCTTGCGGTCCTGCGGCCCCGCACGACCGCCGATGTGGCGCGCATTCTCAGGTTCGCGCATGCCGCAGGCCGGGCCGTGGTGCCCTGGGGGGGCTGCACGGGGCTCGTGGATGGAGCGAGCGCCGAGGGCGCGCTGGCGCTGTCGCTCGAGCGGATGAACGCCATCGAGCAGATCGACGAGACCCACCGCGTGATGCGCGTGCAGGCCGGCTGCATTCTGCAGAAGGCCTGTGAGGGGGCCGAGGCCCGCGGCCTGCTCCTGCCGCTCGATCTGGGCGCGCGCGGCTCCGCCACCGTAGGCGGGGTGATCGCCACCAACGCCGGCGGCAATCGGGTGCTGCGCTGGGGGATGACCCGCGACATGGTGCTCGGGCTCGAGGCGGTGCTCGCCGACGGCACGGTAATCAGCACGCTGAACACGCTCATCAAGAACAACGCGGGCTACGATCTGAAGCAGCTGTTCATCGGCTCGGAGGGCACGCTCGGCGTCGTGACGCGCGCCGTGCTGCGCCTACGCCCGAAACCGCTGAGCGAAAACGTCGCGCTGCTCGGCGTGGACGCGTTCGAGCACCTGCCGCGCACGCTCACGCGGCTCGAGCGCGAGTTGGGCGGCTCGCTGTCATCCTTCGAGGTGATGTGGGCGGAGTTCTACCGTCTGGTGACGACGGCGCCGGCGCTCGGCCGGCCGGTCCTGCCGCACGGCCATCGGTTCTATGTCCTGGTCGAGACCCGCGGGGTGAATGTGCCGGCCGATGCGGAGCATTTCGAGCACGTGCTCGCGGGCGCGCTCGAGGCCGGCGAGGTGGCCGATGCGGTCATTGCCAAATCGGATACCGAGCGCAAGGCAATGTGGGGCCTGCGAGACGACGTGCCGCAGGTGACGCGCGAGGGGCCGATGTGCGCGTTCGACGTAAGCCTCAAGATCGACGACATGCCGGGCTACCTGGACGAAGTCCACCGCGCGCTGAGCGCGCGCTGGGGAAGCGAGTGCCGTTTCGTGGTGTGGGGTCATCTCGGTGACGGGAACCTGCACTTGATGGTCGGATTGAAGGACGCATCGCCGCAGGCGCAACACGAGATCGAGGCACAGGTCTACGGCGCGCTCGCGAGGCGCCCCGGATCGTCGATCTCCGGCGAGCACGGCATCGGCTTGCAGAAGCGCGCCTACCTGTCGTGCTCGCGCACGCCGGAGGAAATCGCGCTGATGCGCACGCTCAAGACGGCGCTCGATCCGCGCAACATCCTCAATCCCGGCAAGGTGCTCCCCGGAACCGGCTGAACCGACGCCGCCATGCCTCGGCGGGCCGGGCAGGGCCGCGGGGTCGCACCGGCTGCGCGGCCTGAGATCGCGCGCCGTGCGGCGGCCATTCATTCATTTCTTGCCGGTGGCTTTAGGACGTGGATCGATGCGCAAACGACTGATGGGATGTCTGCTGGCCGTGGCGCTTGCGCCATGCGCGCACGCGGCCAAGCCACCGTCGATCGGGGGTGGGCCGCGCCTTCAGGTCTTCACCATCAATCACCAGCTTCGAGCGAATTCCAGAGCCGACGTGCGTTTCCTGCTGTCCGCGCCTGCGGGCAAGGCGGGTTTCATCCGCGTTGCCGGCGGCCACCTGGTCACGCCGGATGGCAAACGCTTTCGAATCTGGGGCGTCAACGTGACCGGTTGGACTCCAGGCTCGGCGTTGCTCCCCCCCAAACAGGACGCCAAAATCTATGCGCGGGCCTTGGCGCAACTGGGCGTGAACTGCGTTCGCTTCCAATTCCTGGATTTGACCAAGCAGCAACATCGCGCGGCGGGGAGCACTCCCGTCACCTACACGCCCAGCGGTCTGTTGGATGCAGATGCGCCCACGAGCCAGGTCATGGACCCAGGCCAATTGGACCGCCTCGATTATCTCGTCTACCAACTGAAGAAGAACGGGATTTACGTCGACTTTAACCTCAACGTCGGCCGCCGCTACAAGAAAGGAGACGATGTCCGCGACTACAAGCTGATTGGCGTCGCAAAGGCGATCACGGAATTTGACCCGCGCCTGATCCAGCTTCAGAAAGACTACGCACGGCAGTTGCTGACCCACTTCAACCCCTACACAAAGACGCGATACAACGACGAGCCGGCAGTCGCCATCGTCGAAATCGTAAATGAAAACTCGCTGCTCGAGTTTTGGCAGAGGAATTGGCTCCGGGGCAAGCTCGTGCCCGGCGCGCCGCGCTTCCAGCTCGATTTGACGCCCTATTACAAAGCGATGCTGACGCGCCAGTACAACAGTTGGTTGCAAGCGACGTACTCTCCGGCCGAGCTCGGCCGCCTTCGCAAGCTGGCCGGTCTCAGCGCGGGAAAGCCCTTTGCAATTACCCAGAGGCAGGATTTCGACTCAACTCCCGCGCCGGTTTTCTATGCCGAAGCGGCCTTTTTTAACCATGTTGAGAGCAGCTTCCTTCAAAACATGCGCTCGTACCTCAAGCAGACGCTTCACGTGAAGTCTCTGATCATGGGGACGGCCGACCACACCTATTTCATCCCCGGCATGCCCCTACTGCGCGCCAATTCGAAAATGGATATTGTGGGCGCGCACGGCTATTGGCAGCATCCTGCGATCACGGTTCACCGCAACACTCCGATGGTCGACGATCCGCTGCACTCGCTGCCCGTCTTACTCAGCCGCTCAACAATGGCCGATAAGCCTTTCATCGTCAGCGAGGTGAACGAGCCGTTCCCCAGTGACTACGAAGCCGAGCTGATCCCGATTCTGGCTGCTTACGGCGCGTTCCAGGATTGGGATGGGATTTTCATTTATAGCTTCGAGCCCAAGGTGACTGGCTTGTGGCGCCCGGTGATCGGCGACCATTTTGATATTTCGGAAGATCCGGTCAAGATGGCGCAGATGCCCGTAGGCGCGCTTCTGTTCCTGCGCCACGATGTCGCTGCGGCCAAAAGAATCGTCGAGCGCACTTATTCGACGCAGCAGGTTGACGAGAGCATGCGCCTCCCGCAGTCCTTCATGCCGTACTTCACTCCTGGCTTCCCGCTCTTCCTGCCCCTCGAGCATGGCTCGCGCATCCGCTGCCTGGATTGCCAGCCAACCCAGGGCTTTCATGACGAGCCGTCCAACCCTTTCCGCTCCGACACCGGACAGTTGGCCTGGTGGCATTCGCGTGCCAAAGGAGGCTTGGTCACGATTGACACGCCCAGGAGCACGGCGCTCGTCGGCTTCGTTTCAGCCTATGGGGCTGGCACCTCGCACTTATCCGCCGACGTTGAAAACATGTTCTGCGCCATCACCCTGTCCTCGCTGGATGGCAAGCCGTTGTCGACATCGTCCCTGATGCTGCTCACCGCAACCGGCAGAGTCGAAAACACCGGCTCGGTCTGGAATGCAAGCCGCACCGACTTCAGTGTTTGGGGCAAGGCGCCGACGCGCATCGAGGTGATCCGCGGCTGGGTGAAGCTGAAGGACATCGTCGGAGCGGTGGGGATGATCGTCACCCCGCTCGATGGCGAATCCCGTCCTCTGGGCGAGCTGCGGGGCAAAATGGTCGAAACCGGCTGGGACATTCCCATCGGCGCCCACCCGGCCACCAGCTACCTGATTCACGTCATTCGCTGAGGGCCCCAATGGTTCGGGCGTCCGGTCGACTCACGGAGCGCGAAGATCGCTTGCGCATCAGGCCGGCCACGCTGCGCCGGCGGGCGAACCGGCTCGGAGATCGGCATCGCGCCAGCCCCCGGGCCACCCATACGTCGGGGTGCTGCAGGGCAGTCGCGCTCTGATCGAGTACACCGAGCACCGAGCGGCCCCCGCGAGGCGGGGATTCGCCACGGCGCAGCGGGCGGAATAGCTGGCAGCGGCGCCCGATCCGCGCAACACCCTCAACCCCGGCAAGGTGCTCGCCGAATCCGACTGAACCGATGCCGCCGTGCCTCAGCGGCTGGGCGGAACCCCGGGGCCGCGCAGCAGATGCGGCCCGAGATCGCGCACCGTTCGGCAGCTCAGCTGACCGAGCACGCGGTCGAGCTCGACCGTGAGCATCTCCAGGGCGCGCCGCACGCCGGCCTCCCCGGCCGCTGCGAGTCCATAGAGCGCCGCCCGTCCCACCAGCACCGCATCGGCGCCGAGGGCGAGCGCCTTGGCGATGTCGGTGCCGCGCCGAAAGCCGCTGTCGATCAGCACGGTGAGGCGGTCGCCGACCTCGGCGGCGATTTCGCCGAGCACCTCGATGGGCGCGACACAGTAATCAAGCTGGCGGCCGCCGTGATTGGTGAGCACGACGCCATCGCAGCCGAGCTCGGCGGCGCGGCGTGCATCGGCGACGCTGAGCACGCCCTTGATGAAGAGCTTGCGCGGCCAATGCTCCCGCACCCACGCGATGTCCTCCCACGTGATGGTGGGAAGGAACATCTGCGGAATGATGGTGCTGCCGCCGACCGCATTCGCGGCGCCCGGCGGCAGGAAGGCCTCGATGTTGCGGAAGCTCGGGATACCGTGACGCAGAAGGACTTGCGTCAGCCAACGGGGATGGCGGAGTGTGTCGAGCGCCGCGCGCAGGCGAGGGTGACCGGGCGTGCGGTAATTGCGTTTGTCCCATTCACGGCTGCCGAACACGTTCGCGTCGGTGGTGAACAGCAGCGCCTCGTAGCCGCTCGCCGCCGCGCGGTGCATGATGTCTTCGGCGATCGCGCGATTGCGCATCACGTAGAGCTGCATCCACAGCCGGCCGCCGGCCTGCTTTGCCACCTCCTCCAGCAGCGTCGTCGAAACAGTGCTCAGCGTATAGGGAATGCCGAAGGCGGCGGCGGCCCGCGCGAGGGCAATGTCGCCGTGCGGATGCAGCATGCCGTTCAGACCCGTCGGGGCGATTGCAAGTGGTGCGCCGCACGGTGCGCCAAGCAGTTCTGTGGCGAGGCTGCGCCCCTCGGTGTTGACGAGCGTCGGCGGAACGAACCGCAGCGCCGCGAACGCCTCGCGGTTGCCGCGCAGCGTCGCTTCGTCCTCGGCGCCGCCCTCGACGTACTCGAAGGCGAAGCCCGGCACGCGGCGGCGCGCCGCTTCGCGAAGATCGGCGATGTTCAACGCCGCGCTGAGATCGCGCCCGGTGTAGGGACGGCGTTTCCAGGGCATGTGCGGACGCTCCGGTGACGTTGAGTTCGGTATGTTCGCGGCAATCCCGCTCAGATGCTCCAGCCGCCGTCGATGACGTGGATCTGACCGGTGGTGTAGGTGGCCCCGGCGAGATACACCACCAGCTCGGCGATCTCCTCCGGGCGACCGATCCGGCCGATCGGCTGGCGGGCGACGAAGGCGGCGCGCGTCTGCTCGTAGTTCCCCTGGGAGCGCAGCCGCTGCTCAAGCGACGGTGTCTCCACCGTCCCGGGACAAATGGCGTTGCAACGGATGCCGCGGCCGACGAAGTCGGCGGCCAGGGACTTGGTCAGGCCGACCACCGCGGCCTTGGTCGTTGCGTACACGCACCGCAGCGGCACGCCTTTGACGCTGCTCGCCACCGAGGACATGTTGATGATGCACCCGTCCCCGCGCTCGAGCATGCCTGGCAGCACGGCGCGAATCGTGCGGAACATCGACTTGACGTTGAGGTCGTAGGCGAAGTCGAGCTCCTCATCGGTGCTGTCGAGCAGAGTGCCGTGATGCACGCAGCCTGCGCAGTTGAAGAGAATGTCGAGCGCCCCGGCGCGGGCGACCGCCGCGGCGACACTCCTGTCGTCGCGAACGTCCATGCGGTAGACCTCAATGCCCTGCCCGGCAAGGGGGGCGAGCTGCGCCTCGTCGATATCGGTGGCAAGCACGCGCGCCCCTGCGGCCGCGAGCGCCAGCGCGCTCGCGCGGCCGATACCCTGGGCAGCGGCGGTCACCAGCGCGCTCTTGCCTTTCAGACTGATCGCAGTGTGGGGCATGTCTCGCCTCGAATCGTCGACGTCAGGATTGCGGAACCGGCGTCGCCGGGGCTTCGTTGGATCGGTAACAGGCCTCGACCAGCGCCATGGTATGCCAGGCGTCCTCGACCGAAGTCCGCAGCGTCTCGTCCTCGCCGCTCGCAAAGCGCTGAACGTTGGACATCGTGCCGATGAAGGCATCCGGAAACCACGCGCCCTCGAGCGGCACCGCCTGCCAGGGACCGCCGCGCGGGGCGATCCACAGCTCATCGGGCTCGCCGCGCGGATAGTCGAGCAGCAGGCCGAGTTTCACGAGCGCCGCGCCGCGCTCCCCTTCGATACGCAGCGTCGCATCCTGGAATCGCCGGCCGAAATCGTGGTGATGATTGATCGAGAGCGTCACCCGGCGCTCCGGCCCGTAATCGAGGATCGCAGAGGTGCGCGTCTGCGCCAGCGCGCTGCCCGGATAGTGATACGTGCGGGCCAGCACGCCGCGCGGCTCGCCGGCGAGCGCGCGAATGGTGTCCAGATAATGAATGGAATGCGAGACGATTTCGACGCGGCGGTTGGGGATCAGATGCGGGAACAGCTCCCAGGGCGTCACCAGGCTCAGGCGCACCTCGATGTCGATCAGCCGCCCGAGGAGACCGCGCTCCTGGGCGGCCGCGACGGCCTCCATCATCGGGGCGAAACGCAGTTGAAAGTTCACGGCGGCGGCGAGACGCCGCTCGCGACAGACCGCGCGGATGGCGCTGGCCTGCGCGAGATCGAGGCCGAGGGGCTTCTGGATGAGCACCGCCGAGCCGGGCTTGAGGGCCGCGAGAATGGCGCGGTGCGCCACCGGCGGGGCGCCGATATCGAAGATGCAGCCTTCGGCGGCGGCCGCTTCTTCCAGGGACCCATACACCGGCTCGATTCCCCAGCGGCTGGCCGTAGCGCGCGCTTTGTCGGCATCGACGTCGTAGACGCCCGCCACCGCGAAGCCGGCCTTGCGGTAGGCCGGCAGGTGCGCGTCGTTGACGATGCCGCCGGTGCCGATGATGACGATCGGTTGGGGCGCGCTCGGCAGGGGATGGCGCTGGCGCAGGCCCGATACGTTCCACTCGGCGCTCATGCGATGAGCACCTCGAGACGCCGCTGCGCCTCATCCAGCAGCGCGCGGCTCGACTCATCCGTGTCGAGCGCGCGCGCGAGCAGCTCATCGATCACCCGCGAGACCTCCGCGAGTCGCGGATGCAGGGGCAGTTCCCGGGCGTGCTCGTGCAGCGCATCCAGCTTGTGATAGAAGGGGACCCGGCGGTTGACCTCCTCGTCCGACCAGGTGGAGCGACGCACGCCGATCGCACCCTCGAGTGTGGTCACTTTGTCCATGGGGGCCGTCGCGACGTGCCGCAGGAAGTCCCAGGCGAGCGCCTTCTGGCGCGAGCCCGAGGCGAGCGCGACGACCCAATAGACGTTCAGCGAGACGCTGCGCCCGCCTGGTCCCTGCGGCAGCGGCGCGACCTCCACGCGGCCCTTGACCCGGCTCTCGGCCCAGGTCTCGGCGAGCGCCGCGAAGCCGAACCAGTTGGCCATCAGCGCCACCTTGCCGGCGCAGAACAGCAGGCCCGCCTTGACGCTGTCGAGCTCGCGCGCCCCCGGCGCGATCGCTGCTCCGTCGCGCGCGAGGCGGCGCAGAAAATCAAGTGCCGCCTCCGCCTCGCCCGTGCGCAGCTGGGGCCGCGCACCCGGGCCGAAGGGCTCGCCGCCGCGCGACCAGACATGGATGCAGAAGTCGTAAAAGCCGTTGTGTCCGTCGGGATAAAGTGCGAGGGTCGTGCCATACACATTCTGCGCGGGAGCCTGCAGCCGCCGCGCGGCGGCATGGAATGCCTCCCAGGTGCGCGGCACCTCGAGTCCGACCGCCTGCAGCAGGTCCTTGCGGTAGATGAGGCACTGCGGACCGTCGTGGTACGGCAGCCCCCAGAACCCGCCGGCGAAATCCTGCAGCGTCACGAGCGAGCGGCTCCAGGCCGCAGGGAAGTCGGCGATCGGCGCGCGCGCCAGATGCGGGCGCAGATTCTCGATCAGGCCGGCCGCTTGCGCCTCGGCGAGCCAGTCAGTCGAGAGGAAGGCCAGATCGATCGAGCCGTCGCCGAGACCGCCCGCAGCGAACAACCGCGCATGCAGATCGTTCAGCTCCAGGGCCTCGATCTCGAGGCTGGGCGCCTCGCCGCGCGCGCGCGCGAAATCCGCGAACTGCCGGCGGATGGCGCTCTCGAACGGGTCAAACCTGCGGACCGCTATGCGGACTGCTCGCACCGCGCACCTCCTCTTCGGGCTTCAGCCCGGCGTGCACCGCGATCACGTCGGCACAGGCCTTCAGCGCCGGAAGCATGCTCTCCAGACTCGGCCCGCTCTTTTCCTTCAGCGTGGCAATGGTCAGGGCCGCCTTGATGGAGGAGCCGGGCGAGCCGACCGGCACGCCCAGATCAAGTCCACCGACGAACCGCTCGCCCTCGGAGCGCTCGTAACCGCGCGCGCGGATCGCCGCGAGGCGCTTCATGAACTGCGCGCGGGCGGCGGGCTTCTCGCGGCGCCATTCGAGCTCGTGGGTGAGCAGCTCCTCGCAGTCCTCGGCATCCATGTTCGCGAGCAGTACGCGCCCCGAAGTGGTGTGCATGGGCGAGTGCTGCGAGCCGACTTCGACCGACAGGCGAAACGGCCTCGGGCTCTCTTCCTGGGCCAGCACCAGCACGCGCTCGCGGTGCAGCACGGACAGGTGGCACGACTCGCGCAGGTCCTCGGCGAGCCCGCGCATCAGCGGCTGTGCGGCCTTCAGGAGCACCTCGTAGGGCGAGTGAGTCCGCGACAGCTCGAACAGCTTCAGCGTCAGCGAATACGCGCCCGTGTTGGGCTCGCGCCTGAGATAACCGCGGCTCTCCAGGCAGGCGAGCATACGAAAGATCTCCCCGGCCTGGCGGTTCAGGACGCGCGCCAGCTGCGCCTGGGTGAGCGGCACGGCCTGGTCGGACAGGTATTCCAGGACATCGAGGCCCTTCTCCAGCGCCGGCACGGAGTACTTGGAGCGACGCTCCTCGAGACTGAGCAGCTTATCATTCGTCATGTAACCTCCTTCAGCTCAGAGGACGGCTGGCTGGGATTGTGCCTGATGCGCATCCGGCGCGCCGGGCGGCGGGCCCGCGCGGCGGCGCGGCGCGCGCCGACGCCCCCCCACCGTGTAGATTGCGGCGGCCGCGATCAGCACGCTCCCTTCGATCAGGCCCTGATAGTTCGCGCCGAGGTTCAGCACATTGAAGCCGTTGGTCAGGGTGTACAGCACGAGCGCTCCGGCGACGGTCTTGAGCACACTGCCGGCGCCGCCGAAGAGCGATGTGCCGCCGAGGATCGCCGCTGCGATCACCGTCAGCTCCTCGCCCTGCAGGGCAGTCGGGTTCATGGCGCCGAACCGCGAGGCGTACAGGACGCCGGCGAAACCCGCCGCGAGGGCCGAAAGGACGAACGCGCCGAGCTTGTAGCCGCGCACGTTGATGCCCGCGAGCCGCGCCGCCTCCGGACTTCCGCCCGCGGCATAGAGGCGCCGCCCCGCTGTGGTGAAGCGCAGCAGCAGCCAGGCGAGCAGCGTGAAGCCCGCCATGTACAGAATCGGCAGCGGCAGACCCGCGGCGCGCCCGCTCTCGAAGCTCGTCATGGCCGCGAGCGCCGCGGGCGTGCCGACCATGAGCGAGCGGCCGTCGGTGAGCACCAGCACCAGACCCCGGATCGCGGTGAGCGTGCCCAGCGTGACGATGAAGGCGTTGATGCCGACGAGCTCGACCATCACCCCGTTGAGCACTCCCACCGCCCCGGCGGTGGCGAGCGAGACAGCCATCGCGGCCCAGAAGCCGACGTGATCGATCACCAGGATGTTGACGGCCGCGGCCAGCGCGGCGACCGAGGCCACCGAGAGGTCGAAGTTGCCCGTGATCAGCACCACGGTCATGGCCACACCCATGATGGCGACCGGCGCGGTCTGATAGAGGATGTTGGTGAGGTTGACGGGGCTGAGATAGCTCGGCCGGCCGAGCACGGCGGTGATCGCGGTCAGCGCGGCCACCAGCAGCGCCAGCGCGTAGTAGACGCCCGCCTCGCGCAGGCCCAGCATGCGTCGCATCGATCCCCCCGAACCCGTCACTGTAATGTTTCCGGCCGGCGCAGCCCGGCAGCGGCGCCGCGGGCGGCTCCGGCGGCGAGCCGTATCAGCTCTGCCTCGTCGGTTTGCGCGGCGAGGCGTTCCGCCACGATCGCGCCCTCGCGCATCACGAGGATGCGGTCGGCCTCCTCGAGCAGCAGTTTCAGCTCCGAGTCGACCAGGATGACCGCCACCCCGGAGGCGGCGAGCGCCCGGACCTGATCGAGGATTTCCGCCTTGGCGCCGACGTCGATCCCCGCGGTCGGCTCGTCGAGCAGCAGCAGCCGCGTCGGTCCGCACAGCCAGCGGGCGATGCTCACCTTTTGGGCGTTGCCGCCGGAGAGGTCCCCGACCGCCGCATCGAGGTCGCGCGTCTTGATCAGCAGGCGCCTGACGGCCCCGGCCGCGGCCTCGCGCTCGAGCCGCGCCTGCGGGAACACGCCCCAGCGCGAAAAACGCACCAGATGCGCGAGCGTCATGTTCTGCCACAGCGGCAGGCCGGGCACCAGCGCCTGCGCGGCCCGATCCTCGGGCACCAAGGCGACCCCGGCGCGCACCGCGGCGATCGGGGAGCGCGGCAGGGTCCGGCCGAGCAGGCGCACCGCGCCGCGGGCGTCGCGGTCAGCGCCGAAGACCGCATGGAGCAGCTCGCTGCGTCCCGAGCCGAGAAACCCGGCGATCCCGAGCACCTCGCCGGCGCGCACGCTGAAGGTGCACGGCGCCAGATGTCCGGGCGAGCGCAGCGCGTCGATCTCGGCAACGACCTCGGCGCCGGCACACGCGGCCGCTCTGGCAGTCCGATGTATCGCGCGCCCGGCGATCGCGGCCGCGATTGCAGCTTCATCGACCGCTGCGGTCTCGGCGCTCATCACCACGGCGCCGTCGCGCAGCACGGTCAGCGCGCCGGTCAGCGCCAGCGCTTCGTCGAGAAAGTGGGTCACGAACAGCACCGTGCGGCCCTCGGCGGCGAGTCGGCGGATCGCGCGGTGCACGAGCTGCCGCTCGGGGGCGGCGAGCGAGGCGGTCGGCTCGTCCATGACGATGAGCTGCGCATCGGCCGCGAGCGCCTGCAGAATGCCGACCATCTGCCGCTCGCCGATCGCGAGCGCCGCGACCGGCGTCTCGGCGGGCAGGTGATAGCCGATCGAGTCCATCAGCCGCGACAGCCGCCGGCGCTCCTCGCGCCCGCGCCGCCAGTATCCGCGCTGCCCGAGAAATACGTTCTCCAGCACCGACAGCGCGCCGACCAGGGGAATCTGCTGGTGCAGCGTGGCGATGCCGGCCGCGCGCGCGCGCGCCGGATGCGGCCACTGCACCGCCGCGCCACGCCAGCGGATGGTGCCGGCGGTGGCCGGCGTGGCCCCGCAGAGGATGCGGATGAGGGTCGACTTGCCCGCGCCGTTGGCCCCGAGCAGGCCGTGCACGGTCCCGGGGTCGACCGAGAGATCTACGCCGCGCAGCGCGGCGGTGCCGTTGGGATAGATCTTTGCCAGGCGTTCGAGCGAAAGCAGCGGTTGGGCGGCGCTCGACATGAACGGCTCACCACTGCGCCCGGCAGTCGCGGACGTTCGCCCGGGTGATACCGGGGGTCCGGTACGTGATGAACGCCGCGCGCAGGGGTTTCTTGCCCGTGACGTCGCCGTAGAGCGCATCGAAAGCGAGCGCGCCGAGCTCCACGGGCTTGTAGCACACTGTGCCGTCGATGCGTCCCGCCTCGAGCGAGAGCACGGCCAGGCGCGAACCGCCGATGCCGATCAGCTTCGCGTGCGAACCGGCGGAGCGCACCGCGCGGGCGCAGCCGACCGCCATGTCGTCGGCCTCGTTGAAGAAGAGCTCGACGTTGGGATGCGCCTCGAGGATGTTCTGACAGGCCACGTCCGCATCCTCCGTGCGCCAGTAGCCGGGCTGCGTCGCGACGATCCGGTAGCGCACGTGCGCCGCGCGCAGTGCCTGTTTGAATCCGTCCTCGCGCTGCAGAACTTCCGGGAATCCGGGCGCGCCCTGGATGACGGCGATGTGCGCGATGCGACCCCGCGGCAGCAGCCGGGCGGCCAGCCGGCCGGCCTCGCGGCCCGCGGCGGTCTCATTCTGGGTGACCAGGGCCACGAGCTGCGGATAGACCTCGCGCAGCGGCCGCCGGCGCGGGTTGCCGACCTGCGAGCCCACCGCCACGACGGGGATGCCGGCGCGCGCCGCGTGGTTCACCCAGCTCTCGGCGATGACCGAATCGAGCGGCATGAGCACAATGCCGTTGACCCGCTCGGCGATCAGGTCCTGCAGATCGTTCGCCTGTTTCTGCACGCGGTTCTGGGCATCGAGGACGATGGCCTGGACGCCCGCGCGGGCGGCCGCCTGCTGGAAGCCTTTGGCGATGGCCGCGGCGAACGGATAGCTCAGCCCGGCGCTCGAGAGGCCGAAGCGCAGCGGCGCAGCGGCCGCCCCCTGCGCGAGCAACACCCCGCACAGGGTCGCCGCAACTGCCGTGGCGCGCCCGGTGCTCACGCGCTCGGCCCGCGGCGTGTCATGCCAGTGCCTCGCGCCGCTCGACCAGATACAGGTGTTCGCAGGCGAGGACGGTCTGGCCGTCCTGGTTGGCGATTTCGACCTGTTCCACGATGATGCCGTGCGTCTTGTGCTTGGGATGGTCGCGCCGGCCGCTGATGCGAGCGGTCACCGTGAGAGTATCGCCGATGAACACCGGGCGGATGAAGCGCACGCGATCGTACCCATACGACATCGCTCTGGGGTTGATGGTGCTGGCGGTCATCCCGATGCCGATGCTCAGCACCAGCGTGCCGTGGGCAATACGCCGCTTGAAGGGCTGCTGCGCGCACCACTGCGCGTCCATGTGGTGCGGGAACAAATCCCCGGTCTGGCCCGCGTGTATCACGATGTCCGCTTCGGTGAGCGTGCGGCCGAACGTGCGCCGCTCGGCGCCGATCTCATAATCCTCGAAGTACTGCTCGACGATCATGCCGGCTCCCCAGGCGAGTCGAGCCCGAAGCGGCGCAGGATCTCGTCGGTGTCGCGGCCGAGCGGCGGGGCGCCGCGCGAGGCGCCGAGCACCGTCCCGTCGATGCGGATCGGGCAGCGCGTCGTGCGCAGCCTGCCGTGATCGCCGTCGCGGATCTCCTGCGTCAGCGCAAGCGCCGCAAAACCCTCGTGCTCGAGCAGCTCGGGCCAGGTGAGCACCTCGGCGCACCACACGTCGGCCGGCTCGAGGATCGCCAGCCAGTGCGCGGTCGGCTGGGCGGCGAGGTGCGCCGCGAGTGCGGTCTTGATCCGGGCCCGCTCGGTGAACCAGCGATCCGGATCGGTGTAGGCCCGCAGCGGCTCGCAGCCGATGAGCGCCCCGAGCCGGTCGATCGGGGCCATGGCGACCGCGAGATAGCCGTCGGCGGTCTGATAGATGCCGTACGGCGCGCCGAGGTACACGCTGGCGTTGTTGACTGCATCGCGGGCCGGCTGCTCGCCCTCGCCGTTGAGAAACGCGGTGAACTGCTCGAACTGCATGTCGATGGCGGATTCGAACAGGCTCACGTCCACCCGTCCGCCCTTTCCGGTGCGCCCGCGCCGCACCAGCAGCGCGAGCACCCCCTGGCACAGGTGCGCGCCGGCCATCAGGTCGGCGATGGACACGCCCATGGGCACCGGCCCTTGGGCGGCATCGCCCGAGAGCCAGGCCAGTCCCGAGATGGCCTGAACGAGCAGGTCCTGCCCCGGCTTCGTGCGCCAGGGCCCTTCGGTACCGTAGCCGGTGATAGCCGCGTAGATCAGGCTCGGGTTCAGGGCCGCCACCGTGGCGTAGCCGAGGCCGAGGCGGTCCATGACGCCTGGGCGGAAATTGTGCACCATCACGTCGGCGCGCCGGATCAGCGCCTTGACCCGCGCCAGATCGGTGGGATTCTTCAGATCCGCGGCGAAGCTTGCCTTATTGCGGTTGATGGTATGAAAGAGCGCGCTGTCCCCGCCGAAAGACTGATCGGCGAGATAGAGACGGCGGGACAGATCTCCCCCCTGTGGACGCTCCACCTTGATGACCTCGGCACCGAGATCCGCCAGCCGCAGGCAACAGGAAGGCCCGGCTAGAAACTGGCTGAAATCCAGTACCAGCACCCCCTCCAGCGGTCGCTCCGCGGTCGTCCCCGGCGCGTCGCGGTCCGCGTGCGCTGTCTTCAACCGAACTCCTCGCGTATAGTTTGCAGATAAATGCTATGTTCGTTGACAAACGGTGTCAACTCGACGGCGGGACGCCGGACGGACGAGGGGGATGGGCGATGCGCAAAGACCGCGCGATCCTGCTGCGGGGCATGACCTGGGATCACCCGCGCGGCTACGGGCCGCTCGCGGCCTGCTCGGCCGCCTGGCTCGGGCGCACCGGGGCGCGGATCGAGTGGGAGCGGCGCTCGCTGCAGGATTTCGAGTCCTTTCCGGTGGCCGAGCTGGCCGCCCGCTACGACCTGATCGTCATCGACCACCCGCACGTCGGGCAGGTGACGCGCGAGGGCTGCCTGATACCGCTCGATGCGGTCCTCGATGCGGACGATCCGGCGCCCGCGGCGGTCGGGGCTTCGCTCTCAAGCTACCGCTGGGAGGGTCTGCTCTGGGCGCTGCCCATCGACGCGGCGGCACAGGTTCAGGCGTGGCGGCCGGACCGTCTGAGCGCCCCGCCCGCCGACTGGCCGGCTGTGCTCGAGCTGGCGGCGGCCGGCGCGGTACAGTGTCCGCTGCGTCCGCCGCACAATCTGATGGCGCTGTTCACGCTGTGCGGACTGGCCGGACATCCGGCCCGAGCGAGCGGCGGGGAGCTGTTCGAGCCGGCGGCGGGGCGTGAGGCCTATGAACGTCTGCGGGAGCTCGTCGCGCGAGTCGATCCGTTGTGCGCTGAACAGGACCCGATCGCGGTGCTGGAGGGGATAGCGGCGCCGGACTCGGCCACCGCCTGCGTGCCCCTCGTTTATGGTTATGTCAGTTATTCCAGGCGCGGCGCCCCAGGGGCGCGCATCGCATTCGCGGATCTCGCGCCGCTCGCGCGCGGCGGCTCGTGCGCCGGCTCGGCGCTCGGCGGTACCGGCATCGCCGTCTCGGCGCGTTCCGCCGAGCGCACCGCCGCGATCGCCTTCGCCCGCTGGGTCGCAGGCCGCGAGGCGCAGTGCGGGCCGTATCTGGCCGGCGGCGGCCAGCCGGCGCACCGCGCCGCCTGGGACGATCCGGCCGCCAATGACGAGTCGCTCGGCTTCTACCGCAACACGCGCGCGACGCTCGAGGGCGCCTGGGTGCGCCCGCGTCACGTCGGCTACATGAGCTTCCAGGAAACCGCCGCGCGGCGCCTGCAGGCGGCGCTCGGCGCGCGGGAACCGGCCGCCGCAGTGATCACGGCGCTCAATCGACTGTATCTCGAGGCATCACCATGAACCGACCCACCTCACGCCGCGCGTTTCTCCAATCGGCCGCGACGGCCGCCGGACTCGGGGTCATCGGCGGCCGCGCTCGGTGGGCCCGCGCGCGCGCGCTGACGGCGCGCGATGCAGCACAGGGCTCGGCCGTCGAGCGTCTGCGTGAGTTCGACTACGGCGATGTCGCCCTCACCGGCGGACCGCTGAGAGCGCAGTACGACTTCATTCACGCGCATTACCTCGCGCTCGACAACGAGCGGCTGCTGCAGGTGTACCGCGAGCACGCCGGCCTGCCCGCGCCCGGCATCGACATGGGCGGATGGTACGGCGCCGGGGGCTTCATTCCGGGCCACTCTTTCGGTCAGTACGTCTCGGGCATTGCGCGCATCGGGCGCTGCACCGGCGACGAGGCGTGCCGCACGAAAGTGCACGAGCTGATACGCGGCTTCGGCAAGGCGCTCGATGCCAACCCGGTTCCCTACGCCGGCGAGGGCGCCTGGAAGATGTGGCCGGCCTACGTGCTCGACAAGCACATGATCGGGCTGATCGATGCCTACCGGCTGAGCGGCATGCAGCCGGCGCGCGGGCTGATCCCGCGGGTAATCCGCGGCGCGCTGCCGTTCATCTCGCCGGTCAGCCGCGATCGGATCGGCGTGAAGACCCCTCCCTACGACGAAACCTACATCGTCTCGGAGAACCTGTTCACCGCGGCGCACCTGACCGGGGAGCGCAGCGTGCGCGATCTGGCGGTGAAATACCTGCTCGACAAACCGTATTTCGACCCGCTGGCACGCGGCGAGAACGTGCTCGCCGGCCGCCAGGCCTACAGTCATGTGATGGCGCTGAGTTCGGCGGCCAAAGCCTATATCGAGCTCGGCGAACCGCGCTACCGCGAGGCGATCGTCAACGGCTGGAGGTTCCTCGACGAACAGAGCTACGCCACCGGCGGCTGGGGGCCGAACGAGCTGCTGATCGCGCCCGGGACCGGCGCGCTCTACTCGAGCCTGACCCACAGCGCAGATCACTTCGAGACGCCGTGCGGGACGTATGCGACCATGAAGCTTGCCCGCTATCTGCTGCGCTTCACGGGCGATGCGCGCTACGGCGACGGGCTCGAGCGCATCATGTGGAACGGGCTGCTCGCGGTCCGCCCGCCGGACTCCAACGGCAACTCGCCGTATTATTCGAGCTACAACCCGGACGCGCAGAAAGTCTTTTATCCGCAGAAGTGGCCATGCTGCTCCGGCACGCTGGTCCAGGGCGTAGCCGACTACGTGCGCAACGTCTATTTTCATGCGCCCGGCTCGCTCTACGTGAATCTGTTTACGCCCTCGCGGGTCCGCTGGCGCAGCGGCGGACGGGCGGTGACCCTCACACAACACACCGATTACCCGGCTGGCGAATCGGTAACACTGCAGGTCGCGACCGCCGCGCCGGCGGCGTTCGCACTCATGATCCGCGTTCCCGGCTGGCTCGCCGCCGAGCCCGAGATCCGCGTCAACGGCCGGCGCGTGTCCGGGGCAGCCGCGCCGGGCACGTTCGCCGCGCTCAGGCGCACCTGGCGCGACGGTGACCGGGTGGAGCTGCGCCTGCCGCAGGCGCTGCGCACGCAGCCCGTTGACCGCTCCCATCCCGACACCGTCGCCCTGCTGCGCGGGCCGCTCGTCTACAGCGCACTCAACTTCACCGGCCCCGGCACACCCGTGCCGCGGCTCGATGTGGCCGGGATCACGCCGGTGGCAGGCTTGGCCGAGACCTACCGGCAGATGGACCGCGGACAGCAGATCCTCTTCGTGCCGTTCTACAAGGTTCTCAACGAGTCCTACAATGTCTACTTCCAGAGGGCCTGAGGGCGCGCGCGTCACCGCGCGCTACTGGATCGAGACCGCCCGCCCGCTGGAGGAGGCCGCCGCCACGATGGCCGGTGAGCAGTCGACCGGCACGTTCGTGCGGGTCGCGGGAGAGACCGATGCGCTGCGCGAGCGCTTCGCCGCCCGCATCGAGGCGCTGACGCCCATTGGCGAGACCAACGCGCCGTCGCTTCCCGGGGCCTGGCGGCCGAGCGGCGGGTCGGCCGTGTGGCACACCGCGCAGGTCACGCTGTCCTGGCCGCTGCACAACTTCGGACCGTCGCTGCCGAACCTGCTCGCCACCGTCGCGGGGAATCTGTGGGAGCTGAAGGCGTTCTCGGGAATGCGGCTGCTCGATCTTACGCTGCCGGCTGAGTTTCTCTCGGTGTACCCGGGTCCGCAGTTCGGCGTAGCCGGCACACGCGCCGTGAGCGGCGTGCGCGGCCGGCCGCTCATCGGCACGATCATCAAGCCGAGCGTCGGTCTCTCGCCGGATGCCACTGCCGCGCGGGTCGCCGAGCTCGCCGCCGCCGGCGTGGACTTCATCAAGGACGACGAGCTGCAAGCGGACGGCCCTCACTGCCCGTTCGAGGCGCGCTTCAGCGCAGTGATGCGCGTGCTGCGCGAGCACGCAGAGCGCACCGGGCAGCGGGTCCTCTATGCGGTCAACATCACCGGCGAGATCGATCAGATGCTGCGCCGCCACGAGCGTGTCGTGTCCGAGGGCGGCAACTGCGTCATGGTGAGCCTCAACAGCATCGGCCTGCCGGCGCTCACGGCGCTGCGCGCGCACTGTCAGGTGCCGATCCACGGGCACCGCAACGGCTGGGGCCTGCTCGGGCGCTCGCCGGCAATCGGCGTGAGCTTCCCGGCCTGGCAGAAGCTGTGGCGGCTCGCAGGCATCGACCACGTGCACGTCAACGGGCTCGACAACAAATTCTGCGAGAGCAACGAGTCGGTCATCGCCTCCGCGCGCGAGTGTCGCACGCCGATGTTTCCGCCGCCGGCGCGCGGTTGCGAAATCATGCCGGTGTTCTCCTCCGGTCAGACGGCGCTGCAGGTGCCGGGCACGTGGCAGGCGCTCGGCACGGTGGATCTCATTCACGCCTGCGGCGGCGGGATCATCGGCCATCCCGGCGGCGCGGTCGCCGGCGTGCGCAGCCTGCGTCAGGCGTGGGAAGCGGCCGTCGCGGACATCCCGCTCGGCGAATATGCGCGCGAGCACCGGGAGCTCGCCGAGGCGATCGCGACCTTCGCCCGCTGAGGGAGGCATCATGTCCGGTCGTCTGTATGCGTATTACGGCGACGACTTCACCGGCTCGACCGACGTGCTCGAGGTGTTGGCGTCGGCCGGCGTGCGCAGCGTGCTGTTCATCGGGCCGCCGAGCGGGACACGCGAGCGGGGTTTTTCGGATTGTCAGGCCTTCGGTATCGCGGGCGACAGCCGCAGCCGCACCCCGCAGTGGATGAGCGAGCATCTGCCGGCGCTGTTTGCGCGGCTGGGCGAATTCGGCGCGCCGATCACACACTACAAGACCTGCTCCACTTTCGACAGTTCGCCCTGGATCGGCTCGATCGGTCGCGCGCTCGAAATCGGCCGCGACACGCTGGCCGGGCCTGTCATTCCGATCGTGGTCGCCGCGCCGCACCTCGGGCGCTACGTGGCCTTCGGCAACCTGTTCGCGGCCGCCGCCGGCGTCGTGTACCGCATCGACCGCCATCCGAGCATGCGCGCCCACCCGGTAACGCCCATGCACGAGGCGGATCTGCGCCGCCACCTGGCCGCGCAGACCTCCATGCGCATCGGATTGATCGAGCTACCGTCGCTGGCGCGGAACACGGCCGCCGAGGCGCTGGCCGGCGGCATGGCCGCGGGCGAGGCGGCCGTGCTGTTCGATGGGGTCAGCGAGGCGGACCTGGCGCAGACCGGGCGGGTGCTGTGGCGCGCCGCCGAGCGCCACGCGCTGTTTTGTGCCGGCAGCTCCGGTCTGCCGTACGCTCTGCTCACGCCGTGGCGTGAAGCCGGGCTGATACCAGCGCGCCTCGATCCGCCGCCGCGCGCCCGGCCCGTGGACACGCTGCTGGTCATGAGCGGCAGCTGCTCCCCGGTGACCGAGCGGCAGATTCAAGCGGCGCTGCGCGCCGGCTATCATGGCATGACGCTCGATCCCAAAGTGCTTCTCAGCGAAGCGCGCGGTCCCGAAGCAGCCGGACAATTGGTGCGGCAGACGGTCTCCAATCTGCGCGAGGGCCGCAGCACCGTCGTCTACAGCACTCTCGGACCTCTGGGCGCGGGCGCGGGCGCCGCAGGCGAGGCGCTCGGAAAGTGTATGGGCGATGTGCTCTTGCGCATCCTCGCCGAAGCGCCCGTGCCGCGCGTGCTGCTCGCCGGCGGCGACACCTCGAGCCACGCCGTGTCCCGGCTGGGTCTATACGCCCTCACTTGGCTGGCGAGCCTCGAGCCGGGCGCGCCGCTGTGCCGTGCTCACGCCGACACGCGGACCGGCCTAGATGGCTTGGAGCTGGTGCTCAAGGGCGGTCAAGTGGGGAGCGAGGCGTTCATCGAACGTGCACGGGTCGGGCGCTAGCCAGGCAGCGTGGAGCCGCTCGAGGCTCGCCTGACTCCCCCGTCGCCGACCTGACGCCAATGCCGGCGGCCCTCGAGGTGTGCCCGCCGACCCGCAACACCTGGTGCTGCCGCCAGGGCGGGTGACAGAGGTCCCACCGCTCGACCAAGCAGAGACCCCCTGGGCAATTCAAGGCGGTGCCGCCGGGTCACAGCGCCATTTCTGGCGCAAGAGGGAACACAGCACGCGTTCTCGGACCCGCCGGCTGGGCGACAGTGTCCGCGCCCCGGCTTCGCCCGCGGCGCCTTCCGACTCATGCGCCGCAATTTCCCGAGCGCTCGGGTTTTTGCTGTGATCATGCCGACCGTGCTGAGACTCGACGTCCTGCGGCTCGTCATCTACCCAAACGATCACCGGCCCGAGCACCTTCACGTGATCGGGCCCGACTGCGAGGCGGTGATCGAGCTGCATTGTCCCGATGGCCCGCCGGCTCCGCGGGAATCGACCGGGTTCACGGCACACCAACTTCCCCGTCTGACCGGTGACCTCGGCCCGGCGCTGAGGGCCCTTTGCACGGCCTGGAGGACGATTCATGACACTGAGCGATGCCGACATTCTCGGGGCCGGGAAGCGCCTGCGTGGGCGCCTGCGGACAGAGCTCCACGCCACCGGTGCCCGCTATAATCGGCGCGCCGGGAAAGTCATCGCGAGCCGAAGGTGACAGCGCGGATGAGACGGCCCAATACGCTCGTCAACACGGCGAGCGCCGCGGGCATGCGCAGTCGAGATGCGACTGCACAAGGCGGCGTGATCCACAGGGATCCTGGCAACAGCTGAGCGTCAGGCCGCCGAATCCGTAGGGGTGCATGGAATCTCTCGGAATCCAATGAATATGAGGGATTCGCCTTCGGGCTCCATCGTCTCAAAACTTTGAGACTCCGGGAAACCTGGGGGGAGTTCAATGCACCGACACGCCTTCGCGTAGAGACTATTTTGTTCCAAGGCTCCTCGCGGGTGGGCACCGGTAGGCGATCCCATCAATTGGTTCGCTCGCGAGAACACTGACAGTGATCAAACCGGCGTTCCCGTCGTACCCCACGACGCGATTGCGGAAATTAAATGCCGCATAAGTGCCCTGCTGGCTTGGCGGCAAGTTGATATTACCCACTGGAGTACAGCCAGCCACTTCCGCCGGATTGCGGGTCAGTCGGACATTATTGGCCCCAGGGGCGGGAACCATTGTTGCGCAGCTTGCCATCGCAATACAGCAACAAATTGTGATGACCCCACCAAGAAGACGCTGCATACGGCCTCCATAAGTTCCTTGCCATGATCGGGAGCGTTCCGCTTGGAAGAATATGACGCGAGGAAGTTCGTGTCGAGCAGTCTATTCGGCAGCGTAGAGGTCGGAACGATCGCGGTGCGGACGCTCAATGCTGAGCACCCATATCATAAGTGCGTATTCCGGCCCATCGTGACCGCTGATTCCGAACCAACCTGACCGGCCGTTCCGGCCGAATGTGACAGCTCATTCCGCTGGAAGGTGACCGATCTTGGGCTTGTGGCCGGATTCGGGCTTCGTGCGGTGCGTTCTGGTGACGCAAGCCTCATCCCGGGCGCCCCTCGCCCTTCCATGCCGCCCACACCCATCCGTTACCGTGGGCCGCAGACCCAGTACCGTTCCGCGGTCCCGCTCAACGATCTGTAAGGGTCAGCGGGTGACCGGCGCCGGATTTCCGATCGCGGCGCCACGCCGGCACCGTCCGGGACTGCCGTCACGCTGATCGTTCGCGCCATCCGCCGCTGCCCGAGAGCTTCAGGAAGGCCCGCTCGGGGTAGCGGATCACCCGGCGGATGCGCGTGGCAGACAGAGGTTGCACGATGGAGTCCTCGTGCTCGACGTGCGCCCCGGTCGCGCAACCGCGGCTGACCACGGACCGTCTCGCGACGGAAGATACCGTCCCCACCGGCGATCCGAGCAGCGCGAGGGGGACGTCCGCCTCGATCAGCGCAGGGGCCCCGATCGCCCGGAGCGCAGGCGACGCGACCAAGTCGGCCTCGTGGGAGTTGTAGAGCGCCCCAGCAGCGGGATCGAGCTCGGCGTGCCCGTGCGTCCGGCACAAGGCCTCTGTGGCGCGTCGCACTCGGAATTGACCGAAATCCAGATCACTGCAACGGGCTTGGGGCTGCATTGGCCGAAGCTCGATGCGGACCTGTATCTTCCGGCGCTGATCGAGGGGATTTTCGGCACGCGCCGCTGGATCGCCCGCGTGCTGGGCAAGCGCGGCGGGCAAGCGAGCTCCGCCGCGAGGACGGCCGCCGCCCGCGTGAACGGCAGACGAGGGGGCCGGCCTCGCAAAGCGGTGCATGCCTGATTCGATGATCCCAGCGACGCCGCCTCGCGCCATGTTCGCGACGTCGGCGGCCGACGAGCCGGGCGGCCCGGCGAGAGCGCTAGCCCGGCGCGGCTTCCCCGAGCGTCTCGGGCTCAACTGTCAGCCCCGCCGTGCAATCCACGCGCGAGAATACGATCGCCGCGATCAGCACCATCAGCGCCACCGCCTGCACGGGCAGTTCATAGTTGCCCGTGGCGCCGACGATATAACCAAATGCAAGGGTGCACAGCACCCCGCCAGCCTGGCCGGCCGTGTTCATCACTCCGGTGGCCGCCCCGCCGTGATTGCCGCCGATGCTCATGCACATGGCCCAGGCTGCCGGCAGCATCAGGTCCATGGTGGCGAAGCCGGCGGTGGCCAGGACCACGATCGCGATGCGGTCGGTGACGAGGCTCATGGCGAGCAGCAGCCCCGCGCCCGCGATCAGGCAGCCGGCGGTCATCAGGCGCGTGGCGCTGCGCAGGCCGATCCTCACTCCCAACCGGTCGCACACCGTCCCGCCGATGAGGTTGCTGCCGATGCCGAGCAGAAACGGCAAGGCCGCATACACGCCCATCTGCCGCAGCGTGAAGTGCCCGGCATGCACCATCCAGGTCGGAAACCAGTTGAAGTAGAACCAGCTGCCGGCGCCGTAGCAGCCGTATGCGAGCACGATAAGCCACAGCTGGGGCAGCTTCAGCAGGCGGCCGAGCACGCCCCTGCCGCCGTGCGCATCGCCGCGGCGCTCGCCGATTTCTGCGAGTTCCTCCGGGCGAATGCCCGGCTGCTCGGCCGGACGGTCGTGATACCACAGCCACCAGGCGAGCGCCCATGCCGCGCCGATGATGGCCAACACCCAGAACACCGCTCGCCAGCCGAAGTGGATCGCGAGCGGCACCAGCAGCAGCGGTGCGAGCGCCCCACCGAGACGGCTCGCGGCCCACACCGCGCCCTGCCCGCGCGCCCGCTCGCGTGCCGGCAGCCAGCGCCACAGCACGCCGGAGGCGTTTGGATACGCCCCCGCCGAGCCGATGCCGAAGCAGAAGCGCACGATGGCGAGCGGTATGAAGCGCGTGCACGCGCCAGTGAGCGCGGTGAAGCCTGACCACCAGGCGGCGATGCGCGAGAGCTCGCGCCGCTGACCGTGACGATCGCCGAGAGCACCGGAGGGGATCTCGAACAAGCCGTAGGCGATCACATAGGCGCTGAGCACCCAGCCCCACTGCTCCGGGGTGAGCCCGAGGTCGTGTTGAATGCTGGGTCCCAGCACTGAGATGGCCATCCGGTCGAGGAAGGTGATGACCGAGACGACGCTCAGCAGCCCGACGACGGCATAACGTTTCTTGAGCATTCAGCCGGCCCCGAGGCCGAACACCTCGCGCACCTGACGCACACCGGACTCGGGACTCGACAGCACGGGCGCCTTGACGGCGCCCGGCGGCAGGGCCGCCACCACGCGGGCCATGGACGCCTGCGCCAACACGATGACGTCGACGTCGCGCATCCTTTCGGTCAGCGCCGCGCTCACAAGGCGGTCGTGCGTGGCGGTATCGCCCGCGAGCACCGCCTCGAATGCGCCCTCGCACAGACACTCGACTACATCGATCGTGCGTCCTGCTTCAAGCGCAGCGGTCCGTACCAGCGCCGACGTGGGCTCGAGCGTTGTGCGAAGCGTAGCGAGAACGCCGATCCGCCGACCCTGCCGCACGGCGGCGCGCGCCATGGGCGCATCGACCCGCAGCACGGGCGGATCGTACAACTGCCGGGCAATGTCCACGGCCGGGCCAATGGACGAGCAGGTCACCAGCACGCCGTCCGCGCCGGCCTCGAGCGCGGATCCGACCAGCGTGGCGAGCCGGCGCACGGTGGTCTTCTCCAGCCGCCCGGCCTGTATCGTGTTCTTGATCAGGCTCTCATCGACGGTGTGGAAGATCTGCACTTCCGGCAGCCATTGCGCGCACAGGGATGCGAACAGAGGCGTCAGGACCGGCGAGGTGTGCAACAGGGCGAGCTTGCGGTGCGGCATGTCAGTCTCTCGTCAAGTCATAGGTTCCCGAGCCCAACTCGGCGGTGAAAGCAGCGGACCCAGGCGTCACGGGACCGAGCGCGGCCGTTCTCAACGGCGCGCCGTCGGCGCGCCACTCGGCCGGCAGGCCCGGCAGATGCACCTCGGCGCGGCTGTTCGCCGGTACCCGCACCTGCAGCCGCGCGAGGCCGCGCGCATCTCCCTCGAGCTCCGTCGAGATCGGCCCGAGGCACGAGGCGTAGTGGGCACGCACGCGCGGAATGCGCGCATCAAAGATCGGATCGACCTTGATGCGCCGGAAGCCGGGCGCGGCCTCGTTGATGCCGCCGACGCGCCGGTACATGAACCCGACCACCGCGCCGAGCGCGTAATGATTGAAGGAGTTCATGGACTGATCGACCGCATTGCCGTTCCAGCGCTCCCACATCGTGGTCGCGCCGTGATCGATCATGTAGCCCCAGGACGGGTATTTCGTCTGCAGCAGCAGCGTGATCGCGAGGCGCTGCTGGCCGGTGTCGGCGAGCGCATCGAGCAGACAGGGGGTGCCGAGAAAACCCGTGGACAGCAGGTTGCCCCGGGCCTCGACATTCGCGGCGAGCCGCGCCCCGGCGCGCCTGCGCAGCGCCGACGGTACCAGCCCGAAGCGCAGCGAGAGCGCGTAGCTGGTCTGGCTGCCGTTGCCGACGGTACCGTCTGCGCGGAGGAATTCACGTACGAATGCCTGTTCGATGCGCCGGCGCATGCTGGCGTAGCGCTGCGCCTCGTCGGCGTGACCGATGGCCGCGGCCATCTCGGCCATCAAGGCCGCGCAGCGGGCCCAATAGGCCGTCGCGACGAGTGTCTTCGGCGTCGTTGCCTCGGCGGGATTCGGCGCGACATCAGCGTTGGTGGAGACGACCGACAGCCAGTCGCCGAGATCGATGCCGCGACGCTGCCGCCAGATGAAATCCGGATTGGCCGCGGCCACGTAGTCGACCCAGCGTTGCATGTGGATCCAGTTCTCTTCGATCACGGCGGTGTCGCCGTAGCGCCGATACAGCGTCCAGGGCAGGATCACGCCCGCATCGCTCCACCCCGCGGTCACCAGCTCGGGGAAAGAGCGCGGCTGGGGCGTGACGATGGGGAAAGCACCATCGGGCGTTTGACCAGCGCGCACCTCGCCCATGAAGCGGCGGATGAACGCGTCGACGTCCATGTTGAACGCGGCGGCGTCCAGGAACACCTGGATATCGCCCATCCAGCCCATGCGCTCGTCGCGCTGCGGACAGTCGGTCGGCACGCCGAAGAAGTTAGAGCGCTGGCTCCAGAGAGCGTTATGCCAGATCTGCTGCGCGATCGGCTGCTCGAGCTCGAGCGCGCCGCTCTCGGCGGCATCGGTGTGCGCCACCACGCCTTCGAGGCACTCGCGGGTGGGCACGCCGGGATAGCCGGTGATCTCCACGTAACGGAAGCCGTGGTAGGTGAAATGCGGCTCGTAGGTCTCGCCATGCGGATCGCCGCGCAGCGTGTAGTGGTCCGTTGCAAGCGCCGCACGCAGGTTAGATGTGTTGATGGTACCGTCCGGGTAGAGGATCTCCGCGTGCCGCAGGCGCACCCTCGCGCCCGCCGGCCCCGTGACGTGCAGCCGGCACCAGCCGGCGAAGTTCTGCCCGAAGTCGCAGACGTAGACGCCCGGCCGCGGCTGCGTGATCGCGCGCACCGCCAGTGTCATCAGAGCGCGGATCGGTGGGTCGACCTGTGCCACGAGCCGCTCGCGCGGCCGTGCGCCGATCGCAGCGGTCTGCCAGGCGGAGGCGTCGTAATCCGGCAGATTCCAACCGGGGCGCTCCAGCCGCGCGTCGTAATCCTCGCCGTTGTAGATTTCCGACGAGAGGATCATCGAGTCGGCCAGCCGCCAGCTCGAGTCCGTGACAATGACGTCGCGGCTGCCATCGGTGTACTCGAGCACCAGCTGCGCGAGAAATCGACGCGGACTGCCGGCGAGGGAATAACGCTCGTTCGTCCAACTGAATGCAGAGGCATACCACCCATCGCCGATCAGTGCGCCGAGCGCGTTGCGGCCGGGATGCACCTGCTCGGTGGCGTCGTAGCATTGATATAACACGTGGTCGTTGGCCACGGTGATTTCCGGCGACAGCCGGGCCGTACCCAGCCGCCCCCCGTTGAGGTACAGCTCATAGGCACCGAGAGCCGTTGCGTAGAGTCTGGCACGCGCCAGTGGCTTCAGGACGTCGAATTCGCGGCGCGCGAACATCGCCATGCGCGGCGGACGCGGATCGCACCGCGGGGCAGTGGCGGCGGGACGCGCGCGTGGCCAGTCGCTGTCATCGAAGCCTGGCTGAGTCCAGCCGGCCGGTGCCGTACGCGAGGCTCGCCAATCCGGTCCGCTCGGGAAACGACCGATCGTTCCATCGCGGTGCCACACCTTCACCATCGCGGCGAGCGCACCGCCCGTCCCTGGCATGAAGGTGCCCGGGTCCGCGCGGCCGCTCACGGCAATGACGTGCGCGCCAGCGGTCACCGGCAGCGCGATGCGCTGCATCGACCCCCAGGGCCGCTCGGCGGGCAGCGAGACCGGCTGGCCGTCGATCCACACGCCGAGCAGGTCGTCCTTGGCGGACAACCATAGCTGCGCCTGCCGCACGCCCCCGGGCAGGGTGAACCGATGTCGCAACTGCTGCGGTTCAGGGGCGAGCGCCGGCGCGTCGCTCCAGATCCAGTGAATGCCGACCGCGCGGTCGGCGCGCTCGTGCGGGTCCTCGATGTCCAGCCATTCGGCCTGCCAGTCGGATGGCTGCAGCAGCCCCATCTCGAACCAGGCGGGCTCGCTGGGTGCCGATGGACGGTCGTCGCCGTCCCACACCTGCACCCGCCACCACACACGCTGCGCAGAATGGAGCGTCCTGCCTTCGTAGAGCACCTCGAAGCAGCGGTCCGAGCGCACAACACCGCTGTCCCAGAGGTCGGCCCCGCCCGCCTCGAGTCGTTCGCGCGTCGAGGCGGCCGTGATGCGATAGGCGCCCTGCATCACACCGCGCGCACGGCTCGCGAGCGCCCAGGACAGGCGCGGCTGCTCGGCCTCGAGGCCGAGCGGCTGCTCGCTGCGCTCCGCGCGCAGGCGCGTCGGCCGGACCCCCTCGGCAAGCGGGGCCGCGACATCTCCTTCGGCACCGTGCGCGGCCGAGGGCCGCAGCAGCGCCGGTGCGGCCGCGAGCAATCCCGTGCCGAGCAGCGCGCGGCGGCGGCTGATCCTGGCCATGCCCGGGCGCCTCAGCCGCGCGGGCCGGCGGCCGCGGCGCGAGAGAGCGGCCGGCTCGGCGCAAACAACTCCTTGTACGCGGTCTCGGCCATGAGGTGATACCCGGCGTCGTTCGGGTGCAGATCGTCGCCGCACTGGTCCGAGCCGATGAAGTGGTGCGGATGGCGCGGATCGCGCAGCGCGCCGTCGAAATGGATGACGCCGTCGAAGCCGTGGCCCCTGCGGATCCAGGCGTTGACCTGCTCGCGCACCTTCTCGCCCTCGGGATGCTCGTACGTCGCCCCGAGGTAGGGCGTGAGCGTGCCGAGGAAAATCTTGATGCCGTGCGCGTGCGCGCGCCGAATCAGATCGCGGTAGGCGCCGATGATGGCCGCGGCCGGCAGCGGACCGGTGTCGCCGCGCGGATCGTAGGCCCACCCGATGTCATTGATGCCCTCGAGCAGGACGATGGCGTGCACGCCGGCGATATCGAGCGCGTCGCGCCCGAATCGCGCCAGCGCCTTCGGGCCGGCGCCGTCGTGCAGCAGCCGATTGCCGCTGATGCCGGAGTTGATCACCACCCAGCGCCGCTCCGCGGCATGCGCCGCGAGCAGACGGGCGAGTTGCTCCGGATAGTCGCGGTGCGTGCCGGGAGTGGAGCAGAAGCCCTCGGTGATGGAATCGCCGAACGCGACCAGCACGGGATGCGGACGGACGGTGGACACTTCGACGCCGCTGGCGAGCCCCGGCGCCTGGGGACGTGCACCCTGCGGCCAGAGCGCCTCGGTCACGTGATTGCCCGGCGGGGACACCCACAGGTGTTTCAGATGGCCCGCCGGCGTGGCGCCGCTGGGGTAGTACACGGAGATCGCGACGTTCTCGAAACGGTGAACCTTCATGCCGAGCGGATCGCTCACCCACGCCTTGCCGATGGGAATGACGCCGCCGCGCTTGCCGCCGAAGGTGAGTACGTGAACGGCGCCCTGCAGCACGCCGTTCGGCGATGACGCCGCGACGGTGACTTCGCCGAATCGCACCGGTGAGAGCCCGAGCTCGTTGGTCAGGCGCACGCGCACGCGGTTGCCGCCGGCCTCAAGCTGCACCACCTGGCGCACTGACTGATGCGTGAAGGTGCGCACCTGATTGCAGCCCCACACCGCAGTGATCGGAAACGGCGGGGAGTACCAGGCTTCAGTCCAGTGCCCGGCGGCCCACGCCGCCGGCGCGCCGATAAACACCGCGAGCGCCGCGGCGCCCCGCACGATTTTGCGGCCCCAGCCCCCGGCGCTCATCCGCGCACCACGAGGTAGTTGCCGAGACCGATCACGACCGTCGCGCCGACCAGGGTGGCGAGGCCCGCGGTCATGATGAGCAAGCTGCGCGCGCTCGCGCCCTTCCACTCCCTGAGCGCCAGTCCCCACAGGGTGGCAAAGATGATGATGCTGGACATATGCAGCGTCCAGCTGGAGAAGGCGTATCGGCCCATCTGGCTTTCCCCCATGGTGTAGAAGAAGAACTGCAGGTACCAGGCCGTGCCGCCGAGGGCGCACAGCAGGTAGTTGCGCGGCAAGGAGACCCTCGCGCCGTCGGCGTCGACGCCCGTCTTGAAGTCCCGTCCGCTGGCATTGCGCACGATCAGATACAGGCACCAGATGGCGTTGGTGGTGAAGCCGCCGAGCAGCACCACCACCAGCACGGGCAGTCCCTGCCAGAGCGTGCCGGTGCCCTGCGCCAGCGTCAGATGTTGGATCGGGCCGCCGGCATCGAGCCCGTAGGCGAAGCAGCTGCTCATGATGCCTGAGAAAATCGCCACCGCGATGCCCTTGCGGAAGTCGGTCTCGCGCGGCAGGGCGCGGTCCTGCTCGGTGAGATGACGTTGCGCCTGCTCGTGCTCCTTGTCGTGGCCGGCTTTGCCGACGACGGCGATACCGCCCAGCGCCACCGCCACGCCGAGCAGCACGATCCGCCCGCCGGTTCCGTGGATGAGGCTGCCGAACAGCTGGCCGCTCACCAGCGGCGGAATCAGCGTACCGAAGGCGGCGGTGAGGCCCAGGGCGACTGCGGTGCCGAGGGAGATCCCGAGGTAGCGCATGGTCAGACCGAAAGTGAGGCCGCCGAAACCCCACAGCACGCCGAAGAAGTAGCACAGCGCCAGCGTGCGCGGCGGCGTCGCCGCCAGCACGGCGAGCAGATGGTGGGTCTGCACGCCAGCGAACAGCCACGGCGCGATGATCCAGCTGAACACCCCGCCGATCAGCCAGAACACCTCCCATGACCAGCCGCGCACGGCGCGGTACGGCACGTAGAAACTCGCCGAGGCGAGCCCGCCGATCCAGTGGAAGACGACGCCGAGCAGTGGATTGGGTGTCATACCGGTCCGCCAGGTGGAACGTGTGGAGATCGGGAGGCGCAGCTCAGGGTCACGGCAGTTCAGATGCGGTAGATGCGCTCGGCCGTGCCGGCGAAGAGGTCGGCGCGCTCGGCGGCGCTTGCGCCGCCGAGGATCTGCCCGTAGACCTCGAAGTACCGCCCGAACGTGCCGAACAGCCGATCGACGGGGAAGTTGCTGGCGAGCATGGTGCGCGCCGCGCCGAATATCTCGAGCGTCTCGAGCACGAACGGGCGCAGCGACTCCCCGCTCCAGTGCCAGTCGAGCATCGCGAGGCCGGAGATCTTCGCCGCTACGTTCGGCTGCGCCGCCAGCAGCCGCATGCCGCTGCGCCAGACCGCGAGTCCCTCCGCGTCCTTCTCGAGCGGCATGCCGGTGTGGTTGAGAATCAGGGGCGTGTTGGGATGGCGCGCGGCGAGGCGGGCCGCGGCCGGCATCTGCGCCGGGTAGATCTGCAGGTCGAATGAGAGGCTGTGGCGCGCGAGCTGCGCGAAGCCCGCATGCCAGGCGTCCTCTTCGAGCAGGTTGCGCGCGGTGTAGGTCTTGGCCGGATCGGGGTGCCAGTTGAGGATCTGGCGGATGCCGCGCACGTTGCGATGCGCGGCGTGCTGTCTGAGCAAGGCCGGCGCGCCGGGTTTCTCGAGCTCGGCGTGGGCGACGATGGCCTGCGGAAAGCCCCGCGCGTCGGCGGTCTGCTGCAGCCAGCGCGTCTCGGCGAGGGCATCGGCAGGGTTGGCGCCCGCCTCGATGTGGACGATCTTGACGGCATGCACGCCGCCGACCGCGGCGTCGCGCAGATAGTCGTCGAGCAGGTAATCGCGCGCAATGGGTGCCACGTCGCCGGTGATGCCCACGGGCAGCGGCGGGGTGAGCCAGGGATAGCGGATGCGCTTGAGGTCCCACAGATGCATGTGGGCGTCAACGAGAGTCAGCTGTTCGCTCATGACGGTCGCCGCGGGAATGCACGCGGCCGCCCGGTGGCGGGCGGGGAAATCGCGACGGCGCAGATCCGTGCAGCGAAGCGCATCAGTACGTCGTTCGTCCGCCGGAGATGTCGAACGTGGCGGCGGTGGAGAACGAGCACTCCTCGCTCGAGAGCCAGCACACCAGCGCGGCCACCTCCTCGACCTCTCCGAGCCGTCCCATGGGGATCTTCGAGCGCATGTAGTCGATCTGGCTCTGCGGCAGCTGCGCGAGAATCGGGCTCTTGAACGTTGCCGGCGTCACGCTGTTGACGCGCACGCCCGTCTGGGCGAGCTCCTTGCCGAGGGACTTGGTGAGGCCGATGACCGCGGCCTTGGCGGCCGAGTAGGCCGAGGCGTTCGGATTGCCCTCCTTGCCCGCGACCGAGGCGATGTTGACGATCCGCCCGTAGCCATTCTTTAGCATGTACGGCACGACGGAGCGGCAGGAGTTGAAGACGCCGATGAGATCGACGTCGATGACGCGCCGCCACTCCTGCGGCGGATACTCCCACAGCGTGGCGGTGGGCCCGGTGATGCCGGCGCTCGCGATGAGCACGTCAATGCGCCCGAAGTCTCCGAAGGCTCGCTCGGCCGCGCGGGACACCTGTTCGGCGTCCGCCACGTCCACCTTGGCGGCTTGCGCGCCGGGAATGGCCTGCGCCGCCGCGCTCAGGGCTTTTTCGTCCCAGTCCCAGAGGCACACCTTACCGCCCTCGGCAGCGATGCGCATCGCCGCCTCGCGCCCGACGCCCGATGCGCCGCCGGTGATCACCGCGGCCCGATGCTGGAAACGTCCCGCGTACACACTCATGTCCCCGTCCTCCTCAACGCCGCCGCCAGGCGTGCACGGTCTGGCTCTGTTCGCCGAGCTTCTCGATGCCGAGCCGGATGCGGTCCCCGGGAGCGAGATACACTGGCGCGGGTTTCTGCCCCATGCCGACGCCGGGCGGCGTGCCCGTGGTGATGATGTCGCCGGACTCCAGGGTCATGAAGCGGCTGACGTAGCTCACCAGAGTCGCGACTGCGAAGATCATGGTGCGCGTGTTGCCCGTCTGCTTGCGCTCGCCGTTGACCTCGAGCCACATGCCGAGGTTCTGCACGTCGCCGACTTCATCGCGCGTCACCAGCCACGGGCCGACCGGCCCGAAGGTGTCGCAGCCCTTGCCCTTGTCCCAGGTGCCGCCGCGCTCGATCTGGTACTCACGCTCGGACAGATCGTTGACCACGACGTAGCCGGCGACGTAGTCCAGCGCGTCGCGCTCCTCGACGTAGCGGGCCGTCGTTCCGATCACGACACCGAGCTCGACCTCCCAGTCGCTCTTGCGCGAATCCTTCGGCAGCATGACCGCGTCGTTCGGGCCCTGCAGGCAGCTGACGGCCTTGGTAAACACCACCGGCTCGGTGGGGATGGGCAGGTTGGATTCCGCGGCGTGGTCGGCGTAGTTCAAGCCGATGGCGAGAAATTTGCGCGTGCCGGCGACGGGCACGCCGAGGCGCGGGCTGCCGGCGACGGCCGGCAGGCTCGCAGGATCGATCGCGGCCAGCCGCGCCAGACTCGCCGGCGCGAGATGCGCGGCGTCGAGGTCCGGGATCTGCCCAGCCAGCGAGCGGAGCGTGCCGTGTCCGTCGATGAGTCCGGGCTGTTCATGGCCGGCGGGGCCGTAGCGCAACAGTTTCATGGCGTAGCGATCGATTTCCTGCAGCAGCGTGAATCGGGGGGAAGACGGGGCGGACGGCTCAGCGCGGATACGGGCGGTGCAGCGGCAGGCCGCGGTTGAGCTCGACGCCGAAGCCCGGCGTGTCGGGAAGCTTCAGCCGCCCGTTGACGGGCACCGGCTCGCCGATCAGCTGCGGGTGGAACATGGGCACGACGCGGTCGGCCTCGGGCGCCATCATGAGGAATTCCGCGAAGGGGCTGTTGTGGCGCGTGATGACGAAGTGATAGCTGTAGACGCTCGAGCCGTGCGGGATCACCAATGCGCCGTGGCTATCGGCAAGCGCGGCGATCTTCTGCAGTTCCGTGAGCCCGCCGCACCAGCCGACGTCGGGCTGGATGATGTCGCAGCAGTCCATCTCGAGCAGCATTCGGAATCCCCAGCGGGTCGCTTCGTGCTCCCCGGTAGTCACCAACATCCCGGGCGGCGTGCTACGCTTCAGCTGTGCGTAACCCCAGTAGTCATCGGGCGATAGCGCCTCCTCGATCCATTTCAAGCCGTGCGCCTGCGCGCCATGCGCCAGCCTGACCGCGTAGGGAAGATCGAGGCTCATCCAGCAATCGAGCATGAGCCAGAAGTCGCGGCCCACGCGGCTGCGCATCTCGCCGAGGGCCTCGAGATTGCGCCGCAGACCTTGTTCGCCTTCGGCCGGACCGTGATGCAGCGGCAGTTTGCCGCCGATGAACCCGAGCTTCTCGGCCAGATCCGGCCGCGAGCCGGTCGCATAGAAGATGAGTTCCTCGCGGACCTTGCCGCCGAGCAGCTGATAGACCGGCTCGCGGCGCAGCCGCCCGAGCAGATCCCACAGCGCGAGGTCGACGCCGGAGATGGCGTTCACGACCAGGCCCTTGCGCCCGTAGTACTGGGTCGCGAAATACATCTGATCCCAGATCTGCTCCACGCACGCCGGATCACGGCCCTCGAGAAAACGGGCGAGATGATGCTCGACGATGTAGGCGGCCGGCTCCCCGCCCGTGGTCACCGCGAATCCGATCGTGCCGTCAGCCGCTTCGATTTCCACTACCAGCGTGCCGAGCACGTTGATGCCGAAGCTGCGCCGGCTCTGGCGATACTCCGGATAGCGGCTCATGGGCGTCGCGATGTGATCGTCTATCCAGTGGGCGCCGGCCTGGTCGTGGTAATCGGCGCCACCGCCGCGGATGACGAAGGCGCGCACTTGTCGGATCAGCGGGAACGTCATGTACTGCGTCGGGTCTCAGGTCGGGGGCGGACGGACGGGCTGCGGGTCGCTGTGGTTGCGGCCGCGGCCCCTGTCCCACATACTAATACGGGTACCACATAATGAGAAGCACGCGACACGCAGGCCGGGACGAGCACCTCGCCGCGCGCGGTGAGGCGCCGCAGCGCGCCCGCCTCGGCAGCCAGACGCTGCTGCGCGGACTCGACGTGATCGACGTCGTCGCCGAGGGCCCGATCAAGCTCGGCGACCTGGCGGCGCGGCTCGGCCTGACGCGCAGCACCACACACCGTCTGGCCTCGGCGCTGACCGACCGGCGCTATCTGTCGTTCGTGCCGCACAGCGGCTACAGCCTCGGCCCCAAGCTGCTCGAGCTCGGCTTCCGGGTGCGAGATGAGCTCGATCTGCCGCGCGTGGCGGCGCCGCATCTGGAGCGCCTGGCGCTGCTCACCGAGGACACCGTGCACCTCGGCGTGCTCGACCACGGCCACGTGCTGTACCTCGACAAGGTCCCGGGCAAGCGCCGCATCAATATCAGCTCGCGGATCGGCGAGCTGCAGCCGGTAAGCTCCACCGGGCTCGGCAAGGCGCTGATCCTCGATCTCGACGACGACGCCTGGGTGGAGCTGTTTCGCAGCGAGCGCGCCGAGCGGCGAAGCGAGATGAGCCTGCAGGAGTGGCTCGAGCGCATGCGCCGCTACGCGCGCGTCGGATACGCGTTCGATCTGGAAGAGAACGAGGATCAGATCCGCTGCATCGCCGCGCCGATCCGCGACGTCGCCGGCCGCACCATCGCGGCGATCAGTGTCTCGAGCGCGGCGCAGTACATGAGCGACCAGCGTATGCACACGCTGAGCCGGGATGTGCTCACCACCGCGCAGCGCATCAGCGAGGATCTCGGCTGGACGGGCCGGCACCCCGCCGCGCCGCAGCAGCGGCAAGCGGCCGGCAGCGCCAAGGCGCGGTCGCGCGTCGGCTCGCAGCGGCGCTGAGCGGGGGTCCCCGGGGAGCCCTAACGGCTGGTCAGGACGTATCGGCCCGCTCCTTTCAGCATCACGATGGCGCGCTTACCGCCGTCGGCAGGCCGGCTCGCCCTGGGCCTGCCGTTGACCAGCACCGGTGCACCGGGAGCGGGAACCGGCACGGACACCCGCGCCACGACCTGCGCGGGCAGATGAATCGTCGTGATGTAACCGTGCGCATTGCGGATCGCGACGCGCAGCAGCCCATGCGGCGTCGGTTCCGACCCTTTCGCCCACTCCAGGCCGATCAGGTCCGGCCGGATGTCAACGCGCGCGAATCCGCCGGCGGTCGGCCGGATGCCCAGCACCTGGCTCATCAACCACGGCGTGACGCCGCTCGACCAGCCGTGCGCCAGGCTCACGCTGAAACCCGACACATTGTCGGCCTGCAGGGACTCGTGGAAGAGATAGCCCTTGAACCAGGTCGGGTTGTAGCCCTCCCAGAAACTGGTCGCGCCCTCGCGCACCATGCCGCCCCAGTAGCGGCGGATCCAGTTCAGTGCCGCGCGCCGGTGCCCCATCTTGGCCATCGCGCTGACGACGTAGAAGTTGTAATACGGCGTGATGATGTAGGAGCGGTATTTAGGATTGCCGGCCTGCGCAAGCACTTGGTGCCAGATCGCCGCGTACTGAGCCTGGTTCGCGACGCCCGAGAGAACGGCGTAGGCATTGGGTTGCCAGCGATCCCCGAACGTGCCGTGCGCATCCCGCATGTACTTCTGCGCCGCGGCCTTGAGCGCGCTCGCTTCGCTCGCCATGCGTGCAGCGTTCTTCTCATCGTGCAACACGCGCAGCAGATAGGCGCCGTCCTTGAACGCCGCATAGTATTCGAACTGAGTCGCCATGCGCGTCTGGGCGGTGTAGCCGCTCATGCCCGGCGCCCAGTCCACGAACGGCCAGGCGTGCGTCAGGTCGGAGAACAGATCGCGGCGGTCGAGATCCTTCTCCATGTATTGCAGCAGCTGCACGAGGCGCGTGTGCACGCTGCGCAGCTGCTGCAGCGAGCCGGTATGCAGGTAATACTCACGCTCACCGGTCACCCAGAAGGCCGAGTAGCCGGGAATGCCGTTCACGTGCTGCTTGATGGGCTCAGGGCCGAGCAGGCGGTTGAGCGTGTCGCGCATCAGGAAGTGATCGCCGAATACATCGGCGATGGTGCGCCCGCTCACGTCGAGATCACCCATCCAGCGGTTGCGGTCCCGCTTGGGCGCATCCCAGATGTCATCCTGCATGCACAGGTGCGCCGTGTAGGCGCCGATGGCCCACATTCTGTTGAGCAGCGGATCGGAGGACTCGAACGACCCCTGGTATCTCACCGGATACGCGATGCCATCGAGACGAATCGTCCGCAATGGGGTCGAGCGCCCGCCGGTGAAGCGGATGACGGCGTAGCGGAATGCGCTCTTCGGTCCGTATGCGGTGCCATGCGGCGGCAGATAGACCGGGTCCACACCCAGGTACGGCTGCATCAGGGCCTCGGCCTCGGATTCGCCGTACTGCACAGTCACTTGAGCGGGCGCGTCCGAATCGGATTGCAGTTCGATGCGGCCGTTCACTTCGCGTCCGAAATCGAGCTCGACCTGCGGGGCGCTCTGCAGCGAAACGTGCGCGCGGGGCAGCGTCACGGTGAAGTCACCGCCGTGCCAATCTGCGGTCAGCGCGTGGAGGTTGTTGATCGCGCCCACACCGGCCGAAACGCGGCGCACCTCCATGGCCTCGAGCGCATAGTGCGCAAGAAACGGCGAAATCCCGTCATAGCCCGGCCAGGCGTACATGCCCGCGTCGGCGTTAGCCTGGAACAGGCCGATCGAGCTTTCGATGCCGCCGAGGGCATCGACTTGCGGCCAGCTCGATGCATCGAAGCGCGGATCCTGCCATCCCCTCGGCACCGGCCCCGCGGTGGCTCGCCAATGCGCATCGCTCATCACCAGCGGTGTCGCCTGCATCGCACGTTGCGCCGGGACGATCATCACGGCGAGCACCTTCCCGTCGCGCAGATGCCGGCTGACGGCATCCTCGGCCTCATTGCCGGCCAGCGGCCCGCGCACCGCCTTGATGGCGAGCACGTTCCGGCCCGCACGCACGAGGCCGGTGACGTCGCATTCATACACGCGAATGCCCATCGGGAAGTCCAGGTTCAGCTGGAAGTGGCCCACTTCCCTGCCGTTGAGATAAATCGTGGCGCGGCGCGGGCCGGCCACATAAAGCGTGGCGTGCGCCGGGGGCGCCGTGACGTCAAAGGCGCGCCGGAAATAGTGCGGTCCCAGACCGTATGCGCTCGCTTTGTGCACGCGTGTCCAGATATATTGCTCCGGCAGCGGACGATGCAGCGCGCTCTGGAGCTGAGAGAGCTTGAGTCTGCGTGCCGGATCGAGCTCGGCATCCGCAATGTTCGTCGCGCCATTGGGCGGCTGGCGCACTTCGACTCGCTCGGGCGCGGCGGGCACCTGCGCGAGCGCGGCGTCGATCTTCGCCAGCACCGCGTCCGTCAGCCGCGTCGAATCGAAGGGCTGCACCGCCTTCAGCGTCATGTGCCGGCCCCGGTCGGCGACACGTGTGGCGCTGAATCCCGGCACGTACCCGTCGAGAATGGCGCGGGTCTTCGGGTTGGCGATCAGTGCGCCAATGGTGGAGTGCGCGACGCTGTATCCCGCCGGGGACGAGACAGTCGCTGCGGCGGGTCGCGCCTGCACCGCGGCCGTCGCAGACATCAGGACGCAGCCGATGAGGAGACTCGCGGCTTTCGCGGGGGTCAGGCGGGGGAAGAGTGGTTTTGGCATGCGGGCACTCGTCTGGCGGAAGGGACTGCATCGGGACGTCACGCCTCGACCCTGAAGAGCGGTCCCCATATCTCATATTGTGGACTATAATTTCACGGAGTGAAACACTGCGCCCCGGGGCCCTGCGCTCCGGTTCTCGCCTCGCACCCGGAGATGCTCATGCTGCTGAACTCTGAGGGCCACTCGCCGGCGCGCGGGCGCGGATCCGCCGCGCGCGCCGCGCTGCTCGGTCTCATGCTGCTCGGCGGCAGCCTGATCTCGGGCCGGCCGGCGCAGGCGGCCCGGGCCGCGCCGCCTGCGCTGCTGCTCGGAACCGCCTGGTACCCGGAGCAGTGGCCCGAGTCGCGCTGGCCGAAGGACCTCGCCCTGATGCAGGCGGCGCACATCCGCGTCGTGCGCGTCGGGGAGTTCGCCTGGAGCACCTTCGAGCCGCGCCAGGGCGAGTATCACTTCGGCTGGCTCGAGCGCGCCATCGCGGCGGCGGCGCGCCACCACATCTTCGTGGTCATCGGCACGCCCACCGCCGCCCCGCCGGCCTGGCTGACAAGCCGTTACCCGCAGACCCTGCGCGTGCATGCCGACGGCCGGCGGGCGCAGCACGGCAACCGCCAGCAGTTCTCCTTCTCGAGCCCGCGGTATCGCAAGTTCTGCCGCGACATCGCCGCGCGCCTGGCGCAGCACTTCGGGCACAACCCCGACGTGATCGGCTGGCAGATCGACAATGAGATGGGTCCGCCCTCGTTCGATGCCGAGACCCGCCGCCAGTTCCACGCCTGGCTGCGGCGCAAGTATCACACCATCGCCGCGCTCAACCGTCACTGGACGACCGCGTACTGGAGCCAGACGTACGATCACTTCAGCCAGGTGCCGATGCGCGCCCAGGGCGAGAACCCCGGCCTGTTGCTCGACTTCAAGCGCTTCGTGAGCGCGACCTGGTCCAGTTACGTGGAAAACCAGGTCCGGGCGATCCGCCGCCACGCCGCGCCGCGCCAGTTCATCACCACCAACACGACCCACTGGGGCGATCAGTTCGATCAATACGCGATCAGCCGCGAGCTGACTCTCGCCGCGTGGGACGATTACGTCCCGGACGGCCATTTTCACTGGCTCGAGAACGCCGTTCAGGATGATCTGGTGCGCGGCTACAAGCGCCGGGACTTCTGGGTGATGGAGACGCAGCCGGCGTTCGTCGACTGGGCTCCGGTCAACGCGGCGTTGCCGCCGTACCGCATGCCCGAGCTCGCCTGGCAGGACGTCGGGCACGGCGCCAACGCGGTGCTCTATTGGCAGTGGCGCAGCGCGCTCAATGGCCAGGAGCAGTACCACGGCACGCTCGTCGGGCCGGACGGCGAGCCGGTGCCGGCGTACCGGGTGGTGCAGGCTATCGGCGCGCAATTCGCGCTCGCCGGCCCGGCGCTTGCGGGCACGGCGCCGCGCAGCCGCGTGGCGCTGCTGCAGTCCTACGCCAGCCGCTGGGCCATCGACTTTCAGCGCCAGACTGTTCGCTTCGGTGTCGTGCGCGAATTCACGGCGTTCTACAAGCCGCTCGAGCGGTTCGCGCAGTCGGTGGACGTGATCTCGCCGCGCGCGCCGCTCGGGCGTTACCGGCTGGTGGTCGCGCCCGCGCTCAACGTGCTCTCGCGCGCCGAGGCGCATCATCTGGCCGCTTACGTGCGCGCAGGCGGCCACCTGGTCCTGGGCCCGCGCAGCGGCATGAAGGACCCGTACGATGCGCTGTGGGCCGAGCGCCAGCCCGGTCCGCTGGTGCCGCTCCTCGGTGGTCACGTCGGGGAGTACTACTCGCTGCTGAAGCCCGTGCCGCTCATCGGGCGGCTCGGCTCGGGACATGCCTCCGTCTGGGCCGAGACGCTGGTTCCGCAGGCGCCCGATACCCGCGTGCTGATGCGTTACGGCAAAAGCAACGGCTGGCTGAACGGCACGCCCGCCATCATCACGCGCCGCGTGGGCAAGGGATCCATTACGTATATCGGTGCATGGCTCGATCCCCCACTGATGAGCACCGTGCTCGATGAGCTCGCGCGAGCGGCGAACGTTCACCCTCTCATTGCGAGGGTGGCGCGCAACGTCGAGGTGTGCGAGCGGCTCGGTGACGGCAAGCGTGTGTGGATCCTCATCAACCATGGACGCAAGCCTCACTCTGTGCGCCTGCCGGCGCCGGCCTCACCGCTGCTCTCCGGCGGTCCGGCCCGCCGGACGATAAAGCTCGCACCCCATGAAGTCAGCGTGCTGCTGGCGCCGCTCACATGAAGCGTTTCGTTCGATCGCGCGTAGCCTGCGCAGCCGCCTTCGCCGCGCTGGCCTTCACCGCCGGCGGCCGCGCGGCATCCGCTGCCCCCGTGCACCCGCGCATGCCGTCCCCGGCCGCGCGCACCGCGCTCGGCCGGCTGTGGCTCGGCGCGGCCTGGTACCCGGAGCAGTGGCCCGAGTCCCGCTGGCCGAGGGACCTTGCCCTGATGCAGGCCGCGGGCATCAATGTGGTGCGCGTCGGGGAGTTTGCCTGGAGCAGACTCGAGCCGCACCAGGGCGTCTATCACTTCGGCTGGCTGGCGCGCGCCATTGCGCAGGCGGCACGGCACCACATCTACGTCGTGATCGGCACACCGACCGATGCGCCGCCGGTGTGGCTGACGAGCCGCTATCCGCAGGTGCTGCGCGTGCATGCCGACGGACGGACGGCCCAGCACGGCAACCGCCGGCAGTTCTCGTACGCGAGTCCGCTCTATCGGAAATTCTGCCGCGACATCGTCACCCGCCTCGCGAGGCGCTTCGGCCACAACCCGGACGTCATCGGCTGGCAGATCGACAATGAGTACACCAACGAGTCGTACGACGCCGGCACGCGGCGGCGGTTCCAGCTGTGGCTCAAGCGCCGTTACGGTACGCTCGCGGCGCTCAATCGCGACTGGACTGCTGCGTACTGGAGCCAGACCTACACCGCCTGGAGCCAGATCCCGCTGAATGCCCTGCCCGGCAACCCCGGGCTGATGCTCGCGCACCGGCAGTTCGTCACCGCCACCTGGCTCGGGTTCCAACGCAATCAGCTGCAGGCGCTGCGCGCGCACATCGCGCCGCGGCAGTTCGTCACCACCAACATCGGCGGTCTCGGCTGGAGCGACAACTGGGATCACTATGTGATCACCCGTCCGCTCGATATCGCGGCCTGGGACGACTACGTCGGGGAAGGCCAGCTCGATTTCTACCGCAACGGCGCAATGAGCGATTTCGTGCGCGGCTGGAAACGGCAGGACTACTGGGTCATGGAGGCCCAGCCCGGCTTCGTCGATTGGGCACCCGTCAACAACTCGCTGGTTAAGGGCGCCGTGCGCGCGATGACCTGGGAGTCGATCGGACACGGCGCCGATGCAGTGCTCTACTGGCAGTGGCGCAGCGCGCTCGGCGGCCAGGAGCAGTACCACGGCACGCTGGTCGGACCGGACGGCAGGCCCGAGCCGCTGTACGCCGAAGTGCGGCGCATCGGCGGGGAGTTCAAGCGCGCATCCGCCGTCATCGCCGGCACGAGCCCGCGGTCGCGGGCGGCGCTGCTCGTCTCGTACGACAGCCGCTGGGCAATCGACTTCCAGCGCCAGACCCGTCGCTACCACCAGCTGCGCGTGCTGCTCGATTACTACCGTCCGCTCGAGAACCTGACTCACTCGGTGGACATCGTCTCGGCAGGTGCGCCGCTCGGGCAGTACCGGGTCGTCTTCGCGCCGAGCCTGAACGTGATCTGCCGCCCGCTGGCGCGCCATCTGCGCGCGTACGTGCTCGGCGGGGGCATACTGGTGCTCGGCCCGCGCAGCGGCATGAAGGATCAGTACAGCCGCCTCAACGTCGAGCGCCAGCCCGGCCCGCTGGTGCCGCTGCTCGGCGCTCGGGTACAGCAGTATTACGCGCTCGATGCGCCCGTCGCGGTGCACGGCGCCGCCGGCCGCGGCATCGGGCGGATCTGGGCGGAGGCGCTGACACCGCGCTCGGACGCGACGCGGGTGCTGCTGCGCTACGGGGCGGGCAACGCCTGGCTCACTGGCGAGCCGGCGGCGGTCGAGCACCGCTACGGGCACGGCGCCATCATTTACCTGGGCACCATCCTCGATCGGCAGCTGATGCACGCATTCGTCGAGCGACTGCTTGCGCAAGCGCGCGTACGCTCACCGTTCGGCGTGCTGCCGCGCGGCGTCGAGCTGATGCGGCGGGTCGGCGCGGGGCGCGAGGTACTGATCATCATCAACCATGGCGAGACCGCCCGCACGGTGCGTCTGCCCTACGACATGCACGACGTACTGCATCCGGGCCACGTCGTTCGAACGCTGACGCTGCGCTCCCAGGGCGTCGCGGTCCTCGCACGCGCCTTTCGGGGATGAGTCATTCCACCGTATCCACACTTCGTCCATCGAGCGAACGAGTTCGACATGTTCTACAGCCTCCGTTGCGTTCCCCGCCGCGCGCCTGACCGCGCGCCCCGGGCGCTGAAATATTCCCTGCTCGCCGCGTTCGGCCTGATCCTGGGCGCGCTGCCGCCCGGGGCGGCGGCGGCGAGCCGGCCGGCCGCGCAGGTGCGCAGCGTGCATACCTTCCCGCCGCTCTGGGATGAGCCGAAGGACTATGAGCAGGCCTTGCATCGGCAGATGCACGAGGTGGCGGCCAGGATCCGTCGTGGCCCGTTCAAAGCCCGCTGGCATTCCCTCGAGGCCTATCACGTGCCCCGCTGGTTCCGGAACGCCAAGTTCGGCATCTTCATCCACTGGGGCGTGTTCTCGGTGCCGGCGTTTCAGAACGAGTGGTACTCGCGCGACATGTACGTCCAGGGCTCGCTCGCCTACGATTACCAGCGCGCGGTCTACGGCCCGCAGTCGAAGTTCGGCTATCGGAATTTCATCGCCCATTTCACCATGGCGAAGTTCAATCCCAAGGCCTGGGCCGCACTGTTCAAGCAGGCGGGGGCCCGCTATGTGGTGCCGGTGGCCGAGCATTGCGACGGATTCGCCGAGTACAACTCGAAGTTCACGCTGTGGGACGCGGTGCGCATGGGTCCGAAGCAGGACCTGGTCGGGGAGCTGGAGAAGGCGGTGCGTGCCGAGGGCATGCGCTTCGGCGTCTCCTCGCACCGGGCCGAGCACTGGTGGTGGTATCACCCGGGCACGAAGTACGATGCGGACCTCAACAATCCCCGCTATGCGGGCCTCTACGGCCCCGCCGAGCCGATGCATCTGCCCGCAGACCACTCGCGCGGCGAGCCCGACCCGAATCAGCTGCAGGACTGGCTGCCGCCCTCGAAGGCGTTCCTTCAGGACTGGCTGGCGCGCAGCACCGAACTCGTCGACGAGTATCACCCGGATTTCCTTTACTTTGACTGGTGGATCAATCAGCCGGCGTTCGCGCCGTATCTGAAGCGCATGGCCGCGTATTACTATGACGTCGCCGCGGCACGCCACCAGGGAGTCGTCCTGACGTACAAGCTGCAGGCGTTCCCGGCCGGGACCGCCGTGCTCGACATCGAGCGCGGCAAGCTCGATACGCTGCGGCTGCGGCCGTGGGAAAGCGACACGTCGGTGAGCCTGGACTCCTGGGGGTACGTGCGCCATGACAAGTATCGCAGCGCCCGCTCCCTGCTCACCGACCTGATCGACATCGTCAGCAAGAACGGCGACATGCTGCTGAACATCGGGCCGCGCGCCAACGGAACGATTCCGGGCAAGGTGCGACGCATCCTGCTCGCGATGGGAGCATGGCTGAGGGTGAACGGTCAGGCGATCTACGGCACGCGGCCCTGGGTGCTCTACGGGGAGGGTCCGACGCGCTCGCCCAAGGGCCGGGACAATGGCCAGCGCTACACCCCGGAGGATTTCCGCTTCACACGCAAGCACGGTGTGGTGTATGCGCTTGGCATGGTCCGCCCGCGCGACGGCAAGGCGCTGATCGAGACGCTGTACCGCGCGACGCCGTATCTGCCCGGGCCCATCACCCAGGTGCAGCTCCTCGGCGATCCGCGGCCGATCCGCTGGCAACAGACTGCCGATGGCCTGGCGGTGCGGTTGCCGCGCACGGCGAGCGGCATGCCATACGCGCTGAAAATCCTTGCCCGCCCGGCCGCCGGCCATTCCGTGCATTGAGGTGAGCGCCATGCTGCTCGAAGGCAAGAACGTCCTGATCACCGGTGCCTCGCGCGGCATCGGCCGCGCCACGGCCATCGAGTGCGCGCGCCACGGCGCCGATGTGGCCTTGAACTGGTTCAAGGACCGCGAGGGGATGGAGGAGACCCTCGCCGAGGTCGCGCGCCTGGGGCGGCACGCTGTCGAAGTGGAAGGCGATGTGGCGCGCCCGGAATCCGCCGAGCGGTTCGTCTCGGCCGCGGCCGCGGCGCTCGGGGGCGTGGACGTGTTCGTGAGCAACGCGGGCATCTGCCCGTTTCACGCGTTTCTGGATACGCCGCTCGAGGTGTTCGAGCGGACCATGGCCGTGAACCTGCACGGCGCGTACTACATGACACAGGCGGCGGCGCGGCAGATGAAGCAGCAGGGCACCGGCGGGGCGCTGATCGCGATCAGCTCGATCAGCGCGCTGGTCGGCGGCGGGATGCAGGCGCATTACACACCGACCAAGGCCGGCGTGCACTCGCTGATGCAGTCGTGCGCGATCGCGCTCGGGCCCTATGGGATCCGCTGCAATTCCGTCATGCCGGGCACCATCGCGACGGATATCAACAGGGAGGATCTCGCCGATCCGGCCAAGCGCGCCTACATGGAAAAGCGCATCCCCCTCGGGCGGCTGGGTGAGGCGCGGGATGTCGCCGGCTGCGTGGTGTTCCTGGCATCGGATCTGGCGCGCTATGTCACGGGCGCCTCGGTACTGGTCGACGGGGGGCTGTTCGTCAACCTGCAGTAGGGCGCTGTGCGCAGAATGCGAGGCGCCGGCCATCCTGGCGCGGCGCCTCGCGGGGGCTGGATCTGTTTAGCTCGTCCAGGGCCGCGAGCGCGCCACCGAGATGGCGCGGTCATCGTGCGGCCAACTGCCGCTGACGCAGCAGTAGAACTGATACAGAGTGTCCTTCGCGTAGATGATCGACGGCTTGTGCGCGAAGGTGTCATCGATCGATCCCGGCGGGCCCACGTTCAGCATGATCTCCGGGACCTTGGTGAGGTGATACGGGTCCGTGCCAAGCGCGAGCAGGTCGCGCGCGTGACCGTCATTGGCAAAGCCGTAGTAATACACGCCCCACCACGGACCCCAGCGGACCACGCATGGGTCGCTTGCAAAGCGCGCGTCCCACGCAGCCGGGCCGCCGTGATGAATGACAGGGTTGCCCGGATAGCGGGTCCAGGTCTTCAGATCCGGTGAGGTCGCAATGCCGATCTGCTCGATCCAGTCACGCGACTTGTCCGTCTTGGCGTTGTAGAAAATGTAATACCGGCCGTCGTTGCGGATCAGGTACGGCTTGTAGAGCCCGCCGGCTTCCCAGGGGTACGCCGGATCGGGCCTCAGGATCGGCTCGGTGAGCTCCCAGTGGTAGAGATCGTCCGTCCAGGCAAGCCCGATGACCGCCGGCCCCTGCTCGTAGCCCGGCCGCGGATAGGCGTGCCAGGCGCCGACGTAGCGCCCGTCGACCTTGATGAGCGAACCCTTGGAGTGCAGTCCGTCCTCGTGCAGGATCGACATCAGGGCGATGTTGTAGCGGATGATCGGGTTGTCCCGGTCCCGCCGCAGGATCAGGCCGGCACGGCGCCAGTGCTCGAGATCATCGGACTCGGCGAGCCCGGTCTGGTAGCCGATGCCGTCGAACCCGAGGTAGGTCATGTAGAAGCGGCCGCAGTTCTCGAACACGAACGGGCAGTCCACCTTCAGCCGGTCGAAGCTGCCGGGCACGCCCGAGCGCGCAAGGATCCGACGCCCGAGCTTGTAGGGAGTCCTGAACGGCGCGATGCCCGGCAGATTGGCGCCCGCGCCGCGCGGGCGCCCGGACGGGAAATCCGGGCCGGGGGCCCTGCCGCCGCGCAACGCGGCCGGCACGGCAGCCCCGGCCCCCTGACCCAGCCCAACGCCAGTCGCCGCCAACAGTCCCGCGAGGAGCGTCCGTCGCTGTTGGTCGATCATGGCTGTCTCTTCAATCTCCTTAGAACTTGACGTTCACGCCGAGCATCACCTGCCGGTCATCGATCGTCGCGCCCTGCGGCAGCGTCGGCACGCCGTAGTAGGACACGAGTTTCGTGCGCAGCAGGTTCGAGCCGTCGACATACACCTGGATGTGCTGCGTGACGTTGTATTCCAGCGAGGCGTCCAGCCAGCCGTAACTCGCCGTGTAGATCGGGTTGGCCGCCAGCTGAGCATTCGAACCGGCGTACAGCGAGCTGTAGAACGCGCTGCGCCAGTTGTACGCGACACGGAAGGAGATGGGTCCCTTCTCGTAGATGCCGATCAGGTTGTAGCTGTCCTTCGAGAGGCCCGGCAGGGTCGTCGTCTGGCCGGCCACCGCCGTCGGCGCCGAGGCATCGATGTACGTGTAGTTGGCCGCGATGCCCAGTCCGCTCAGCCAGCCCGGCAGGTTGCGGAAGAACTGCTGGTAACCGAGTTCCGCGCCCTTGACGGTGGCGCTGCCGCCGTCGACCGCGCCCGTGAGGTTGTAATTGACTCCGTTGATGGTAAAGGCGCTCTGCTGTGTCTCGGAGAGCCAGAAGTTGCTCATGCGCTTGTAGAACACATCCGCAGTGAGCGCCGAGCCGCGTGCGAAATAGTACTCGAGCGACGTGTCGACCTGCGTAGCGGTCATCGGCTTCAGGTTGGGGTTGCCGCCGCTTGCAGCACCCTGCGCGGGCAGGAGACTGATGGACGGGCGGATCTGGCTGAAGTCCGGGTAGGCGATCGCCTTGGAGGCCGCGATCCGCCACTGCAGGTCGTGGGTCAGCTTGAACAGCAGGTTGAGGCTTGGCAGCGGGTCGGTCTCCCCGTGCGAGAAATTCGCCGGTGTGTAAACGCCGCCGGTGCCGACTTCGCCGCTCATGAAGTCCTCGTGGCGCGCCAGGCGCACGCCGATGTTGCCCGACATGGGAATGCCGATATTCTCCGCGAAGTTCAACTGGACGAAGCCCTCGTAGCTGCGCTCATCGATGCGGTAGTCGGCTGTCCCGTTGTCGGTCGGCGCCGGCGCGCCGAACGCGGAATACACCGCTGCGCTGTTGAAGTGCAGCTGGTTGGGGTCGAACACGACGTACGGCGGATCAATCGGCACCGACGAGGCGGCCGAGAAGAACGGGCTCAGCGGCACCGGGTTGAACCACTGGGAGTTGGCCTGAACCTGGCTGCTCACGATGTTCGCGAACGTGGACCATTGGTTGAAGGCGTCTTTGCGGTCCGCCCAGCGGATGCCGCTTTCGATCGAGCTGAGGAACCCGTGTGCGAAGGCGTAGCTCACGTTGAGCGTAGCGGCCGTCTCGTCACCGCGGAAATGCTGCTCCGTGTCGTACAGGTAGCTCTGGTAGCTGAAGTTCTCGCCTCCGTAGTAAGCGAGGTCCAGAGGATTGAAGCCGTTGACGACCGAGCGCGTGACGCCCGACAGCGAGTTGATCTGCGTCAGCGTCGGTGGCGTCGGCGTCTGGGGCCCGAAGGCGCCGATGTCGACCGCCGGGTTGTTCAGCCGCTCGGTGGCCTTCGTGTAGCTGATGTCGCCCGTGACGGTCCACGGGATCGGGGTCCATCTGGCATGCAGGTTGAACTGGCGGTTGACGTCTTCGACGGTGCGCCAGGCGCCGACGGTGCTGTCGAGCGCGTTCTGGAAAGTGATCGACTGCACGTTGTTGGTGCCCGGGAACAGCGTCACCGAACCAGGCACGATTTGGTTCACGACGCCGGCGAGGCCGGCCTGGTAACCGGCGAGACCCTGCGTATAGAAGGTGTATTGATTCTGTGCCCAGGTGAAGTCCTCGCTGGTCGCCTCGGCGTAGGTCTGGAAGTCCTGGGTCGGCTGCCACTGCAGCACGGCATCGACACCGATGCGGTGGCGGTTGCCGACGAACATCGTGTTATAGACGCCGTTGGTGAAATTGATCGTCTTGCCCGGCACCGCGGTGGTGCTGGTGGCGATCGCGCTGTTGGTAATGCCGTCTTCCCGGTACGCCCGGTCGTGGTAGGACACATCGAGCAGCGCCCCGATCTTGCCGATACCCGTGTGCCAGATGTCGCTGCCGAGCACGTTGAAGTTAGGCTTGGCCGTGCCGACCATGTCGCCGTAGGTTTCCCCGGCGCTCAAGTCGAGTTCCCGCCCGGCAAAATCGAACGGCTTGTGGGTGCGCAGATTGACCGTGCCGGCCAGACCGCCGGCGATCAGGCTCGCCGTGGGGTCTTTGTAGACCTCGATGCCGGCCAGCAGCGCCGAGGGGATGTCCTCGAGATTCAGCACGCGGTCGCCCTGCGCGCTGAACACTTCGCGGCCGTTGAGGGTCGTTTCCGCGTAGGGCAGGCCGCGGATTTCATATCCGCTCATGATGACCGAGCCGCCGATGTTGACCGTGCCGCCGCCTTCCCCGAGCTGGCGGCTGATCTGAATGCCGGGGATGCGCTGCAGAGCGTCGATGGCGGTGACATCGGGAAGCTTGCCGATCTGGGAGGCAACGATCGCATCCACGATCGTATCGGAGAAGCGCTTGATATTGAGCGCGCTCTCCATGCTGGCTCGGATGCCGCTCACCACCACCTCTTTCAGAACCGCCGGCTGCGCGGTCTTCTTGGCATTGTTCTCGCTCGCCGCGGTCGGGTTGGCGGACGAGGCGGCCTGGGGTCCGGGTCCGGCAGTTTTGGCCCAGGCGGGGATGGCACCCGCCATGGCCAGGGCAACGGCCCCGGACACGAGCCTTGACGTAAGCTTCATGATCAATCCCCCTCAGTCTGTTGATGCAGTGCAGTTGCGCGAACGCCTGATGCCGCGATACTTGGCGGCTCCGCCCGCAGCGTCGTTTACAGGCGGACGATATCTTCGTATATAAATATAAATACCATTGGCGGACGGGGCGGCGCAAGAGGAATCTCATAATATGAAACGGGAGACCATATTTTTGGACGACGGCGATTGTTGGGCGCGCGCAACATGACCTCGAGACGCGCGCTGCTGCGGCTGCTCGCGCTGGGCGGGCCGGCGGTTTCCGGGGTCAGCCGGGCACAGTCCACCGCCGCACCGCCGGGGCCCTGCGACGTAAGCGCCGTGGACCTGCAGGTGGAGTGGCGCTCCGCCGCGCACGGCATCGACACGCGCCGGCCGCGATTCGCGTGGAGCCTCGCGGCCCGGAATCCGCAGCGGCGCGTGCTCGGCCAGGGTGCCTGGCAGGTCATCGTCGCCCGGTCGGCGGCGGCGATCCGCGCGGGCCGCGGGGGCGTCTGGAACAGCGGCCGCCAGTCAGGCGGCACATTGCGTGTAGCCCCGCAACGGGATCTGCCGCTGCACTCGCAAAGCCACTACTGGTGGGCGGTGCGCGTGTGGGATCAGCGCGGCCGCCCCAGTGAGTTCAGCCCGCCGGCGCTGTTCACCACGGGCATCCTCCATGCGGACGATTGGCGGGCGCAATGGGTTTCGGACGGGCCGGACTGGCCGCCGAGCCCCCTGCCGGCGCCGGCCATCAACCGCAGCCCGCCCTGCGCACCGCGCCCGATGCCGCTGTTCCGCCGCGACTTCATCCTCGACAATCCGCCCGTGCGCGCGCTGCTGAGCGTGTGCGGCCTCGGCCAGTACACCCTGCGCGTCAATGGCCGGCCCGCCACCTCGAGCGTGCTCAATCCCGGCTGGACCGATTACCGCAAGACCGTTCTGTACGATACGTTGGACGTGACGGAACTGCTGCAGCCGGGCGCGAACGTGCTCGCGGTCGCGCTCGGCAACGGCTTCTTCAACGTCGAGAAATATCCCGGCCGGTACACCAAGTTCGTCGGCAGCTTCGGGCGGCCGAAGCTCATCCTGCAGCTGCGGCTGGTGTTTGCCGACGGCCGCGAGCAGTGGGTGCTCAGCGACGAGTCATGGCGCACCCATGCCGGGCCGATCGTGCTGTCCTCGGTGTACGGGGGCGAGGATTACGACGCGCGGGCCGCCCTGCCGGGCTGGGATCGGCCGGAGTTCGCCGGGCATGAGGCCTGGGCGCGCGCGACCCGGGTCGCGACTCCCGGCGGGCGGCTGCGGGCCCAGAACGTCCCGCCGGTGCGGGTGGCGCGCACCCTGGAGCCGGTGACGGTGACTCAGCCCAAAGCCGGCGTGTTCGTCTACGACCTCGGTGAGAATTTCTCGGGCTGGCCCGTGATTGCCGTGCGCGGACCGGCCGGCCGCACGGTACGGCTGCTGCCGGGCGAGCTGCTCGAGGCGGACGGGTGTGTCACGCAACGCAGCGCAGCGGCGGGCCCCGGGGATGCGGTCTGGTTCACCTACACCCTCGCGGGCCGCGCTCTCGAGCACTGGCGGCCGCGTTTCAGCTACTACGGCTTCCGCTACGTGCAGGTCGAAGGCGCGGCACCGAGCGGCACTGCGCGCCCGGGCGAAGTGGAGTTGCTCCAGCTGAGCGGGGAGTTCCTGCACGCCGCCCTGCCGCGGATCGGCACGCTCGAGACCGGCCAGCCGCTGCTGCAGCGCATCCACCAGCTGATCCTGCAGGCGCTGCACAGCAACAGTTTCAGCGTGCTCACCGACTGTCCGCAGCGCGAGAAACTTGGCTGGCTGGAGCAGAGCTATCTCAATGCCGACACGGTCTTCTATAACGAGCAGGCGGTGACGGTCTACGAGAAGATGCTCCGCGACATGATGGACAGCCAGCGGCCCTCCGGGCTGGTGCCGAGCATCGCGCCGGAATACGTGGCGTTCATCGATCCCGACGGCCGCAACTCCGCGTTCCGCGACTCGCCGGAGTGGGGCTCGGCCATCGTGCTGTCGCCATGGGCGGCGTATCGCTTCACCGGCGATCGGCGCCTGCTCGAGACCGGCTATGCCGCCATGTGCCGCTATGCGGCCTATCTGGCGTCCCGCGCGCAGGGCAATCTGCTCGACTACGGGCTCGGCGACTGGTTCGACTGGGGCCCGGAGCCGCCGGGCGAATCGCAGCTGACGAGCAAGCGGCTCACCGCTTCCGCCACCTATTGTCGGCTGCTCGCCACGCTCGCGGCCATTGCCCGAGTGTTGGGGCGAGCGGCCGACGCGCAGCGCTTTGCGCGCAGCGCCGTGGCGGTGCGCCGCGCGCTGAATCGCGCACTGTTCGATCCGGCGACCAATGAATACGATCGCGCCAGCCAGACGGCCAACGCGATGCCGCTCGCCATCGGCTTGGTGCCGGCGCGGCACCGCGCAGCGGTGCTGGCGAATCTCGTCGCCGACATCCGCGCGCATGGCAATCACGTGACCGCGGGCGACATCGGCTACCTGTACGTGATTCTCGCGCTGATGCGCGGCGGTCGCAGCGACGTGCTGCTCGACATCCTCACGCAGACCACGGCGCCGAGTTACGGTTATCAGCTCGCGCGCGGCGCGACCGCCCTGACCGAGACCTGGAACGCCAACCCGGACAATTCGCAGAATCACTTCATGCTCGGTCAGGCCGAGGCGTGGCTCTACGGCGGGCTCGCGGGCCTGCGCATCGACATGCACCGAGCGGCCAGCGAGCGCATCCGTATCGAGCCGCAGCCGGTCAGGGGCATCCGCAGCGTCTCGGTGCGCTATCGGACGGTGGACGGTGAAGTCGCCGCGGGCTGGGAAAAGAACGAGGAGGAAACCCGCTTGCGGCTGCGGGTGGAAGTTCCCGCCGGAGCGCTGGCCACTGTTGTTCTGCCCTGCGCAGAGGCGACGCGCGTGCGCGAAGGCGGCCGGCCCCTCGGCAGCATCTTCGGCGTATTGCACGTGCGCTCCGCCGGCCATCGCACGCTCGTGACGGTCGGCTCAGGGCGCTACGTGTTCGATGCGCCGCTCGCCTGAGCGCATCGCTCACTTCGATGCAGAAGGTCGGGAGATTGGCTAACGCGCTGATCGGCGGAGAGAGCGCCGAAGGACCCCCTGTGCCAATGTGACGTGCAACACCTGCCTTCTGGAATTTGCAGTCCGAGGTCGTGTCACTCATGGCAGCAGTACTGGATTGTTCGATGAACCCCGATCCGTCGACTTCGAGCCCGGGCATCCCGTCACTCGCCCTGCGGGCTCCTGACGGGAGCCCGGGGCCGCGACGTGGCCGGACCCTGAGGTCGTGGCGATTGGGCGGCGGCGGCCGTTTTCCGTCGGGGAGAAGCGCCCGCAGAGCGGGCACCGATGGGGGCACATCTGCGCCCCTCCCGCCGCTTTGAACCTATAACAAGCCGACGACTCGGCCTGCCTTATTGAAGGCAGGCTATCGTACAGGGGGTGACGTCCGCTCAACCGCCGGTAGCGCCCGACTCCGTTTACTCAGTGCACTCGTCGGCGAGCTGAGAGCGCCGCTCTTTACCCCTGCAAACGCTGGAGTTTCGCGTCGGTGAGCGCCATGTGCGCCCCATGAGAATGGCCGCTGCCCCATGGAAATTCACCGCGTGCGCCACGACAATCGTGTAACCCCCGCTGTCGGGCACCCATGAGGGCACGGTACCGCGGCGGCCCGTGGAGGGCAATGGACGAAGGGGGCGAAATGCCTTAAAACGAGGCACTTCGTGAGAACTCACTGGATCTCGCCGGACGTCTCCCGACGGCGCGCTATTTTCCGATGCAGAAGCTGCCGAAGATGCGTCCGAGCAGGTCCTCGCTGGTGAACTCGCCGGTGATTTCACCGAGGGCCTGCTGTGCGGCGCGCAGCTCCTCGGCGACGAGCTCCCCGGCGCGGCTGTCGCGCAGCCGCTGCTCGGCCGCCTCGACGTGACCGCGCGCGCACCGCAGCGCCTCGAGGTGCCGGCGGCGAGCCGAGACCGTGCCACCCTCGGCGCTCTTGAACCCCATGGACTCCTTCAGGTGCGCGCGCAGCCGCTCGAGCCCGCCGCCGGTCAGCGCAGACACGGCGATGCGCGGTGGCCCGGTAATCGTATCGGCGAGCGGGATGCCCGCGGCGAGATCGGTCTTGTTCAACACCAGCGTGACCGGCACGTCGCGCGGCAGGCGATCCCTCTCCTGCGCATAGGCGGCGGCGTCCGGGTCGGCGACGAGATCGATCACGAACAGCACCCGGTCGGCGCGGCGCATCTGCTCGTGCGCCCGACGGATGCCTTCCGCTTCGATCACATCCGCGCTGTCGCGCAGACCGGCGGTGTCGAGCACGTGCAGCGGCATGCCGTCGATGTCGAGCCGCTCGCGCACGATGTCGCGCGTCGTGCCGGGAATGGGCGTGACGATCGCCGCTTCGTAGCCGGCCAGCCGATTGAGCAGGCTCGACTTGCCGGCGTTGGGGCGGCCCGCGATCACGACCGTCATTCCCTCGCGCAGCAGCGCTCCCTGGCGCGCGCTCTGCTCGACGCCCTCGAAATGATCGGCGAGCGCGCGGAAGCGCTCGTGCAGCTGCCGGTCAGCCAGAAAGTCGACTTCCTCCTCGGGAAAATCGATGGCCGCCTCCACGTGCGCGCGCACGTCGGTCACCGCCTCGGTCAGTCCGTGCACCATGGCGGAAAACTCACCCTGCAGCGAGCGCATCGCGGCGCGGGCCGCTTCGCGCGAGCCGGCGTCGATCAGATCGGCGACCGCCTCGGCCTGCGCCAGATCGAGTTTGCCGTTGAGGAAGGCGCGCAGCGTGAACTCCCCCGGCTGCGCCCGCCGGGCGCCGATTTCCAGGACGCGCGCCACCACCGCCTCGAGCACCGCCGGGCCGCCGTGGCCATGCAGCTCGAGGACGTGCTCACCCGTGTAGGAATGCGGCCCCGGGAAGAACAGCGCCAGACCGGCATCGATGGGTTCGCGGCGGGCGTCCAGGAAACGCGCGAAGCGCGCGGTGCGCGCTGCGGGGAGCTCCCCGAGCAGCACCGCGGCGATCTCGGGGACCTTCGGTCCGGACACGCGCACGATGCCGATACCGCCGCGTCCCGGCGGGGTTGCCGGCGCCACGATCGTATCCGTACGCGTCATGCCCGCAAGCGTACCTCCGGGCCGGGGGCGATGAAAGAGCCTGCCGCCTAGCTGCGCCGGCCCGTCGCCGCGCCGATACGGCGGTTGATGTTCCACTGCTGCGCAATCGACAGCAGGCTGTTCACGACGTAGTACAGCACCAGGCCCGAGGGGAAGAACGCGAACAGTCCGGCCATGACGATCGGCATGAACATGAACATCTTGGCCTGAATCGGATCCGGCGGGGCCGGATTGAGCTTGAACTGCAGGAAGCCGGTGAGCGCCATGATGGCCGGCAGGATGAAGTATGGATCACGCGAGGAGAGGTCCTGGATCCACAGCACGAACGGCGCCTGGCGCAGCTCGACGCTGTAGAGCAGCACCCAGTAGAAGGCGATGAACACCGGGAACTGCAGAATCATCGGCAGGCACCCGGAGACCGGGTTGACCTTCTCGCGCTTGTAGATCTCCATCATCGCGCGGCCGAGCTTCTCCTTGTCGTCCTTGTAGGTCTCCTGAATGCTCTTGATGCGCGGCCCGAGCGCTTTCATCTTCGCCATGGAGCGGCCGCTCGCTTCCGAGAGCGGGTAGAAGACGAGCTTCAGCAGCACGGTCACCAGGATGATCGCCACGCCCCAGTTGCCGGTCAGGCGATGCGCCTGGCGCAGCAGCCAGAACAGCGGACGCGCCAGGAACGAGAGCTTGCCGTAGTTCTCGACGTAGGTGAGGGTCGGATCGGTGGCAGCCAGCTGCGCGTGCAGCGTGGGGCCGACGAACAGGGTCTGCCCGAGCGTGAGCGTCCCGCCGGGCGGCACGGTCCGCGTCGGTCCGAGGGCCGCCAGCAGGTAATCGGTCCCCGAGACCTGCGAGGTGAAGCGATAGCGCGCGCCCGTCGGCGGCACGACGGCGCTGACGAAGTCATGTTGCGGCACGGCGATCCATCCGTCCGTGACGACACGCTGGTAGTGCTGGTAGTCGCTGCTCGAGGGATCGAGCTCGACGTATTCATGCCCGTTCCACAGGGCCGGGCCGTGGTAGGCGGTGCTCGCCGGATCGAAGTAGCTGCTCTTGGTGCGCGGGTCGTTGCGGAACAGCTGCGCGTACTCGGAGAACGTCCAGACTTCGGTACCGCCGTTGCGGATCGCGTACTCGAGGCCGATGCGGTAGGAGCCCTTGTGGAAGACGAACGTCTTGGTGACCGTGACGCCGCCGCTCTGCCACGTGAGCGGCACTCGCAGCACGCCGGTGGCGCCCATCTGGTACTCGGCGCTCGCGGCGCTGAAGCGCGCCGTCTGGGTGGGATAGGCCCCGCCGGCCGGGCCGGTCAGGCCGGTCTGCAGCAGATATTCGGTCGCGGGGTCGGGATTCTCGAGCACCACGCGCGCGGGCTTGCCTTTGACCTTGGCGTACTTCAGCAGCTGCACCGTCTCGAGCGTGCCGCCCTGCGTGCTGATTTCGAGGTCATAGACGTCGGTGCGCACGTGAATGACCGGTGCGGATGAGGCGGCCGGCACTGACGGAGGGGCAACGGCCATTGCCGGCGCCGAAGCGCGCGACGGCGCGGGAACGCTCGCAGCGGCAGGCGCCGCGGCCTGCGGCACGTTGTTCGAGAGGCTGGGGACCGCTGCGGGGCCCGGCGCCTGCATCGCCGCCGGAGTCGGCGCCGAGGCGAAATGCTCGGTCCACGTGGTGTAGTTGAACCACAGCAGCACCAGCAGTCCGAGCCAGAGGAAATAGCGCAGTTGATTAGTCATGTCGGTGAGCAATTCGAGTCGAGCCGTGAGCCGGCACGGGGTCGTAGCCGCCGGGATGCCAGGGATGGCAGCGGCCGATGCGTCTGACCGCGAGCCAGCCGCCGCGCACTACGCCGAAGCGATCGATCGCCTCGAGCGCGTACTGGGAGCAGGAGGGATGGAATCGGCAGTTCGGGCCGAGCAGAGGACTGATCGTCCACTGATACAGGCGGATCAGGGCAACGGCGAGTGCGCGCATCGCACGCTTACCTCGTTCCACAGGGCCCGCAGGCTTCCGTGCAGCTGCGCACCCGGGGCGCCCAGGGCCCTGGGGCGGGCGCTGACGACGATGTCCACCGCGGGCAGCGCCTGCTGATGCAGGCGAAAGGACTCGCGGACGATGCGGCGGATGCGGTTGCGTTCCACCGCGGTGCGGGCGACGCGCAGCGCGACCGCCAGGCCGAGACGGGGACCGGTCTTGTCGTTGCTGATCACTGTCACCGCGAAAAATCCGTTGCCAAAGCGCCGGCCTCCCGCACGCGCCGCGTCGAACTGCGATTTATGTCGCAGGCGCCTCGTTGCCGGAAAGGCCAGCCGCTCTCGAGGCATGTGGGCCACCTCGCTACCGTGCGCAGCGGCTGAGGATCGCACCGGCGGCAGTTGCACGGCGGACGGGGCGCCCTCCCGCTCTACGGGATCAGCTTCTTGCGTCCCTTGGCCCGGCGCCGGGCCAGCACCTTGCGGCCGTTTTGGGTCGCCATGCGCGCCCGGAACCCGTGCGTGCGCTTACGGCGCAGCTTGCTCGGTTGATAGGTCCGCTTCATACCGGGGCTCCAGAAGGTCCGTTAGGGGTTCCAAAAAGGGGCGGCAAGGCTAAGCCGTTGACCGCCAAGGTGTCAATATTTTATCGCGCGAAAATCTTCAGCAGGGCGTCCGATCGGTATAGACTGCCGAGCCTTTTCCACGAAGCCGGACCCATCCATGATGCACCTTCTGCGGGCGCGCCGCAGCGGCATCTTTCCGCGATCGCTCGGAAGGCGAAGCCTCCGGACCCAGAGGGGAGCGAGCGCGGAGACCTGCGTGCCGCATTGCGCGAGCGCCGGAGCGTACATGGCCGGGATCGGCACCTAGAATCAGCAGGGGGAATGCGCGTGGAAGCTTCGCTGTGGGCCCGGTGCGTATGTGCCCTGGAAGCCGAGCTTCCGGAACAGCAGTTCAATACCTGGGTGCGGCCGCTGCAGGCGCTCGAGGGCGCCGGCGCGCTGAAGCTGCTCGCGCCGAACCGCTTCGTGGTCGAGTGGATCAACGAGCGGCTGCTGCCGCGCATCGGTGAGCTGCTGCGCGACAAGAGCACCGGCGATGTGCCCATCGTGACCGTGGAGGTTGGCTCGCGCAGCCCGGTGTCCGAGCCGCCGCCGGCCGCGCCCATGCCCGAGGCGCCGAAGCGCCCGCGCCGCGCCGAGGGTCTGGTGATCGGCGCCCGGCTCAATGCCGATTTCTCCTTTGCGACCTTCGTCGAGGGCAAGAGCAATCAGATGGCGAAGGCGGCCGCGGTGCAGGTCGCGGAGAATCCCGGCAAGGCCTACAACCCGCTGTTCCTCTACGGCGGCGTCGGTCTCGGCAAGACGCACCTGATGCACGCCATCGCCCATTACATCCGCGAGCGGAACGAGGAGGCGCGCATCGCGTATGTGCACTCCGAGCGCTTCGTAAGCGACATGGTGCGCGCGCTGCAGCACAATTCGATGAACGAGTTCAAGACGGCGTACCGCTCGCTCGATGCGCTGCTCATCGACGACATCCAGTTCTTCGCCGGCAAGGACCGCTCGCAGGAGGAGTTCTTCCATACCTTCAACGCGCTGCTCGAGGGCCAGCATCAGGTCATCCTCAGCTGCGACCGCTATCCCAAGGAGGTGCAGGGCCTCGAGGAGCGCCTGAAGTCGCGTTTCGGGTGGGGCCTGACGGTGGCGATCGAGCCGCCGGAGCTCGAGACCTGCGTCGCGATTCTGATCAGCAAATCGCGCCAGTTCGGCATGCCGGTGCCCGAAGAGGTGGCGTTCTTCATCGCCAAGCGGATCCGCTCGAACGTGCGCGAGCTCGAGGGCGCGCTGCGCCGCGTAATCGCCAATGCGCGCTTCACCGCCCGCCCGATCACGCTGGAGTTCACCAAGGAGGCGCTGAAGGACCTGTTGTCCCTGCAGGCCAAGCTCGTGACCATCGAGAACATTCAAAAGACGGTCGCGGACTACTACAAGGTGCGCGTGGCGGAGCTGTTGTCCAAGCGGCGCAGCCGCTCGGTGGCGCGGCCCCGCCAGGTCGCGATGGCGCTCGCCAAGGAGCTCACCAGCCAGAGCCTGCCGGAGATCGGCGATGCGTTCGGCGGGCGCGACCACACCACGGTGCTGCACGCCTGCAAGCGGATCAAGGCGCTGAGGGACATCGACGTGAGGATGAGCGAGGACTACTCGAACCTGTTGAGAACCCTCACGGCCTGATGTGCATAAGCCTGTGGATTACGCGTGCATGGCGATGGGGATAAAGTTACGCACAGCGGATGCACAGCTCACACCCAGACACTCCCCACATAGCGCGGGCGCGAGCGGCGCCTAAGCGATTGATCGGGCTGGGGCTCGGGCGAAATCACCGCTATCCACAGGGCCAATGATCACTACAATCTGAATTCTTAAAGATCCCAAGAGAAGAAGATAAGACTTATGAAGCTGATGGCGAAACGCGAGGAGCTGCTCGCTCCCCTGCAGAGCGTGATCGGTGTGGTGGAACGGCGGCAGACGATGCCGGTGCTGGCGAACGTGCTGCTGTCGGCGCGCGATAAGCGTCTCGGCATGACGGGAACCGACCTCGAGGTGGAGTTAGCTGCCACGAGTGCCGTTCAGGTCGAAGCCGCCGGGGACGTCACGGTGCCGGGGCGGAAATTTCTCGACATTCTCCGCGCGCTGCCCTCAGGCGTCGAGGTCATCCTCACGAGCGAAGGGGAGAAGGCGACGGTGCGCGCGGGCCGTAGCCGATTCACGCTGGCGACGCTGCCGGCCTCGGAGTTTCCGGTGCTGGAGGAGATTCATGCGCAGCAGACGCTCACGCTGGGGCAGGGAGAATTTCACCGGCTGATCGACAAGACGCACTTTTCGATGGCACAGCAGGACGTGCGCTACTACCTCAACGGCCTTCTGCTCGAGACGCAGGAGAGCACATTGCGCGCCGTCGCCACCGACGGGCACCGCCTGGCGCTGTGCGAGATGACGTTGCGCGAGGCAGCGCGGGGCGGTCAGGTCATCGTGCCCCGCAAGGCCATCCTGGAGCTGCAGCGTATCCTGGGTGTGGAGGGGGACATCGAGCTGGCCATCGGCACGAATCACGTTCGCGCTCAGATCGGCGACATTCGCTTCACTTCGAAGCTGATCGATGGGCGTTTCCCGGAGTACAGCCGTGTCATTCCAGACAGTCCGCCCTGTGTGGCGTACGCGGAGCGTGAGCTGCTGCGCCAGGCGCTGCAGCGGACGGCGATTCTCTCGAACGAGAAGTACCGCGGCATCCGCGTCGGCATCAGATCCGGCGTGCTCACGCTCCAGGCCCACAACCCCGAGCACGAGGAAGCCGAGGACCAGATCGAGATCGAGTACACCGGCGAGGAGATCGAGATCGGCTTCAACGTGAATTACCTGCTGGACGCCTTGAGCTCCATCGAGACGGACCGGGTGGAGCTGGGGTTCACGGACGCGAACAGCAGCTGCCTGATCCGCGCGCCGGGGCTCGGAGGAGCCCGGTACGTGGTCATGCCGATGCGGCTCTGAGCCTACGGGAAGCCGGACACCTGGCTCGGGGACGATGCGGACGGCCACGAAGGGCGTCCATGAGCCTCACTGAGCTCCACATTCAGAGCCTGCGTTGCATCGAGGCGGCGCAGCTCGAGCTGCACCCGCGCTGTACGCTGATCTGGGGTGGGAATGGCGCCGGCAAGACCTCGGTCCTCGAGGCTGCCTTTCTCCTCGGCCGCGGGCGCTCTTTCCGGACCCGCCAGACCGAACAGCTTGTCCGGCGCGGCGCGGAGCAGTTGGTGGTGTTCGGCCGAACCCAAGGGCCTGTCCCGCATGCCGCCGGCTTCGAATTCGACCGGAGCCGGGGCCCACGGGCGCGCGTTGACGGGTATCCGGTCAGATCTCTGGCTGACCTGACCTTGGCGTTTCCGGTCCAAGTAATCGATCCGGACATCCACAAGCTCATCGAGGAGGGCGGGCGCCGCCGGCGCCGATGGCTGGACTGGGCGGTGTTCCACGTGGAACCTCACTTCGGTGAGGCCTGGTACCGCTACGCCCGCGCTCTGCGCCAGCGCAATGCCGCCCTGAAGACACGGCCGGCGGAAGGCCGTCCTTGGGAATCCGAACTGGCCGAGCAGGGTGAGAAGATCTCTGCGGCCCGGCGCCGCGTGCTGGCGCAGCTGGAGCCTCACTGGCGCGCCATGCTCGCGTCGCTGAACTGTCCGCCCGCGATGCTGAGCTACGCTCCGGGGTGGCCAGAGCCCCTTCACCTGCAAGAGGCCTTGAGCGCTGCCCGCCCTCGCGATGCGGCCCGTCAGAGCACGACGGTCGGCCCCCATCGGGCCGATCTGCGCATCACGGTCGATGCCAAACCCGCACGGGACGTCCTGTCCCGGGGTCAGCAGAAGCTCACCGCCGCCGCGCTTACACTGGCTCAACTGAAGCTGCTGTCGGAGACCGCCGGGCTGATCCCGACGCTGCTGCTGGACGACCCTGCTGCAGAGCTGGACGTGGCTCACCAGGCCGGCTTCGTCGCGGAAATTTCTCGCCTGCGCGGCCAGCTGGTGATCACCGCGCTACAGCCCGAAATTCCGGGGTTTACGCAGCCTGACCGCGTGTTTCACGTGGAACAGGGTCAGCTTCGCCCGGTATAATGTCCTATCGCACAATGGACCCGTTCATGGCAGCAGAAGACGTCTACGATTCCAGTAAAATCAAGGTCTTAAAGGGTCTGGACGCCGTGCGCAAGCGGCCCGGAATGTACATCGGGGACACCGATGACGGCACGGGCCTGCACCACATGGTTTTCGAGGT
>JAJYLP010000054.1 GCA_021787615.1 Pseudomonadota bacterium
GGCTTCGAACCAGGTGGTCGGGGGTTCGAATCCCTCCGGGCGCGCCACATCACACGGGGGAACGTCGCACGGGCTTCACCCTGCGCTGCGCGTACAGCACTGCGATCGCACAGGACGCGAGGCGGCTGCGGGTGCCATCGGCGCGGCTGGTGAGCATGATGGGAACCCGCGCGCCGAGCACTATACCGGCCAGCTGCGCGCCTGCCAGATACTCCAGCTGTTTGGCCAGCATATTGCCGGCCTCGAGGTCCGGGACGACGAAGATGTCGGCGCGACCCGCCACGCTCGAGGTAATCGCTTTGGTCGCAGCGGCCGCACTTGAGACGGCATTGTCGAAGGCGAGCGGGCCGTCGAGGATGCCGCCGGTGATCTGCGCGCGGTCCGCCATCTTGCACAGCGCCGCAGCGTCCAGCGTGGATTTGATCTTGGGCGTCACCAGCTCGACTGCCGACAGAATCGCGACCCGCGGTGTGCGAACCCCGAGGGCACGGGCCAGATCGATTGCGTTCTGGACGATGTCGCGCTTGTCCTCGAGCGAGGGGTAGATGTTGACCGCGGCGTCCGTGATGAACAGCAGTCTCGGGTAGTGCGGCGCGTCGATCGCGAACACATGACTGACGCGGCGCTCCGTGCGCAGCCCGTTGTCCGGGTCGACCACGCAGCGCATCAGCTCATCGGTGTGCAGCGCGCCTTTCATTATCGCATCGACCTCGCCGCGGCGCGCCATCTGCACCGCGCGCGCGGCAGCGGCATGACTGTGCTCAGTGGCTTCGATCGCGCGACCCGCCAAATCAATGCGTGCCTCGCGCGCCGCCGCGCGGATGCGGCGTTCCGGGCCGACGAGCACCGGGACGATCAGGCCCGTGCGCTCGGCCTCGATGGCCCCGAGGAGCGAGGTGGTGTCGACGGGATGGACCACCGCGGTGCGCAGCGCAGCTCGCCGCCGGGCCGCGACCAACAGCGGCTCGAGGCGGCTCGGCGCCTGCGCGGCGGGGGCAAGGCGGGGTCGGGTCCGGGGCCGGTCGTTCATGGTGGCGGGTGCCGTGCAGCGCCGGTCGCGCCGTGCGGTGGCGCCAGCAGCGCGTAGCGCCGGCCCTGCGGCAGATCATACCGGCGCGCAATAACCGCCGCACCCGTGGATTGTAGCATTCCGGCCTCGCCGTCGCCCGGCCGGCGCCACAGCCCCATGCGCCGCAGCAACGGGGTGAAGGGACCGGCGGCATGGCCGGGCAGCAGCACGAGCACGCGGGCGCGCGGTCCGTGGGCGGCGAACCAGCGGATCACGGCCAGCGCCGCCGCGCGCGGGGGAACATCCAACCTCATGAAGTGCGTCAGCAGTCCGCGGTCGAGCATCGCGACGGTCGTCTCATCCGGGTTCAGCAGTGCCAGCGGCCGGTGCAGCGTCTGCGCGTGGATGCGCCGCGCCAGCGCGGGCAGATTCTGCCAGCGGTCGATCATGGGGAACACCGCGAGTGCGCTCAGACAGAAGGCCGCTGCATAGGCGCCGTACGTCCACCCGAAGCTGCCCAGGATTTCCCCGCGCTGTTGCGCCTGCGCGCCGCGGCGCAGCGCGAAGGCAGTGCTGGTGAGCACTGCTGCGGCGAGCGCCAGATCGCAGATTGCCACGATCGGCGTGCGCCGTCGGATCACCGCCAATGCGATGACGACGGCCGCAAACGCGGTGGCGACGAAACCGACCGTCCATCGGCTCCAGCGCAGCGCCGCGCGTGGCGTCGCCGCAAGCCGCTGTGACTCGCCGACCCACAGGGCGATGAGCAGGCTGAAGCCCAGGAGCGCCGGCGCCGCGTAGATATCCCGGCCCGTGGCCGCCAGGGACAGCAGCACCAGCCACGGCAGCGACGCGCACACGGCGAAGCGCCAGTGCGTTGCGGGGGCCGCCGCGAGGCGGCTGCGGTCCCAGGCCCGGCGCACCGCCGCGGCCGCAAGCGCCGTCCACGGCAGCAGGTACACGGGCAACTGCACGAAGTACTTGCCGAACGTGTTGCGATGCGCGTTGGTGTACTGATAGGCCGGCGGCGCGGGAATCTTCATGAACCGGCCGGCGAGGTTGTACCAGAACATGACTCGCAGCGCGTGCACGCCGTGAGCGGTGCGCGCCACGCCGATCAGCCACGGTCCGATGATGAGCGCCTGCAGCAGAAATCCGGCGTAGAGCTCCCCGCGCTTGAGCTCGTGCCAGCGGCGCTCCCAGGCAATCAGCGTCAAGAGGGTCAGCCCCGGCACCAGCCAGCCGACTGCGCTCTTGGCCATGAAACCCGCCGCCGCGCCGGCGTGCATGAGCAGGTAGCCGTACAGTTTTCGCCGGCCCGACGGCGCGGTGTAGCCGAGGTAGGCGCCAAGCAGCGCGACGGCGCATGCGGCGAGCAGACACGCATCCGGCGCGAGCCACATCGATACGCGGAACGCGGTGATTGCGCTGCCGGCGACGAGGGCTGCGACGACTGCCGCCGCAGCGCCGTCGAGCGCATAGCCGAGCGCGCCCATGGCAAGCGCGAGAATGAGCGCGTAGAGGACATTGGGCAGGCGCAGCACCCCGGGGCTGTCGCCGAAGAGGCGCACGGCGAGCGCCGCCGCCCAATACGACAGCGGTGGCTTTTCGAGGAATGGTCTGCCGGCGAGGCTCGGCAGCAACCAGTGGTGCTGCCATGCCATGCGCCAGTCGATGTCGGCTTCGCGTGGCTCATCCGGCGTCCACAGGCCGCGCATCAGCACACCGACGCTCCACAGTGGCGCCAGGGCGAGCAGCACCGGCCCGATCCAGCGGGTTGACCCGGATTTCAACGAGAACGGGCGCATGCGCCCGCGCATTATGCACCGATGCCCGCGTGGCCGACGCAGTGTGCAAAAATGGCCTTTCCGAAGCGACTGAACTCAAAATGACGAGCACGCACAATGCCCGCTTCATCGAGGCGCGCCTGCGCGGCATGCGCCTGGCGCGCAGCGGGCGGACGATACTGAAGGATGTGACCTGGACCGTCCGTCCGGGCGAGCGCTGGGTGCTTGCCGGCGCCAACGGCGCCGGCAAGACGCAACTGCTGAAAGTGCTGGCCGGCTCGGTCTGGCCGACGCCCGAGGCGCCGCGGGTGCGCCAGTACCTCTGGCGGGGCGAGTTGTGGCGAGCGCCGCAAGGCGTCGCCGCGGCAATCGGCTATCTGGGTCCGGAGCGTCAGGACAAGTACGCGCGCTACGGCTGGAATCACACCGTCGGGGCGGTGGTCGGGACCGGTGTGCACCGCACTGATATCCCGCTGCACGCACTGAATGCTGCCGAGCGCAAGCGTGTCACGGCGGCATTGCGCCGCCTCGGCATCACGCCACTCGCGAGGCGCCCGTTCCTGACACTGTCCTACGGAGAGCGGCGTCTGGCTCTGCTCGCGCGCGCCCTGGTTTCTCGGCCGCGGCTGCTGCTGCTCGATGAACTGCTCAACGGGCTCGATGCGCTCAATCGCGCCCGCGCGCTGCGCTGGCTGCAGAGCACGTCGCGCTCGGCGCTGCCGTGGGTGCTGTCGGTCCACCGGGCCGAGGACGTGCCGGCCGCTGCGACGCACGCGCTGATATTGGATCGCGGCCGGATCGTGTTTCGCGGTCCGCGGGCGCGTGCGCCGCTTGAGCGCTGGCTCGTCGAAGGCGCGCGCGCTGTCCGACCCGCGCGTGCGCGCGCTGCGGCTCGGGTGGCGCGGACGCGCAATCGTCTGCCCATCCCAGGGACCGTCGTGGTCAGCCTGAGCGCCGCCAACGTGTATCTGGATGAGCACAGGGCGCTGCGCAATCTGACCCTCACGGTGCGCGCTGGCGAATGTTGGGTAGTGCACGGCCGCAACGGCTCCGGCAAGACCACCCTGCTGCGCACGCTCTATGGAGATCACGGCGTCGCGGCCGGCGGGCGGATCGAGCGCGACGGTATCGAGCCCGGTGTGCCGCTCGAAACGTTCCAGCGGCGCGTGGCGCTGGTGGCCCCGCACCTACAGGCGGATCATCCACCAGACCTGACCGTCGCCGAGGTGGTGCAGTCAGGACGCTACGCGAGCATTGGATTGAACGACGCGCCGCGCGCGGCCGATCGCGCCGCGGCGCGGCGCGCCATGCGCGAGTTCGGGGTACTGAAGCTCGGCGGGCGGACGCTGCGCGAGCTGTCCTATGGACAGTTGCGGCGCGTGCTGTTTGCGCGCGCCTGGGTCAACCGGCCGGCGCTGCTGCTGCTGGATGAGCCGTTCGCGGGAGTGGACAGTTCGGCCCAGAGCGATCTGCAGGCGCGAATCGAGCGCCTCTCGGCCGAGGGGGCCGCTGTGTTGATTGCGGTGCACCGGCGCACGGAGTGGCCCCGGTGCGTCACGCACGAGCTGCAGCTGTCCGGCGGCGCCGCCCGCTATGCGGGCCCCGTGCGGCTCAGTCGAGGGTCATCTCGGTCTGAAACACCGACACGGCCTGGCCGATGATCCAGACGGCCGAGACCGTTCCGCCGGTCATTTCCAGCTCGATTTCCACCCGCCCCGGACGGTGCAGCCAGCGTCCCTGAATGCCATTGAACGCGGCCTTGCGCCGGTCATGCTCCAGCAGCCCGTAGTGCACGAGGTAGACGCCGAGCAGCCCGTGTGCGTTGCCGCTGACAGGATCCTCGCCGATGCCGAGGGCCGGGCAGAACATGCGCGACTCGGTGAAATGATCACCCGCCGTCGGTGTCATGGCGAACACGAAATAGCCCGCCGCGCCGATCTGCGCCGAGAGCGTCGTGAGGCGGGTCATGTCGGGCTTGAGGTGATTGAGGGGCTCCGGCCCGCGCACGCCGATCAGCAACCTCGGGCTGCTGGTGCCGGCGATGCGCAGCGGACAGCGCGGGTCCAGATCGTCGGTGGCGAGCGCCAGCGAATCGAGCACCGCGAGCCGCTCGCGATCGTTGATCTCGCGGCCGAGCGGGGGCGGGTTCTGGCGGATCGCGATGCGCCGCTCACGGCCGCTGGCGCGCACCTCGATGGCCACGATCCCGGCCTTGGACTTCTGCCTCAGCCTCGCGGGCGCTCCGGCGCGGCTGGAGAGCACGTGATGGGCCGCCACGGTGGCGTGACCGACGAATCCGGCTTCGGTGCGCGGCGTGAAGAACCGGGCGCGCACGTCATGATCCGGCCCGTCGGGCGCGAACAGGAAGGCGGTATCGGCGTTGTTCAGCTCGCGGGCGATGGCCAGCATCTGGGCGTCGGTCAGCCCGTCCGCATCGAGCACCACGCCGGCGGGATTGCCCGTGAAGCGCTCGAGGGTGAAGGCATCCACCTGGTGGATCTGGATCTTGCGGCTCATTGCGGTCTCTGTCGCCTCACGCTTCCGCGCATGACCTGCGCCGAAGGGCGGCCATTCTAGCCCATTGCGCGCGGATCGGTAGAATGCCGGGCGTGGACATCGGGGTCGACATCAGCCTGTATCCGTTTGAGGCACACTTTGCGCCGGTGATCCATGAGTTCATCGAGCGGCTCTCGTCCCACCCGGGCCTGAAAGTGCTGCCGGGGAGCCTGAGTACCCAGGTCTACGGCGAGTACGATCAGGTGTTTGCGGCGGTCCGTGAGGCCGTGCGCGCGACCCTCGAGGCGCGTCAGGGCACCGGCACCCGGGCCGCCCTGGTGGTGAAGATCCTCGGGCCGCTCTAGGGTTGCACAAGCGCCAGCGCGGCAGTGGCGCGAGCGGCCCCGACCCGGCACACTAGCGCATTCCATCCGGTGTTCTCCGGAGACGAATTTGCTGAAGAGGTAGTGAATGGCGCTGCTGCGAGTGATCGACCGCGACGGTACGGAGCACGAGGTCGAGGGGAGCGTGGGCTTGAAGGTCATGGAGACGCTGCGGGACCTCGATTACGGCGTCGCGGCCATCTGCGGCGGGATGTGCTCCTGCGCCACCTGCCATGTGTACGTCGACCCCGACTGGCTCGGGCGGCTGCCGGAGCCGATGTCCGACGAGCGTGAGCTGCTGACCGAACTGTCCCATTATCAGGACAATTCGCGCCTGTCGTGCCAGATTGAGTTCACGTCCGAGCTCGACGGACTGCGCCTCACCATCGCGCCGGACGAGTGAGCCGGGCGATGGACATCACTCACGCGGGGGTGCGTCGTGCTTGAGACGATCATCGGGCTGGCCGTCGGCGGGCTTCTCATCCTGTTCCTGCTCTATACGCGCGTGCGCCGCGCGATCCGCCAGGAGCGCCTCGCGCACCACGACAGCTGGGATGAGATGATGATCAAGCGGCTGCGCTCGGAGGGCTACCACCCCTTCAACGAGTACCGGATCGATTTCTTTCTCGGGCTGCCCGACCGGGCGTCCTGTGAGGCGGTGCGGGCGCAGCTAGAGCCGGAGGGTTTTACGATCGACGTCAAGCCGATCGAGGAGCAGAGCGATCTGCCCTACAGCCTGCACGCCTCGAAGCTGATGCAGCTGATCGTGCCCGATATCCAGGCGTTGAGCCGCCGCATGAGCGTGCTCGCCGAGCAGTACCACGGCCGCTACGATCACTGGGCCGCCTAGCGCGCTCGCGCGCGCCGGGGGTCATTTCTTCTTCTGCGCCTGCCGCTTGACGGCCTCCGCTGCCGCGGCGATAGCCTCCGGATCCCCGAGGTAGCGGCGGTTGAGCGGCTTTAACTGCGGGTCGAGCTCGTACAACAGCGGCACGCCGGTCGGGATGTTGAGCTCGACGATGTCGCTCTCGGACATCTCGTCGAGCATCTTGACCATGGCGCGCAGGCTGTTGCCGTGGGCCACCACCAGCACGTTGCGTCCGGCGCGCAGCTCCGGAGCGAGGCGTGCATTCCACAGCGGCAGCACGCGCCCGAGGGTGTCCTTCAGCGACTCCGCCGAGGGGATCTCGGCGGCCGGCACACCGGCGTAGCGCGCATCAAAGCGGGGATGGCGCGGATCCTCGGTGTCGAGCGGCGGCGGCGGCACATCGTAGCTGCGGCGCCAGATCTTGACCTGGGCCTCGCCGTGACGCTCCACGGTCTGGGCCTTGTCCAGACCCTGCAGCGCGCCGTAATGACGCTCATTCAGCCGCCAGGAACGCTCGACGGGGACCCACATGCGGTCCATTTCATCGAGCATGATCCACAGCGTGCGAATCGCCCGCTTCAGCACCGAGGTGAACGCCACGTCCACCGTGAGCTTCTCCTCGAGGAGCTGGCGGCCGGCCTGCAGCGCCTCCTCACGGCCCGCCTCGGACAGATCGATGTCGGTCCACCCGGTGAACAGATTTTCCAGGTTCCAAAGGCTCTGTCCGTGGCGGACGAGAATCAGCTTTCCGGGCATGCGCATACCTCTCATGCGTGGACGCGCGCGGGGCACCGCAGGCGAGAACGGCTGCGGTGGTCACGCGGCGTGCGCTGTGGCGTGGATGTTCGAGTATAGCCGAGGGCCTGCCGCCGACCGCTATTCGGACAGCTTGCGCAGCGCCTCGACGCCCACCGTTAGCGTTGCGAAATCCGCCGCGCCCGCCGCGCGCATCTCCGCGAGCGTGCGCTGCCAGTGCGCGAGCGTGCGCCCCTCGGCCTGCTGCCAGGCGGCGACACGCTCGGCAGCGCTGCCGCGTCTCGAGCGGTCGAGCACGCGTTCGGCGAGCGCGCGGTGGATGCGCATCGCCGCATCGCGCACGCCCGTGCGCGCGGTGGCTTGCCAGGGCCCGTCGACCAGGAGCTGATCGATCTGCCGCCGCAGCCAGTCGAGCCCCGTGCGCGCGCCGACCTCGAAGTACACGCGCGCCGCCTCGGCCACCGGGGTGCGGTGCGCGGCGGCGATTTCCACGATGTCGAGCGATGCGTTGTGCGCCTCGAGGCTCGCCACGCGGCCGGCCAGCGCGCCGGGCAGTCCCTCCTTGACGAGTTGGTCGTGCGCGGCCTCGAAATGCTCGCGCCAGGCGCCGCACAGCAGCGGTGCGATCCTCGTGCCGATCTCGTGCACGCCGGCGCGGAACTCCGTGACCGCGGCATCGACCTTCAGCGCCGGCCGGCGCGAGAGCAGCCAGTAGGTTGCATGGCGCAGCAGGCGGCTGGTCTCGAATGTGGCCGCGTACTGGATCTTCGCCGGGGCGCGGTTATCGAGGGCCTCGATGTCCTCCCACAGATCGCGTACCTGGAAGATCTCGCGCGCCGCCGTGAACGCGCGGGCAATCTGCGCCGGCTCGGCGCCGGTTTCCTCCTGCGCGCGCAGCACGAACGTCGGGCCCATGCGGTTGATCAGGCTGTTCGTCGTGGCGGTGGCAATGATTTCCCGTCGCAGCCGATGCCGCTCGATGGCGCGTGCGAAGCGCGTGCGGACCGGGCCGGGGAAATAGCGCTCGAGCTCGTTGGACAGGTACGGATCCTCCGGCACGTCCGAATCGAGCAGGTGATTGTTGAGCCAGATCTTGCTGTAGGAGAGCAAGATCGACAGCTCGGGGCGCGTGAGCCCCGCGCCGCTCTTGCGCCGCTCGCCGATCTCCTCATCGCTCGGCAGGAACTCGAGCGCGCGGTTCAGGCCGCCGGAGCGCTCGAGCAGGCGGATCAGATGCTGGTACTCACTCAGGCGCGCCTTGGCCTGCTGCTCGAGCGTGCTGATGGCCTCGCTCTGCAGATAGTTGTTGCGCAGCACCAGGGTGCAGACCTCCTCGGACATGCGCGCGAGCAGGCGGTTGCGCTCGGCGAGAGTGAGCTTGCCGGAGTGCACCAGGGGATTGAGCAGGATCTTCAGATTGACCTCCACGTCCGAGGTGTTGACCCCCGCGGAGTTGTCAATGAAGTCAGTGTTGAGCCGCCCGCCGCTGCGTGCGTACTCGATGCGGCCGCGCTGGGTGAAGCCGAGATTGCCGCCTTCGCCGACCGCCTTGGCGCGCACCTCATTGCCGTTGAGGCGCAGCGCATCGTTGGTCCGGTCGCCGACCTCGGCGTTCGTCTCCCGGCTGGACTTGACGTAGGTGCCGATGCCGCCGTTCCAGAGCAGATCGACCGGCATGGCGAGGATCGCGCGAATGACCTCGACCGGTGTGGCGCTCGCACTCTCGAGGCCAAGCATGGCGCGCGCCTGGGGCGAGAGCGCGATCGACTTGGCGGTGCGCGCAAAGACCCCGCCGCCGGCGGAGATGCACTTGCGGTCGAAATCCTCCCAGCTCGAGCGCGGCAGCGCGAACAGGCGCTGCCGCTCGGCGAAGCTCGCCGCGGCGTCGGGCTTGGGGTCGAGGAAGATGTGCCGGTGGTCGAACGCCGCCTGCAGCAGAATGTGTCGCGACAGCAGCATGCCGTTGCCGAAGACATCGCCCGACATGTCGCCGATGCCGACGACCGTGAAATTCTCCTTCTGAATGTCGATGCCGAGCTCGCGGAAATGGCGCTTGACGCACTCCCAGCCGCCGCGCGCGGTGATCCCGAGGCCCTTGTGGTCGTAGCCGGCCGAGCCGCCGGAGGCGAACGCATCGCCGAGCCAGAAGTCGTACTCCGCGGCGATGGCGTTGGCCGTGTCGGAGAAGGTCGAAGTGCCCTTGTCGGCGGCGACCACCAGATACGGATCGTCGCCGTCGCGGCGTACCACCTGCGGCGGCGGCTCGATCTTTCCCGCCACGATGTTGTCGGTCAGGTCGAGCAGCCCCCTGATGAAGGTCCGGTAGCAGGCGGTCACCTCGGCCTGCACCTCCTCGCGGTTGCCGAGCGGCAGGCACTTCGCCACGAAACCGCCCTTGGCGCCCACCGGCACGATCAGCGTGTTCTTGACGTGCTGCGCCTTCATCAGGCCGAGGATCTCGGTACGGAAGTCCTCGCGCCGGTCAGACCAGCGGATGCCGCCGCGTGCCACATCGCCCATGCGCAGGTGCACGCCCTCGACGCGGGGGCTGTAGACGAAGATTTCGTATTTCGGCCGCGGCAGCGGCAGATCGGGGATCGCGGCCGGGCTGAATTTGAACGACAGGTAATCAAGCGGCGCGCCCGCAGTGCCGCGCCGGTAGTAGTTGGTCCGCATCGTTGCCTGCACCAGCGTCAGGTACGCGCGCAGGATGCGGTCCTCATCGAGACTGCTCACCCGATCGAGGCCGGTGCGGATGCGCGCGACGATCTGCTCGGGGGCACGATCGGCGGCGCGCGTCCCGTGCGGGCGCTGCGGATCGAAGCGCGCTTCGAACAGGCGCACCAGCGCCGCCGCGATGGCGGGATTCGCCGTGAGGGTGCGCTCCATGTACGCCTGGCTGAAGGGTACGCCGGTCTGCAGCAGGTAGCGGCAGTAGGCGCGCAGCACGAGAATTTCCCGCGCAGAGAGGCTGGCGCTGAACAGCAGGCGGTTGAAGCCGTCGTTCTCGGCTGCGCCGTCCCATCCGGCCGCGAGCGCTTCCTTGAAGCGCTCCGCGTCGCGCGGCAGATCGATCGCGCAGCCGTCGCGATGCTCGAGCTCGAAATCCTGGATCCAGGCGACGCCCCCCTCGGGCCAGGCAATCTCGTACGGCCGCTCGGCGATCACCCGCAGGCCGAAATTCTCCAGCATCGGCAGCAGGTCCGAGATCGACACCGTTTCGCCGAGCTTGACGATCTTCAGGTGCACGCCGGTGGCGGCCTGGCCCGCCGTGCGGTGCAGGCTCACGCGCCGCTCGAGCGGCGAGGCGCGCAGCTGCTCCAGATTCGCGATGTCGGCGAGCGCCTCGGCGGGCGGGATGTCCTCCTCGTAGGCCATGGGGAAGACGTGCCGATAGCGGTTGGCGAGGGCGAGCCCCTCGGCTTCGCCGCGGCGCTCGATCAGCACCTCGTGCAGATGATCGCTCCAGGAGAGCGTGGCGTCGGAGATCTGCCGCTCGATCGCCGTGAGATCGATCTTGTGGTGCTCGCCCGGCTCAGTGCGGACCACGACCTGCACGCGCGCATGGCTGGCGGTGGAAATCTGTACCTGGCTCTCCACGGACTTGCCGCCGAAGCCCTCGAGAACGATTCGCTCGATGCGCTGCCTGACATCGGTGTTGTAGCGGTCGCGCGGGACGTACACGAGGCACGAGAAGAACCGGTGATACGGATCACGCCGGGTGAGCAGCCGCACGGTGCGCCGTTCGTACAGGTTGACGACGCCGCGGCAGATGCGCACCAGATCGCGAGTGTTCGCCTGGAACAGCTCGTCGCGCGGGTAGGTCTCGAGCACGTTGAGCACGGCCTTGCCGTCGTGGCTCTGCAGGTCGAGGCCGAAGTACTGGATGACGCGCGCGACCTTGAGGCGCAGCACCGGGATGTCGCGCGGGCTGCGGTGATAGGCCGTGGAGGTCCAAAGGCCGAGGAACCGGTGCTCGCCGCTCACTTCGCCGCGCGCATCGAACGTCTTCACACCCACGTAGTCGAGGTATTCGGACCGGTGGATGGTGGAAATTGAATTGGCCTTGGTCAGCACCAGCAGTTCGCGCTCGCGCGCTCGCTCGCGGATCTCGCCCTTCAGCGCCGTGACCGAGGGCCGCTCGCCACGGCTGTGCGCGCGCAGGATGCCCAGCCCGCTGCGAGGCTCGGATCTCAGAGAGTCCTGACGGGCGCCGCGCTCGAGCCGGTACTGCCGGTAGCCGAGGAACACGAAGTTGCGCTCCTCCATCCATTGCAGCAGCTGGCGCGCTTCGCCGATTTCCTCGCTCGAGAGCGGCGGTGGGTTGCTTTCGAGCTCGGCGACGATGGCGCGCACGCGCTCGCGCATCGAGTCCCAGTCCTCGACCGCGGCGCGCACCTCGGCGAGCGTGCGCTCGATGTCCTGGCGCAGCCGCTCGAGCGTCTCGGTATCGGTGCGGCGGTCGACTTCGTACATTTCCCAGGACTCAGCCCGATGCGCCCGCGCGCCGTCGGCGCCGAATCCGCTGATCCGTCCGCGCCCGTCGCGGTGCACCTCGAGGACCGGGTGGACGATCACGTGCACGGCGAGGCCGGCGCGGCTGAAGGCAAGCCCGAGCGAGTCGATCAGGAATGGCCGGTCGTCGGTGACGATCTGCACCACCGTGTGCGGCGACTCGAATCCGTCGCGCTCGAGATCGGGATTGAAGACCCTCACCAGAGACTCCCCCGCGAAGCGGCGGCGGCCGAGCTCCAGGTGACAGCGGGCCGCATGCGCGAGCGCCGCCGGCGTGCGCGCCGCCAGGTCCTCCTCGCCTACTCCGCGGTAGTAGGTCCGCAGGAACTGGGCCGACATGCGCGCCGCCGCGGCCTGCGGGCCGCGTGGCAGGCGGATGCGGGCGATTCGGTCGATGAGCGCGAGGCGCGCGGGGGGGATGCTGCGCAGGTGCCGGCCGTCGCCGGCGGAGGATGGGGCATGCATGGTGGGCGGCGATTATATACGTCTGGGCACTCGGGAGCGGTCAGAGTATAATAGTTGCGTCCGCAACGAAAAGGTCGCCGCCCCTCCGGGCGACAGCGATGGAGCCACCGATGAGCGACAATCCCATGGGTACCGACGGCTTCGAGTTCGTCGAGTACACCGCGCCGGATCCGCAGCGGCTGCGCGACCTGTTCGAGCGCATGGGCTTCCCGGTCAGGGCGCATCACCGTGCCAAGAACGTGACGCTGCACGGTCAGGGCGCGATCAATTTCATCATCAATGCCGAGCCGAACTCGTTCGCGCAGCAATTCGCCCGCGAGCACGGGCCGTCGGCGTGCGCGATGGCGTTTCGCGTCAGGGATGCCGCTTATGCGTACCGGCGCGCGCTCGAGCTTGGCGCCAAGCCCGGCCCGCAGCACGCGGGCCCCATGGAACTTAACATACCGTGCATCGAGGGCATCGGCGGCTCGCTCATTTACCTTGTGGACCGCTACGGCGAGCGGTCGATTTACGACGTGGATTTCCGACCGGTGCCCCCGAGCCCCGGCGCGCGCGAAGCGGGTCTGACCGTCATCGATCATCTGACGCACAACGTGCGGCGCGGCAACATGGACCGGTGGGCGGGCTTTTACGAGAAGCTGTTCAATTTCCGCCAGATCCGCTACTTCGATATCGAAGGCAAGCACACGGGCCTGTTCTCGCGCGCCATGAGCAGTCCCTGCGGCAAGATCCGCATTCCGATCAACGAGTCGCAGGACGAGAAGAGCCAGATCGAGGAGTACCTGCGCGAATACCACGGCGAGGGTATCCAGCACATCGCGCTCGCCACCGACGACATCTACCGCACCGTCGATGCCCTGCGCGGGCACGGCATCACCTTTCAGGGCACCCCCGACACCTATTACGAGGGGATCGAGGCGCGCGTGCCGGGCCACGGCGAGCCGCTCGAGGAGCTGCGCCGTCGCCGCATCCTCATTGACGGCAATCCGCAGCGCGGCGAGGGGCTGCTGCTGCAGATCTTCACCGCCAACGTGATCGGCCCGATCTTCTTCGAGATCATCCAGCGCAAGGGCAACGAGGGATTCGGCGAGGGCAATTTCCGCGCGCTGTTCGAATCGATCGAGCTCGATCAGATCCGCCGCGGCGTGATCTAGCGCACATCGCACGCGCCTGCCCGCGGGCGCCAGCGCGGCCGGCCGCCCGCGCGAGGCTGCCCGGCCGACCCGGTGCTGCATTACACTTGGGTCGATGCAAACTGGTCACCGCGGCGCGCCAGTCGCGAGCGCCTCGCCGCTGCGGCTCGAATACGCTCCGGCGCTGCCGATCAGCGCGCACCGCGATGAGATCATCCGCGCGCTCGAGCGCCATCCGGCGATCGTGGTGTGCGGCGCGACCGGCTCGGGCAAGTCGACTCAGCTGCCGAAATTGTGTCTCGAGGCCGGGCGGGGCGCCGCCGGGCTGATCGGACATACTCAGCCGCGGCGCATTGCGGCGCGCGCCCTTGCCGGGCGGCTCGCCGAGGAGCTCGGCACGACCGTCGGCGCGGCGGTCGGCTATCAGGTGCGCTTCACCGACCGAACCGGTCCCGAGTGCCGGGTGAAGCTCATGACCGATGGCATTCTCCTGAAGGAGCTCGAGAGCGACCGGGAGCTGCGCCGCTACGACACGCTCATCATCGACGAGGCGCACGAGCGCAGCCTCAACATCGATCTGCTGCTCGGCGTGCTGCGCCGCCTGCTGGCGCGGCGGACCGACCTGCGGCTCATCGTCACCTCGGCGACGATCGAGCCGCAGCGCATCGCCGCGTTCTTCGGCGACGCGCCGGTGATCGAAGTATCGGGGCGCAGCTACCCCGTCGAAGTGCGCTACCGGCCGCTCGCGGCCGATGACGAGGATGCCGCGGAGCTGTCCCTGCCCGAAGGCGTCGTGGCGGCGGTGCGCGAGCTCGCGAGCGCCGGTGAGGCGGCCGATACGCTCGTGTTTCTCCCGGGGGAGAAGCACATCCGTGAAGCGGCCGAAGCGCTCAGCCGCGCGCAGCTGCGCCACACCGAGGTGCTGCCGCTCTACGCGCGGCTCTCGAGCGCCGAGCAGGCGCGCATCTTCCAGCGGCACACCGGCCGGCGCCTGATCCTCGCCACCAACGTCGCCGAAACCTCGCTCACCGTGCCCGGCATCCGCCACGTGGTCGACTCGGGGCTCGCGCGCATCAGCCGCTACAGCCCGCGCGCCAAGGTGCAGCGGCTGCACGTCGAGCCGATTTCCCAGGCGAGCGCCGAGCAGCGCAAGGGCCGCTGCGGCCGCGAGGCGCCGGGGGTCTGCATACGCCTGTACCCCGAGGAGGACTTCAGTGCGCGCGAGGCGTTCACCCCGCCGGAGGTGCTGCGCACCAACCTCGCGAGCGTGATTCTGCGCATGGCGAGCCTCGAGCTCGGCGAGCCGCAGGCCTTCCCGTTTCTCGACCCGCCCGATGCGCGGCTGATCAACGACGGCGTGCGGCTGCTCGAGGAGCTCCAGGCAATGGACGCCGAGCGCCGGGTGACACCGCTCGGGCACAAGATCGCGGCGATTCCGCTCGATCCGCGCCTCGGGCGCATGCTGCTCGCCGCTGCCCGGCTCGGCTGCGTGGCGGAGATGCTGGTGATCACGGCCTTTTTGGAAGCCCAGGACCCGCGCGAGCGGCCCGTCGAGCTGCAGCAGCAGGCCGGGGAGAAACATGCGCTGTTCGCCGATGCGCGCTCGGACTTCATCACAGTGCTCAATCTGTGGCGCGTCTTCGGCGAGCAGAGCGCGCAACGCACGGGCAGCCAGCTGCGCAAATGGTGCCGAGAGCACTTTTTGTCCTTCCTGCGCATGCGCGAGTGGCAGGATCTTCACGCGCAGCTCGCCCGCAGCGCGCGCGAGCTCGGCCTGCGGGCGAACCAGATTCCGGCCGGTTACGCGCAGCTGCACCAGGCCATCCTCACCGGTTTTTTAGGCTCCATCGGCACACTCAACGAGCGCCGCGAGTACGACGGCCCGCGCGGCATGCGTTTCGTGATCGCGCCGGGTACGCCGCTCGCGGCCAGGCTGCCCAAATGGATCGTCGCCGCGAGTCTGCGCGAGACGACGCGGCTGTACGCCCGCATGGTGGCGGCGGTCGAGCCGGGGTGGATCGAGCGGGCGGCACAGCATCTGGTCAAGCGCAGCTACAGCGAACCGCACTGGGTCGAGCGGCGCGGGATGGTCGGCGCGTTCGAGACGGTGACGCTCTACGGACTGCAGCTCGCCGGCCGCCGGCGGGTCGATTACGGGCGGATCGCCCCAAAGGAAGCGCGTGACATCTTTATCCGCGAGGTGCTCGTCGAGCCCGAGCACGGGGCGCCGCGCGCCGTGGCGGACGCGCCATTCCGGCAGGCCAACCGGGCGCTGCGCGCGGAGGTGCAGGCGCTGGAAGCCAAGATCCGGCGCCGCGACATCCTCGCGACCGAGGAGCGGCAGATGGAGTTCTATCGCGAGCGCCTTGCGCCGTCGGTGAATTCCGCGGTGGCGTTCGAGCTCTGGTGGCGGCAGGCGCAGCGCGATGCACCGCGGCTGCTGCACATGGCGCTCGAGGACCTGATGGTGCGCGAGGCGGCTGAGATCGACGCGCAGCGTTTCCCCGATGCGCTGTTCGTGGCCGGCAACCGCCTGCCACTCACATACCGCTTCGAACCCGGGGAGGCGGATGACGGCGTGACGCTGCTCGTGCCTGAGATGCTGCTCGAGTCCCTCGATGCCGATCGCCTGGCGTGGCTGGTGCCGGGCTGGCGCCTGGAGAAAATCACCGCGCTGCTGCGCGAGCTGCCGAAGAGCCGGCGCAGGCAACTGGTGCCGCTGCTCGAGCACGCCCGCCAGGCGCTCGAGGAGTCGGGCGCTGCGCAGCCCGGCAGCGAGGCGCTGCCGGGCTTCTACGGCGCCATGGCGCAGTGGATTACGCGGCGGACGGCGAGCGTGATCAGCGCCGCGGAGCTTGCCGCGTTGCCGTTGCCACCGCACCTGCAGCTGAACGTGCGGGTCGTGGACGCAAGCGACACGGTCCTGGCGCAAGGTCGGGACATCGCTGCGGTGAAGCGCGCGCTGCGCGCACGTACCGGCGCGGCTGAATTGCCCGCTGCGGCGCCGCAGGCGCAGCACGGCAGTTGGGATTTCCCCGAACTGCCCGAGATGCGCACGGTGCAGCGCAACGGACTGCAGCTCGTGGTCTATCCGACGTTGCGCGACCTCGGCCAGGCGGTGACGCCGGCCGAGGCGCGCGACCCGTCCCGCGCCGGCGCGATGCTGCGCGGCGCGGTGACCCGCCTGGCGCTGCTCGCCCTGCCGCAGCAGGCCCGCTACTGGGCAAAGCGCGTTGCGGACGATCGCGAACTCGCGCTGGGCAGCGGTGCGTTGGGCCTCGAGCGCCCCATCGCCGATCAGATCGTCGAGCGCATCTTCGCCGAATGCTTCGCGCCTGCCGAGGAGCCTGCGCCGCGCAGCCGGCAGGTGTTCGAGGGACGGCTCGAGCAGGGGCGCGCGCAGTTGCAGTCCCAGGGCGAGCGCATCATCGCCATCGTGCGGGCGGTGTGCACCGAGCGGCGCGCGCTGCGCGCCGCGCTCGCGTCTCTGCGGGACGCCGCTGCCGAGGCAGCGGCCGACATCGATGCGCAGCTTGCGGGGCTCCTGCGGCCGCAGTTCATCACGGCGACCCCCGATCCCTGGTTCGGCCACCTGCCGCGCTACCTGAAGGCCGCCGTGCGCCGCGCCGGCCGGCTGCCTGCCGAGGCGCGCCGTGATGGGCAACTGGCCGCGCGCGTCGCGCCGTTCGTCACTGCGTGGCGTGAACTTGCGGGCAAGCCCGCCGACGATGAGCCGCGCCCGCAGCTCGAGCAGCTGCGATGGATGATCGAGGAGCTGCGCGTGTCGCTCCACGCGCAGGAGCTGCGCACCGCGATGACAGTGTCGGAACGGCGTCTGGCCGAGCAGCTGGAGCGGGCCAGAGCCGAGGCGCGGGCGCATCCGCGCTAATCCTTGTCGGCGGTCGGGCCGCCGGGATCTACGCCGTATCGGTATACGTATTGTTGGCATTGTTTTTTCCGCGCCGGCGAACATCCTATTGCGCAGGAATATCGGGGCGCTGCGGGGCGGGTGAGCCGCAGGCGGCGCACGATCTCGCGATTCACTGCGGAATAGCCAGTCATGTCACAGGCCGAAGCGACACTCGCCGCGCGCAGCCGGGCCGCGCCGACCTCGGTCTGCGAGCCGAGCAGGTTGTGGGCCTACGGCGTCTATGCGTCGATCATGATCGGCCTGCTGCTGATCGCCCGTTACCAGTTCAGCGTCATCGTGCCGCGCATCCTCGCCGCGGTCACCTCGAGGCGCGGCATCGAGCTGCTCGCCTATATCGGGGTGTTCTGGGTCGTCCTCGGATTCGTGCTCGTGGTCGTGCGCACGGCGCTGTGGATGGTCTACCGGCCGGCACCGGCGGCAACGCGCGAGTCGGCTCCCGGCCTGACGGTGATCATTCCGGCCTACAACGAGGGCGCGATGGTGCTGCAGTCGATCGAGTCCGCAGTCCACGCCGACTATCCGCGCGAGCGGCTGGAAATCCTCGTGATCGACGACGGCAGCAAGGATGATACCTGGAGTTATATCCGACAGGCCGCCGAGCGCTATCCGGGACTTGTCGCCGCGGTGCGTCAACCGAACAACCAGGGCAAGCGCGAGGCGCTCGCGCTCGGTTTCGCGCGCGCCCGGGGCGAGATCCTGGTGACGATCGATTCCGACAGCGTGATCGAGCGCGGCGCGCTGCTCGCCATCGCCGGGCCGTTCCGCGATGCGCGCGTCGGCGCGGTGGCCGGCAAAGTGCTCGTGTATAACCGCGTGCATGGCCTCATCCCGCGCATGCTGCACGTGCGCTTCATCATCTCATTCGACATGCGGCGGGCGGCCGAGTCCGTTTATCGCAACGTGTTCTGCTGCCCCGGCGCGCTCACGGCGTTGCGGGCCGAGGCGGTGCGCAGCGTGCTCGAGCGCTGGCGCAATCAGCATTTTCTGGGCTCACGCTGCACGTTCGGCGAGGACCGTGCCATGACCAACTACCTGCTGGATAGCGGCTACGACGCCCTCTATCAGCGCACCGCGGTGGTGCACACGGTCGTGCCGCATGCGTTCGGAAAACTGTGCCGGATGCTGCTGCGCTGGGACCGATCGTATGTGCGCGAGGAGCTGCGCTTTGCGCGGATCGTGTGGAAGCGCCCCTGGCCGACGCGTCTTCTCGCCTCGTTCGACCGCTTCATCACCAATGGGCGCTTTCCGATTTCATACTCGGGCCTCGCCGTGCTGCCACTGGTGCTGGCACACGACCCCGGCATCACCGTGCCGATGCTGGCCGTGATGGGCGGGGTGTCGCTGTTCAACATGCTCTACTATCTGCGCAGCGAGCGCTCGCTTGATTTCCTCTACGGGGTCCTGTACGCGTATTTCTACTCGTTTGCGCTGTTCTGGATCTTGCCCTATGCGCTCGCCACCGTGCGCGCGCGCAGCTGGCTGACGCGCTGAGACGCATCCGTCCGGACACCTCCGGCAAGCAGCGCTCGGCCCCTCAGGGCAGGTGTTCGCGCGCCAGGTACTCGGTGCTTTGCATCTCGATGAGCCGACTTGCGGTGCGCTGGAATTCCAAGCGCAAGCGTTCGCCGCGGTAGAGCTCCGGCGGGGACGCGGCGGCCGAGACCACCAGCTTGACGTTGTGGTCGTAGAGCTCGTCGACCAGGGCGATGAAGCGGCGCGTCTCATCGTGGCGGGTCTCGTCGAGCTGCGGCACCTGCGAGACGAGCACCGCGGCGTAGAGCCGCGCGAGCTCGATGTAGTCCTCCTGGCTGCGCGGTGCGGCGCACAGCGCCTGGAAGTCGAACCACACGGCGCTGTCGCTCTGGCGCACCACCGCAATGCTCCGCTCGTTGATCTGCAGGCCCCCATCGGCCCAGTGCGCGTGTTGCGACAGCTCGTCGAACAGTGCGTGCAGCCGCTCGGCGGTGTCGCTGCCGCCCGCCGCCAGGTAGGTGCCCGCCTGCGTGAGCTGGCGCAGCCGGTAGTCGCTGCCGCCATCGAGCGGGAGCACCTCGGTGTGACGCTCGAGGAGCGCGATTGCCGGGAGAAAACGCTGCCGCTGCAGACCGTCGCGGTACAGCGCGGCGGGCGGGCTGTTGGAAGTCGCCACCAGGCTCACGCCGCGGCGGAACAGGCCGTCGAACAGCGCCCCGAGTATCATCGCATCGGCGATGTCGGTCACGAACAGCTCATCGAAGCACAGGACGTGCGTCTCGGCGGCGATGTGCTCGGCGACGATCGCGAGCGGGGACTCCTGGGCGCCAAGACTCTTCAGCTGCGCGTGCACGTCGTGCATGAAGCGATGGAAGTGCCGGCGGCGACGCTCGGGAAAAGGCAGGCTGCGGAAGAACAGGTCCATCAGCCAGGTCTTGCCGCGCCCGACCGGTCCCCAGAGGTACACGCCGCGCTCGGGGCGCTCCCCACGGCGCGACAGGCCGCGGAACATGCGCGCCGTGATGGAGGCTTCGGCGTCGCGCGCGGCGATCAGCCGCGCGCGCAGATCCTCCAGCCGTCCGAGCACGGCGAGCTGCGCTGCATCGGGGCTGTAGCCGCGCTCTCCCAGCTCCCGAACATAGATCTCGCGCAGCGTGGGCGCGGCCGATGCGTCCATGTCGTTGCGCCCGATCAGTCCGCGAGCTCGGGCAGGTCGCGGAAATGCTCGAGCGCCTGCGGGTTGGCGAGCGCATCGATGTTCTGCACGGCGCGACCATGGATCACGTCGCGCACGGCGAGCTCGGTCAGCTTGCCCGAGCGGGTGCGCGGGATATCCGCTACCGCAACGATCTTCGCCGGCACGTGCCGTGGCGTCGTCTGGCTGCGGATCGCCGAGCGGATCCGGTCTTTGAGCGCCGTGTCGAGTGCAATGCCGCTCTGCAGGCGCACGAACAGGATCACGCGCACGTCGCGCTGCCATTCCTGGCCGACGGCGATCGCTTCGGCGATTTCCGCCAGGCTCTCGACCGCCGAGTAGATCTCCGCGGTGCCGATGCGTACGCCGCCGGGGTTCAACACCGCATCAGAGCGCCCATAGATGATGATTCCGTCGTGCTCGGTCAGTTCGGCGTAATCCCCGTGGTGCCACACGCCCGCAAAGCGCTCGAAGTAGGCCGCGTGGTACTTGCGCCCGTCCGGATCGTTCCAGAAGGCGACCGGCATGGAGGGGAAGGGCGCCGTGCACACCAGCTCGCCGCGCTCGCCGCGCACCGGCTCTGCGGCCTCGTTGTAGATCTCGACCCGCATGCCCAGGCCCCGGCACTGCAGCTCGCCGCGGTACACCGGCAGGGTGGGGCAGCCGAGCGCGAAGCACGACACGATGTCCGTGCCGCCGGAGATCGAAGCCAGGTGCACGTCCGGCTTGATCGAGCGGTAGACGAAGTCGAAGCTCTCGGGCAACAGCGGCGAACCGGTGGACAGAATGCACTTCAGCGCCCCGAGATCGGCCTCGCGCGCGGGCGCGTAACTGTTCTTCTCCAGCGCCGAGAGATACTTCGCGCTGGTGCCGAAAATGGTCACGCGCTCGCGCTCGGCCATGCGCCACAGCACCCCGGGGTCGGGATGAAACGGATTGCCGTCGTAGAGCACTAGCGTCGCTCCGGTGGCGAGTGCGCTCGCCAGCCAGTTCCACATCATCCAGCCGCAGGTGGTGAAGTAGAAGATCTGGTCGGCGCGCTGCACATCGACGTGCAGCAGGTGCTCCTTCAGGTGCTGCAACAGCGTGCCGCCGGCGCCGTGCACGATGCACTTCGGCACGCCCGTGGTGCCCGAGGAGAACAGGATGTAGAGCGGGTGGTTGAACGGCAGGGGCGCGAAGCGCAGCGGCGCGCCGCGCGTGCCGAAGTCCTGCCAGTGCGCGGCGCGCGCAGCGGCCGCGCCGAGCCGCTCGAGCGGCGGGCGGTCGGCAAGATACGGGATCACCACGATGCGCTCGACACTCGGCAGTTGCGCTGCGACCGTGCCGACCGTCTCCAGCGAATCGAGCCGCTTGCCGGAGTAGAAATACCCGTCGGCGGTGAACAGGATCTTCGGGGCGATCTGACCGAAGCGGTCGAGCACCCCGTGCACGCCGAAATCCGGCGAGCAAGACGACCAGACCGCCCCCAGGCTCGCGCTGGCGAGCATGGCGATCAGCGTCTGCGGCAGGTTCGGCAGGTAGCCGCAGATCCGATCGCCGCTGCCGATGCCGGCATCCCTCAGCCCGGCGGCGATGCGCGCCACCTCCTCGTGCAGCTGCCGGTAGGTCAGGCGCTGCCCGGCGCCGCGCTCGCTGGTGAAGGTGATGGCCGCATGGTCGTCCCGGAAGCGCAGCAGGTTCTCGGCGAAGTTGAGCGTGGCGCCGGGGAAGAAGCGCGCGCCCGGCATGCGCTCGGGATGCTCGAGCGCTGCGCCCTGGCCCCAGTCGGCACGCACCGCGGCGAAGCGCGCGAGTTCACTCCAGAACTGCGCCGGCTCGGCGATCGACCAGGCATAGAGATCCGGATACCCGCCGAGCGTCAGCCCGAGCCTCGCGTTGAGGCAGGCGATGAACCGAGTCAGGTTTGCGGCCGCGATGCGCTGCGCTGAGGGTTGCCAGATCGCGTCCATCGGCGCTACAGCGATTGGTAGTTGGGGCCGGAGCCGCCTTCCGGCGGGGTCCAGTCGATGATGGCGTAGGGATCCTTGATGTCGCAGGCCTTGCAGTGCACGCAGTTGGCCGCGTTGATCTGCAGCCGCCGGCCGGCCGCGTCCTCGACCATCTCGTAAACGCTCGCCGGGCAGAACCGCTGGCACGGGTTGCCGAACTCGCGCGTGCAGCGGTCCGTGCAGATCGTGGTGTCGCGCACCTTCAGGTGAGCCGGCTGGCGCTCGTCGTGGCTGGTCGCGGCGAAGAACACCGAGGCCAGCCGGTCGCGCGGCGGCAGCGTGCGCTCGACCCAGTGACGCTCGGGCGGCGCGTAGGCATCGAGGTGGCGCAGGCGCTGGTAGTCGGCCGTGGTGTGGGTGAGCGTCCACGGCGTGCGTCCTGCGGTGAGCGCCTCCAGTCCCGCGTTGGCGAGTCCGAACCACAGGCCGCGCTTGAATCCCGGTTTGACGTTGCGCACTGCGCGCAGCTCCTGGCCGCCGGGCGAGGCGCGCCAGAGCGCATCGAAGCCCGCCGGCGCGCCGGTGGCGGCGAGATGCTCGGCGGCGAGCATGCCGGAGCGGATGGCCTGGTGCACGCCCTTGATCTTCGGCACATTCACCCCGCCGGCGGCATCGCCGATCAGCAGTGCGCCCGGCATCTCCAGGCGCGGAATGCACTGCCAGCCGCCCGCGGCGATGGTGCGCGCGCCGGCGGCGAGGATCTCTCCGCCCTCGAGCAGTCTCTTGACGCTCGGGTGGTGCTTGAACTGTTGGAACGCCTCGAACGGCGAGAGGCGCGGATCCTGGTAATCGAGCCCCACTACGAAGCCCACATAGAGCCGATTTTCGCTGAGGTGATAGATGAAGCTGCCGCCGTAGGTGCGCGCATCGAGTGGCCAGCCGACGGTATGTTGGATCAGGCCCGGGCGCACGCGCCCCTCGGGCAGCTGCCACAGTTCCTTCAGTCCGAGGCCGTAGGTCTGCGGGGCGTGGCCCGTGTCGAGCTTGAAGCGCCGGATCAGCTGTTTGGCGAGGCTGCCGCGGGCGCCCTCGGCCACGAGGGTCGTGGCGGCGTGAATCTCCGCGCCGGGGGTGTAGTTCGGGCCCGGCTGCCCGGATTTCTCGAGGCCCACATCGCCGAGGCGCACCCCGCGCACCGCGCCGTCGGGGGCGAGCACCGGCTCGGCCGCGGCGAAGCCGGGGAAGATGTCCACTCCGAGCGCCTCGGCCTTCTGCGCGAGCCACGCCGCGAGCAGCCCGAGCGAGACGATGAAGTTGCCGCGGTTGTGCAGCTGCGGCGGCACCGGCAGGCGCACCCGGCCGGTGCGCGTGAGCAGATGCATCTCATCGTGCGCCGCGGGCACGCAGATCGAGGGCGGCGACTGACGCCATTCGGGGGCCAGCGCATCGAGCGGCCCCGGCTCGATCACCGCCCCGGAGAGCGCATGCGCGCCGACCGTCGCAGCCTTCTCCAGCAGGCACACATTGAGCGCCGGCTTGAGCTGCTTCAGCCGGATCGCGCAGGCGAGCCCCGCCGGTCCCGCACCGATGATCGCGACGTCATATTCCATGACATCGCGGTCGACTCCGGTGGAGGCTGACGCGCTCATTGAGGCTGCATCCGCACGGCGCCATCGAGGCGGATGGTCTCACCGTTGAGCATCGGGATCGTGAACGCCGCGGCCACCAGCTGCGCAAACTCCTCCGGCTTGCCCAGCCGGTGCGGAAACGGAATCTGCGCCGCGAGCGAGGCCTGCAGCTCCATGCTCATGGACTCGACCATTGGGGTGAGGAAGATGCCAGGCGCGATGGCGATGCAGCGGATGCCGAACCGCGCGAGTTCGCGGGCCAGCGGCAGCGTCATGCCGGCAAGCGCCGCCTTCGTCGCCGAATAGGCCGCCTGACCGACCTGCCCCTCGAAGGCCGCCACCGACGAGGTATGCACCAGCAGGCCCCGCTCGCCGTCCTCACTGGGCGCGTTGTGCTGCATCAGCGCCGCGGCCGCCTTGTCGCAGAAGAAGGTGCCGATGAGATTGATCTGCACGACCCTGCTGAAGAACTCCCCGCTCATCGGACCCTGCTTGCCGAGCACGCGGCCGGCACCGATCACTCCGGCGCAGTTGACCAGCAGGTTCAATCCGCCGAGGCGCTGCTGGGCCTCGGCCATGGCCGCATCGACCCCGGACTCGGAGGTCACGTCACAGCGCAGGAAGTGCGCGTTGGGCCCGAGCGTCGCGGCCGCCGCCTCTCCCGGGGCTTGCTGCACATCGAGCAGCGCCACGCGGGCGCCTTGCGCGATCAGATGGCGGGCGGTTGCCAGTCCCAGCCCGGAAGCGCCACCGGTGATGATGGCGCGGGCGTCTTGAATCCTCATCGGTCCCCCTGGGTTTACGTGGATCCGCTTAGCCGACCCTCTCCACCGCCACCGCCACTGCCTCGCCGCCGCCGATGCACAGGGCGGCGATGCCCCGTTTGCCGCCGCGCTCGCGCAGCGCATGCAGCAGCGTTGTCAGGATGCGCGCGCCGGTGGCGCCGAGCGGATGCCCGAGCGCACAAGCGCCCCCGTTGACGTTGACGCGGGCATGATCGAGATTGAGATCGTGCATGGCGGCCAGGGTCACGGTCGCGAACGCCTCGTTGATCTCATAGAGGTCGACCTCTTCCGCACGCCACTGCGCCGCAGCGAGAACCTTGCGCATGGCGCCCACCGGCGCGGTCGTGAACCACTCCGGCTCCTGTGCATGACTTGCATAGGCGACGATGCGCGCGAGCGGCTTCAGCTTGCGCGCGCGAGCGGCCTC
>JAJYLP010000055.1 GCA_021787615.1 Pseudomonadota bacterium
GAGAAATAGAACGCGTGAATGCCGCCGAAGCGCGCGAACACGATGGCGGTGATGCGCGAGCCGAGCGTGCCGCCCAGGGCCGAGAACACCAGGATGAGGCCGGTCATCGCCGCATGGGCGGGCTTGGGCAGTGCGCTCAGGGCCACCGAATTGATCACCGGGTAGATCGGGGCCATCAAGAAGCCGATCAGCGGGATCAGGTAGGCGGCCAGGGGCGCTTGCAGCCAGCCGACGTGTCCGCCGCCGACGTGGCGGGCGAGCGGCAGCGTCAGCACGATGAGCAGTCCCATGCCGACGACGCAGACGTTGAGCAGCGGGTACCAGGCGACCCGCCGCAGCAGCTGGCCTGCGGCCACGCGCCCGATGGCGATGGAGGCGGCGAGCATGCTGGCCATCTGCACACTCACGGCATCGGGCAGCTTCAGCACCTCGTAATTGAAGGTCGGCAGCCACGTGCCGAAGCTCTGCTCGATGAGCACGTAGAAGAACGTGGAGGCCAGGAAGACGTACACCATGGAGCGCAGCGAGGAGCGGCTGATCTGGGCGAGGGAGTCGCGGATCGGGCGGACCTTGCCGCGCGCGGCCGACTCATCGAGCCGGGCTCCCGCAAGCAGCACCATCGCGAGAACGCACACCGCCGCGATCAGCCAGTACACGCGCAGCCAGGCGACTTGGGCCCCGGGCCCGGAGCGGATGAACGCGCTGAACAGCCACCCCGAGATCACCACCCCGACCATGAACAGCCCCTCGATGAAATTGGTGAGACGGGTGTGCTCGCTCTGGGTGGCCGTGAGCAGCCCGATCGAGCCGTACACGGACACCTTGGTGAGCGCGAAGGAGATGCCCACGCAGACGAACAGCAGCGCGGTGGTGTGAAACGCCGGAAAGAGCGGCATCAGCGTGCAGGCGAGCGCGACCACCGCCAGGGCGATCAGGATCGAGCGCCGGTAGCCGAGCGCCGGCAGGAACGAGGCGACGGCGAAGGAGGTGATTACGATCGGCAGGTCCTTGAACAGCTCGAGCAGGCTCGCCTCGGGCTTGCCCACCCCGAAGCTGTGGATGGCCTGCAGGATCACCGTGCCGACGCTGTTCAGCAGGATCGCGAAGATCATGAAGCTCAGCGCCAGCGCGCTGATCATCCGATAGCGGTTCACGAGATGCGCCATGCCGGGACCGTCTTTACGTGCCGAGTGGGCCAGAGGATGATATCGATATCGACAGCGGCGTGAGCCTGTGGTGGCCGAACGCAAGAAAAAAAGCCCGAATGCACCGGCCAGCCTCACCATGGCGGACCTGGCCGGGCTTGCCGGGGTGTCCCCGATCACGGTGTCGCGGGCCCTCTCCGGCAGCTCGCTGGTGAGCCCCGCCACGCGCGAGCGCATCCAGCAACTGGCCCGCAAGCACGGCTACAAGCTCAACGTGAGCGCGCGCAACTTGCGACTGCGGCGCAGCCACGCGGTGGCCGTGATCGTCGAGATGACCCCGACGCCCGAGCGCACCATGTGGGACCCCTATCCGCTGGCGCTGCTCGGCGGCATCTCCCAGGAGCTCACCTCGGCCGGCTACAACGTCCTGCTCACCACCCGCCAGGCTGCGGGCGACGTCGCGGTTCTGGCGGCCGATGGGCTGATCCTGCTCGGCCAGGGGCCGCATCAGGACGCGGTGCACATCTATGACAAGCTGGGCTTGCCCATGGTGGTGTGGGGCGCTGCGGGCGTGGGCGGTGATCAGCACATCGTGGTCGGCAGCGACAACCGCCAGGGCGGCATGAGCGTGGCCGAGCGGTTCGTCTCAATCGGTCGCCGCCATCTGGTGTTCATCGGCAATCCGGACCATCCCGAGATGGCCCAGCGTCTCTACGGCTTCGTCGATGAGCTCGGCCGCCACGGCATCAAGCCGCTGCTGATGCGGCGCGCGGACTTCACCCTCGAGGCGGGGGTGCAGGCGGTGCGCTCGCTGCACAACCGCCGGGTGCAGTTCGATGCGATCTTCGCCTGCTCCGATCTGGTGGCGATGGGGGCGATCCGCGCGCTCACCGAGCTCGGTCAATCGGTGCCCTCGGACGTGTCCGTCATCGGCTACGACGACACGCCACAGGGGGCGACGTTCCTGCCGCCGCTCTCGACCGTGCGGCAGAACTGGCAGGAGGGCGGCGTGCTGCTTGCGCGCAAGGTGCTCGGCATGATCCGCGGCGAGCCGGTCGAGTCGCAGATGCTGCCCACCGCGCTCGTGCTGCGCGCGACCTGAGCACGCCGGCTCAGGGCGCAAGTCCGATCTGCGCGTAGCGGCGCGCGGTATCCGGATCGATGCGCTGGGCCGCGGCGAAGTCGGTGTGCGCGGCGGAGGTCTTCCCCAGGCGCAGCTCGGCGAGCCCCCGCCCGTAGAGTGGCAGCGGACGATGCGGATGCGCTTCGAGCGCCGCATCGTAGTCGCGCAGCGCGCGCTGCCACTTTCCAAGCCGCAGGTCCACCAGGCCGCGGCTGTCGAGCACCGGCGTCGAGCCGGGGACCCGCGCAAGCGCGCGGTCGCAGTCCCTCAGGGCGCGAGGCAAGTGCCGGTTCTCGGCCGCCCAGGCCCAGCACAGCCCGTCCCGGGCGAGCGGCACGGCGTTGTCATCGCGGTGAAAGCGGATCCAGGCGTTGAACGCATCCACCGCCAGCGGGAAGGCGCCGGCCTGATTGGCGAGCATGCCGAGCATCATGTGCGCGACGGAATCCGGCGGCATCACGCGGCTCGCCGCGGTGAGATCGGCTGTCGCCGCTGAGGTGAGCACGACCCAGGCGTGCGTCGTTGCGCTGCGCCGCAGCGCAAGGCGCGCCGCGGCGCGCCCGAGGAGTGCCGGGTAGTGCCGCGGCTCAAGCCGCAGCGCGGTCTGAAAGTCCGCCAGCGCGAGCGCCGGCTGATTCGCGGCGAGATAGGTCTGCCCGCCGTATACGAAGCAGCGTGCGGCGGTCGCATCGAGCGTGCAGGCGTGCTTGAAGTCCGCGAGCGCCTGCGGGTACTCCTGGCGGGCACGCGCGGCCATGCCGCGGCGGATCAGCTCGGCAGCCGTCGCGGTCGCGCCGGGATGTGCGGCGGCGTGCGTGAGGGCGGCCGGCTCGGGCTCATCGAGCGCGAACACCGGGCCGCCGCTGTAGGTGAAGTAGAGCTTGTCCTGGCTGTTGGCAATGTAGATGTGGTGAGCGAGGAAGAAGTCCGCACCGAGCACCATGTCCGCATCGGCGCTGAGCGGCGGCATCGGGGCGACCATCACGTGCGTGTGCTCGATGGTCTCCCCGCCGATCCGCAGCCGCGCGACGGGCGCGATCCACGACTTGACCAGGCGGCGGGTGATGCCGCCGATGTGCCCCGCGGGCTTCACTCCCGGATCCCCCGGACCGAGCTGTAGCCGTTGAGCCATCGAGAGCGAAAGGACCGAGCGCGCCGCGCCGGTATCGAACATCACCGTGATGCGATGTCCGTCGAGCCTGGCTGAGCCGATGAACTGCGGCGTACGACGGGTCGGGTGGTGCAGATCGAGCATGCCGACCGGCTGATGGCCGGCCCAGTAGGCGAGCGGCAGATTGCCGCAGTGCACGGGCTTGACGAAGCGCATGAAGCCCTTGGCGAAATCGAACTCGACGTCCGCCATCCGTAGCAGGTTGTCGCCGAGCAGGCCGACCGCGTGCGAAAAGTAGTCGTTGCCCGCGACCAGAAACTGCACGTTGTGCAGCCGCTGGTGATCGAACGAGAAGGTGTGCGCGCTCACCAGGTCCGCCAGCGTCTCGCCGCCGACGCCGGCGAGAAACAGCCCGGGCGGAGCATACAGGTCGGTCAGCTTCAAGCGCCGGGCGCCCTGCGGAGAGAGCATGCTGAAGAACGCGCCGGAGTCGACGGCGAGGATCGCCGGCTTGCCGTTGATCCTGACCCGGATCAGCGCCTGCATGTCCTTCATGGTCACCGGGATGGCGGGGTAGCGCTCGATCCGGCAGCCTGCCGCCGCAGCGGTGCCCGCTGCGCACAGCATCGCGAGCAGCGCAACAGGGGCGTGCCTGCTTGGGCGTTGCATCGCTCGTGCCATGGTGCCGTCCTTCGTCAGTTGCTCTTCGCCGCACCTGCGGTCTGCGCCGGACCGAGTCCCATGCGGCGAAACTGTGCCGCCACGCGCTTGCCCAGCTTCTTCGCGGCAGCGAGGTCCGCGTCGCCACGGCGTGGCTCGCCGCGACGCAGCTCGGCTAGCCCGCGGCCGTAGAGGGAAGTGGGCAGCCTTGGGTCTTCCCGGAGCGCTGTGTCGTAGTCATCGATCGCGTGCCCGTACCGGCCGAGGCGCAGGTAAACGAGGCCGCGGCTGTCGCGCACCGCGGGACTGCCGCTCGTAGGGGCAGATTGCGTGTAGCCGAAATGCGAGCGGTAGAGGTTGGTGGGAGCGCGCTCGCTCAGGTTCAGCGCCTCGTCGCAGTCGCTGAGCGCGCGATGCAGGTCGCGGTCCGCCGCCGCGCGCAGCCAGCAGCGCTCGTTCAATCCCGTGACTTGGTCGCTCAACAGTCGATGCTGGGCGAGCCATTGATCGACTTGGGCGATCGCGGCGGAGTATTTTCCGAGGTCGCCGTACAGCGAAGCGAGCGAGAGGCGCACGTCAGCGGCCGGCCGGGCGAGGCGCGCGACGGTCTCGAGGTCGGATTCGATCTGGGCGGGGCCGCCGGCGGTATCGAGCGCGGGATGCCCGTGCAGCAGCTCGGCGCGCGCCAGGTGCGCCTTGAGGTCATCCGGCTGCAGGGCAATCGCCGTGTCGAGATCCGCGAGCGCGGATCGGTATTGATGTGCCTCGAGATTGACGGTGGCCCGCTCGTAGCGGTCATGGGCACTGTGCGGGGCAAGTGTGCAGGCGCGCGTGAGATCGGCGAGCGCGCGGTGATATTCGCGCATGGCCGCAAAGGCCATGCCCTGGCGTGCGAGTCCGGCTGCGCTCGTCGGCGAGCCCGCGGCAGTGGTCGCGGACGCGGCGGTGGACGAGGCGGCTGTGGTGGGCGAGGCGGCCGGCGGGTGGGAGGCCCGGGCGAACTGCGGCAGGTTGAGGTTGAACAGCGGTCCGCCGTTGTACGTGAAATACAGCTTGCGCTGGCTGTAGGCGACGTAGATGCGGTGCGAGAGGAAGAAATCGTCGCCCAGGATCATGTCAACAGGGTGCCTGGCGCGGATCCAGCCCACGGGCAGGCTGGGCTCGATGTCGGCGATGAGCAGGTGGGTATGCTCGACTTTCTCGCCGCCGATCTGAAAGACCCGCACCGGCGCGCTCCAGATCTCGAACCGATTGCCGGTGATGCCGCCGCTCATGCCGAGGGGCGCCACGCCCGGGCGGCCGGGGGTGATTCCGGCGCGGCGCGCCGCCTGCAGCGACAGGATCGAGCGGGGGCTGCCCGTATCGAACAGCACCGTCACGCGCTGGCCGTTGATCTTGGCGTGGGCGATCAAGTCCGCATGCACGGCGCCGACCCGCCGCAATTTCACCGCCGAGTAGGGGGTCTTCACCGCCCAGTAGGCGAGCGGCTGCCCGGCGCAGCCGACCGGTTTGATGAAGCGCACGATGCCGTCGGCCAGATCGTATTCCACATCCGAGACGTGCAGCAGATTCTGGCCGAGCGAGCCGGCGAGCTCGCCCCAGATGTTTGTGTCGGTGACCAGGAAGCGGACGCGGTGCAGGGGTACGCCGAGGTAGGCGAAGGTCTTCACCGTGGCGAGCTGCGCATGCGTCGCGCCGCTGCCCGCGCCCGAGAGGTAAAGGGTGTCACCGGGCACCGGGCCCTCCGCGAGAGCGTACCGGGTGACGGCGTCCTGTGAGATCGTGCTGAAGAAGGCGCCCGAATCGAGCAGGAACGGCACCTTGGCCCCATTGAGGCCGACCGTTACGACGGGGCGCAGGCTCTGCATCGTCACGGGCAGTGTGCCCACCTGCAGCAGCTTGCAGCCGCCGGCGAGGGCGCTCGGGGCGCCGATCAGCGCGAGCAGCGCTGCCCATCCGAAGTGTCGCGCACGCATGGCTCTCCCTCCGGGACCCGATGTTGTTCGTGTTCTCGGCGGGTCGCGCCCGATCCCGTCAGGCGCCGGCCCGGTGTCCCCAGCCTAACGCAGGCGCGGGGAATCGCAAGCCGGCTGCCCGGCCGCAGCGCCGTTGCCGGGCCGATGCGGCGCGGTACACTTGTTCGCATGCCCGCCTCAAGTGTCGCGGATGCCGATCTGTATGAGCTCGCCGAGCGGGCCGGACAGGCGCTGCGGGCGGCGGGCTGGCGGATCGCCACCGTCGAGTCCTGCACCGCAGGGTGGATTGCCAAGGCGCTCACCGATGTGCCCGGCAGCTCGCAGTGGTTCGAGTGCGGCTACGTGACGTATTCGAATGCGGCGAAGATGCGGGACGTCGGCGTCTCTCCCCAGACGCTCGCCGCGCATGGTGCCGTGAGCGAAGCGACGGTGCGGGAGATGGCCCAGGGGGCGCTCAGGACCTCAGGGGCGGAGCTGGCGGTGGCCGTGAGCGGCATTGCTGGCCCGGACGGAGGGACGCCGGAGAAGCCAGTCGGCACCGTCTGGTTCGCGGTCGCGGCCTGGACGCGGCGCGAACCGGAGTGCGTCGTACGGCGCTTTTCGGGTGATCGCGAAGCAGTGCGCCGCCAGACGGTGGCACACGCCCTGCGGCTGGCGCTGAGCACCCTCGGCGAAGTGGCGGATGAGGGCGGCGGCGCGGGGGCGCGGTGAACCGGCGGGGACGTGGGGCATGAGCCCGCCGCAGCTCGGCGCTGCGGCGCCGCTGGCTGTGAAATCGCGCCGGCTGTTCTTTGCACTCTGGCCCGATGCCGCGCAGCGCGAACGGCTTGGCGAGGCCGTGCATGCGGCGGTGCGCGGCAGCGGCGGCCGCTCGGTGCCCGCCGCCCAGCTGCACGTGACCCTGGCGTTCCTCGGTTCGGTTGCCGTGCCGCGCGTGGCGCAGCTCACCGACATCGCCGGCGCGGCGGCCCACGCCGCGGGGCTGCCGGGCGGGCGCATCGAGCTGTCGCTCGATCGCCTGGCGCACTGGCGCCGGCCGCAGGTTCTGTGCGCCTTGCCGGCGTGCCCGCCCGCGGCGCTCGGCGCACTGGCCGCAGGCCTGATCGCATCGCTGCGCGAGGCTGGATTTGCTCCGGATCTCAAGCCCTTCCGCCCACATGTCACGGTGGCACGCAAAGTGACGCGGCCAAGTGAGTCTGCGGCGCTGCCCCCAGTTCGCTGGCGGTTCGAGGCCTTCGCCCTGATCGAAAGCCTGACGCTCGAATCGGGGCCCGTATACAGTGTTGTCGAGGCCTACCCGCTGTACGCTGAGCGCGCCAGAAAATAACACTATCACGCACGCAGACAGAGGTGCTGCCAGCGGCCTCTTTGTGGGATAATTCGCTCGCTACTTCGTTTTCCAAACCTTCCGGGACAACCAGATGGAAGAGAATCGCAAGAAGGCGCTCGCCGCCGCTTTGGGTCAGATTGAGAAGCAGTTCGGCAAGGGCTCGGTGATGCGTCTCGGGGATGCCACCGCCGCCTACGACGTCGAGACGGTCTCGACCGGCTCGCTGGGACTGGACATCGCGCTCGGGGTGGGCGGATTGCCGCGCGGGCGCGTGGTGGAGATCTACGGACCGGAATCCTCGGGCAAGACGACCCTCACCCTGCAGGTGATCGCCGAGGTGCAGCGCTCCGGCGGCACCGCGGCGTTCGTCGATGCCGAGCACGCGCTCGACCCGGCCTACGCTGAGCGGCTCGGCGTGAACATCGCGGACCTGCTCGTCTCGCAGCCCGACACCGGCGAGCAGGCGCTCGAGATCACCGACATGCTGGTGCGCTCGAACGCGGTGGACATCGTGGTGATCGACTCGGTCGCGGCGCTGACGCCGAAGGCCGAGATCGAAGGTGAGATGGGCGAGATGCAGGTGGGGCTGCACGCGCGGCTGATGTCCCAGGCGCTGCGCAAGCTGACCGGCAACATCAAGCGCTCCAACACCATTGTGATCTTCATCAATCAGATGCGCATGAAGATCGGGGTCATGTTCGGCAATCCGGAGACCACCACCGGCGGCAATGCGCTGAAGTTCTACGCCTCGGTGCGTCTTGACATCCGCCGCATCGGCGCGATCAAGAACGGCGATGAGGTGGTCGGCAACATGACCCGGGTGAAGGTGGTCAAGAACAAGGTGGCCCCGCCGTTTCGCGAGGCCGAGTTCGAGATCATGTACGGGCAGGGCATCTCGCGCGAGGGTGAGATCATCGATCTCGCGAGCGCCCAGGACATCATCGAGAAGTCCGGCGCCTGGTATTCGTACAAGGGCAATCGCATCGGCCAGGGCAAGGACAACGCGCGCGCCTTCCTGCAGAACAATCCGGACGTGGCGCGCGAAATCGAGGCGGAAGTGCGTGCCCGGCTGCTGCCGGCCCGCCCGCCGCGCAGCGGTGGCGAAGCGACAGCGGCAGCGGCCTCGGCCTGAGGCCGCCGGCGACCCGCACAGCGCTCGGGCCGCCGCGGTGGCGCTGCTCGCGCGGCGCGACCGCTTCAGCGGCGAGCTGCGCCACAAGCTGCTCGAGCGGGGATTCGAGCCGGCCGCAGCGGCGGCGGCGCTCGAGGCGCTCGCCGCCGAGCGGCTGCTCGACGATGCGCGCTGCCTCGAGCGCTTTGTGGCCTACCGGGCCGAGCGCGGCCAGGGACCGCAGCGCATCGCCCTCGACCTGAGGGCGCAGGGCGTGGCCCCCGAGCTGATCGGCCCGGCGCTCGAGGCCGGCCCCGACTGGAGGGCGCTTGCGCGCGAGGTGCGCCGCCGCAGGTTCGGCGCCGCAGCCCCCGCGAGCTGGGCCGAGAAGGCCCGTCAAGCGCGCTTTTTGCAGTACCGGGGCTTTTCATCGGATGATATCCGGGCGGCCATTGGCGCCGAGCTCGAACTGGACTGACGAACTTGACCCGACCCCCTTATCTGGGCGCCGCCGACGTGCGCCGCGCCTTCCTCGATTTCTTCCGTGAACGCGGCCATAGCGTCGTGCCGTCGAGCCCGCTCGTGCCCGGCAACGATCCGACGCTGCTGTTCACCAATGCCGGCATGGTGCAGTTCAAGGACGTGTTCCTCGGCAAGGAGAAGCGCGACTACGTGCGCGCCGCCAGCAGCCAGCGCTGCGTGCGCGCCGGCGGCAAGCACAACGATCTCGAGAATGTCGGCTACACGGCCCGGCATCACACGTTCTTCGAGATGCTGGGGAATTTCTCCTTCGGCGATTACTTCAAGCGCGAAGCCATCGGCTTCGCCTGGTCGTTTCTCACCGAGACCCTCAAGCTCGCGCCCGAGCGGCTCTGGGTGACGGTGTTCCGCGACGACGACGAGGCGGCGGATATGTGGCTGAAGGAGATCGGCGTCTCCCCGCAGCGCTTCGCCCGGCTCGGCGAGAAGTCGAACTTCTGGGCCATGGGCGATACCGGACCGTGCGGTCCGTGCAGCGAGATCTTCTACGATCACGGACCCGAGGTCCCCGGCGGGCCGCCGGGCTCGCCCGAGGAGGACGCCGACCGGTTCGTGGAGATCTGGAACCTGGTGTTCATGCAGTTCGAGCGCGCCGCAGACGGCACGCTCACCCCGCTCCCGAAGCCCTCGGTGGACACGGGCATGGGGCTCGAGCGCATCTCCGCGGTGATGCAGGGTGTGCACTCGAACTACGACATCGACCTGTTCCGCAATTTGATCGCGGCCGCCGCGAAGCTCGCCGGCACCGCTGACCTCGCCTCCAGCTCCCTGCGGGTGATCGCCGATCACATCCGCGCCTGCACGTTCCTGATCGTCGATGGGGTGCTGCCCTCCAACGAGGGCCGAGGCTACGTGCTGCGGCGCATCATCCGCCGCGCGGTGCGTCACGGCTACAAGCTCGGGCTCAATGAGCCGTTCTTCTACAAGCTCGTCGCTGTCCTCGATCACGAGATGAGCGCTGCCTATCCGGAGCTCAGCCGCGGACGCGCGCAGGCCGAGCGCGTGCTGCGCCAGGAGGAGGAGCGCTTTGCGGAGACGCTGACCAAGGGCATGGCCCTGTTGGATGAGGCCATCGCCGATCGGGCTCGAGCCGGCGCGGCCGGTCATGCCGCGGCGGTCATTCCCGGGGGCGTTGTCTTCAAGCTCTATGACACCTACGGGTTCCCAGCCGATCTCACCGCGGACATCGCGCGCGAGCGGGGCCTCGGCATCGACCAGGCCGGCTTCGACGCGGCCATGGAGGCGCAGCGGCGCCGTTCCCAGGAGGCGAGCAAGTTCGGAGTCGATCTGCGCGGCGCCGCGGCGATCGAGGCGCGTACCGTATTTGCGGGGTACGCGGGGATCGCGGCTGAGGGGCGGGTCGTGGCCTTGCTGAAGGCCGGCGCCGAGGCCGCGGAGATCGCCGCCGGCGAGCGGGCCGAAGTGGTGCTCGATCACACGCCGTTCTATGCAGAATCCGGCGGGCAGGTGGGCGATACCGGCACGCTCGTGGCCGCGGGCGTGCGCTTCGAGGTCGCTGACACCGTCAAGCGCGGCGCCGCCCACGTGCATAGGGGCTGCCTGGTCGAAGGAAGAATTCGCATCGGCGATACGCTGCGCGCCACGGTCGACGGCGAGAGACGGCATGCCGTCGCCCGCAACCATACCGCGACGCACCTGCTGCACGCCGCGCTGCGCCAGACGCTCGGCACACACGTGCAGCAGAAGGGATCGCTGGTTGCGCCCGATCGGCTGCGGTTTGATTTCTCGCATCCGCAAGCGGTGACCGGCGAGGAGCTGATTACCATCGAGCGGCTGGTCAATGCGCAGATCCGTGCCAATGCGGCTGCCGAGACACGCGTGATGGAGTACGAGAGCGCCGTAGCCGCCGGCGCGATGGCGTTGTTCGGTGAGAAGTACGACAAGGATGTGCGTGTGCTGCGCGTCGGCGACTTTTCGATGGAGCTGTGTGGCGGTACTCACGTGCAGCGCGCCGGTGACATCGGCCTGTTCAAAATCACCAGCGAGAGCGGCGTCGCCTCAGGGGTGCGGCGCATCGAGGCGGTCACCGGCGAGGGCGCGGTGGAGTTCGTCGAACAGAGCGACGCGCTGCTGAAGGATCTGGCGCAGCTCGTGCGCGGCTCGCGAGAGGACGTCAAGGACAAGGTGCGCGAGGCGCTCGAGCGAGTGCGGCAGATGGAACGGGAGATCCGCACCCTGAAGGACCGGCTCGCCTCCGGTCAGGGCGTCGATCTGGCCGCCGGGGCGCGCGAGATCAACGGGGTGAAGGTGCTCGCCACCCAGGTGGCCGATGCCGATGCGGCCGCACTGCGCAGCGCGGTAGACCAGCTCAAGGAGCGGCTCAAGTCTGCCGTGATCGTGCTCGCCTCGGTACAGGCGCCCGACAAGGTCTTGCTGGTGGCGGGCGTGACCGCCGACCAGACCGGGCGGATCAAGGCGGGCGAGCTCGCGGGGACGATTGCGAGCCGCCTTGGCGGGCGTGGCGGCGGCCGGGCGGATTTCGCGCAGGCTGGCGGGAATAATCCCGCCGCGCTCGAGGCTGTGCTTGCCGAGGTTCCGGCCTGGGTACGCGAGCGTCTCGCCGGCTGAAAATGCCAGATTCCACCAATTCCCGTGGGAGTCAAAGGGTGTAGAGTGCCTGCGAGGAGGTCAAGCCATGCTCATATTGACCCGAAGAGTAGGCGAGACGCTGATGATCGGAGACGAGGTCTCGGTGACCGTCCTCGGCGTCAAGGGCAATCAGGTCCGGATCGGAATCCAGGCGCCCAAGAGTGTCGCGGTGCACCGGGAGGAGATCTACAAGCGCATCCAGCGGGAGAAGGAGCAGCACACCGGGGGCCAGCATCCGGGCCCGGAAACCGATGCACCAGAGCCGTCCGGGGGCGAAACGGCGAGAAAAGACGCGCAGGACATCGTGCTCTGAGCGCCTGGCGCGAGCGACGTCCCAATCTTCGGGCGATTCCAGTATCATGCGCGGCTCTTGGCGGAGCAGAGGGCAGCGCGCATTCCTGTCACTTCGTCCGCTTGAGAAACCCGCCTAGAAACAGCCGGAGAGATGGCCGAGTGGTCGAAGGCGCACCCCTGCTAAGGGTGTAAGGGTCAAAAGCCCTTCGAGGGTTCGAATCCCTCTCTCTCCGCCAAATCCAAGCACTTATACTCTCCGCCTTAAACCGGCGCACTTTACAATATGAAAACCATATGAAAAGTGCGTTGTGGAAATAGGTGGATGCGCTTTGATTCAACGAGAAGGCACGAGGCACGAATCGCTTCCCGACCGGCGCTAGCGCGAACAGCGTCCGGCAGGAGCGGGGGATGTGATCTGCTCCAGATTCACAGCGTAAGGTGTCCCAAGGTCAATTGCCGCGCCGCACCCGGCGCCTGGGACATGCGCCTGCGCCGCGTGCGTTTAATCTTCGCAAGTCGCAGGCGGATCTCCTCAGCGGAGTTGGGATTCAGCTCCCTGACCCCTTCAATTCAGGCTGCTGTGCTGAAGAAGGACTTCTCAAAGTCCGCCCAGAATCGCCCTTCCTTAGCGGCCATTTCCAGTTGGTGCAGTGCATCCCGAAGATTGTCTCGTTAACCTCAATCTCTCGAAACTCGACCGCCGGCTGTATTCAGGTTGTTGAACGCCATTCTAACAGGTTAAGTGAGGAGCTCCCCTCCGATCGCTTTGCGCTCGTCATCCCGCGCGAGGTCGAGATTGAGCATCAGGCCATTCCGGTGCACAAGCCGGGGAAACTCGAGAAGCGCGACTTCATCGCCGAAACCATACGCTCCTGCAGCATCCGGACTGTCGGGTACTTCGGGTTCGCGGCGCCGCCTGGCGTTGTGCACAGGTGCTTGGGGTTCGACTGTGGCACGTGGATGTCGGATCTCGAAAGAGCTCGGACCCAGGCGATGCGCCATTTTCTCGAGAGCAAGGAAAGGCCTACTGGGTTGGCTGGAAACGAAACGGATCTGAGGCTGGCAGTGCTTGCCTTCAGCTCCGTTGTCCTGACGCGCGATAGTGAACCTGGCCCGCTTCAATTTGCTCGGCAACGAGGTGGGAAGGTGCTGCTTGTGAATGACGGGCATGCACTTCCCGGCTGCCTGGCCGCAGCCGTCCTGGTCACCATGAGCGCACCGCAGGAAACGGACTTTACAGCACGCTGAGCAGTCAACACCTTCCGTCGCTCATCCACGAATTCCGGAATCAAGTGCCGTAGTTCCTCTTGAAACGCTGCGGCGAAGCGCTTCCGGGAGTGGCTCGACCAGGCGCTCACCCGCGCCGGCGATGGGCACGCACCAAAAGGCCGTCGGCATTCTGTGGAGAACGACGAGGCAGCTGCGTCGGGACTCTGTCTTCCAGAACGAGCGGCTGCAAAGCAAGTGACTATGCCGCGGCCCCAAGTGGCCGCGCACGCTCGATACGCTCGCGTTGGCGCGGGTTGTGTAGGGCTGTCCACAACTCGCCGCGGCGCTGAACGTTGAGCCAGAACTCTGGGCTGTTGCCGAACACCCGCGCGAGAATCAGTGCGGTCGCGGCGGTGACCGCGCGGCGATCATTGCAGAGCTCGTTGACGTGCTTGCGCGGCACGCTCATCGCCTCGGCGAGCGTCGACTGGGTGAGACCCAGGGGCTTCATGAACTCCTCGACCAGGATCTCCCCGACCGTGGCCGGCTTGCGCTTCGTTGTCAGCATGAACTCACCTCATCGGTCATCATGATTGTCCAGATAGACATCCTGCGCCTCACCGTGACCGCCGTTCCATTTGAACACCAACCGCCACTGGCCGTTGACGCGGATCGAATGCCATCCCGCTAGGTGCCCGCGCAGCTTCTCGAAATGATTGCTGGGCGGCACCCGCAGGTCTTGATCGCTCGTTGCATCGTCGATCAACTGCAGCTTGCGGAAGAGCCGGCCCTCGAGATCCGGCGGTATACGCTTGGAGCGCGCATCCTCGATGAAGAATGCGCGCAACCACTCGTCCCGGAAACTCGCAATCAAGAGAACGGTCTCGACATGTACCATTGTACCGTTCTACGGGACTTTCCGCAACTATGATGCCCCTGGGAAAGCTGGCAGTGACCCAGCCACTGCCGGCGGACCGAATCCATTGCGATCAGCGGTGGCACCGCCGCCGGCCTCGTCTCAGCTCCGCGACGAAGCGAACCAAGTCCCGCTTCAGGAGATCCCCGTCGGCGACCCACGCGATCTGCGCGAAGGCCTCCGCTTGTGGCACGCGCTCGGGCTCGGCCGCGTCGATGACGAGTCGCCCCGCTCTCACCCGCACCGTCACCGGGACGCCGATGGCGAACCCGGCGCGTTTGAGCCACGCGACCTGAAACCGCAGCATTGAGGCTGGTTCCGAGCTGCCATCCGGCTCCCGGACAGTCCGGGCCCCGTAGGAGGCGGTGAGCCGCCGGATCTGCGGGTCCGTGGCCGAAATGCACGTGGCATCCATGCCTTGCTTGAAAATCGATGCGGCACGCGGCGTGCCTCTCGAGGAGCCCCCCCGCCGCTCGAAATGTCGCCCGCGGCACGCGAAGGATTTGAGGTTAGGCCGTTGCAAACAAACCCGTCGCGATGTTCGCGGACGCATGTCAATCATGCCTTCGTCGATCGCCTCGTCAATCGCTAGAGCGACGTGCGGGCAGAAGCCCTCACCATGCTTTGCCAGCATCCGCTGAAAATACGCACACTTGCAGTGCCAGAGCCGATTGCCGTTGAATTCATGGCAGAGCACTTCCTGCCCTTCGATGTCGAATCGCAATACGTTCTTCGGTTCCACGGATGCGGCTCCGGTATTGCGAGAGTGAGTGGGGTTCATGCGGCTGAACGATGTGCCATCCGGCGAGCGATTACATGTCGAAAGGCGCGGTGGGTGAAGGCGCTGCGCGATTCGCCATGGGTGACCAATACGCAAACGGGCCGGCGAGACGTCTCGGCGTCAATTTGTTGTCGCGAAGGAGGTGGGGGTCGCACTCGATCCTGTGCTGGAGGAGCCTGTGAAAATGTCATGCATCCCTCAGTCTCCCGCTGGCGGCAGCACCTTACTAATCAGTTCATAAGTAGGTGCACTTCATGATCAGATGGTGATATCCTTGCAGAATGACGCGACAAGATGCCCGCAAGCTCGATCACGCGACGTTGGAAGCGATTCGTATCCGGGCAGTGCAACAGGTGCAGGCCGGAGAGAGCCCCGAAGCGGTGATCGGTGCGTTGGGGTTCTCGAGTCGCTGCATCTACAGCTGGTTGGCGATGTATCGGGCCGGCGGTTGGGATGCGTTGAAGGCGAAGCGCATCCCGGGACGGCCGAAGAAGCTCAAAGCGCAAGACATCCGCTGGGTGTATCGGACGGTCACGGGACGCAACCCGCTGCAGCTGGGCTTTCCGTTTGCACTGTGGACGCGCGCGATGATTGCGCGCTTGATCGTCAAGCGCACCGGGGTTCGGCTCAGTCTGGTGTCGGTCGGGCGCTTGCTCGCGCAGCTGGGACTGACCTGTCAGAAGCCCCTGTGGCGGGCCTACCCACAGGATGGCTCGCGGGTACAACAGTGGCTCAAGCACGAGTACCCGCGGATTCGGGCGGCGGCGAAGCGGGAAAATGCGGAGATTTTCTTCGAGGACGAGTCCGGGGTGCGCTCGGACTTTCACAGCGGCATGACCTGGGCGCCCAAGGGCGAGACGCCGATTGTGCGGGTGGCCGGGCAGCGCTTCTCACTGAACATGATCTCCGCGATCAGCCCGAGAGGGGCACTGCGCTTCATGGTCGTCAAAGGTGGAGTGGGAGCCAAGGTGTTCATTGGCTTTCTGAAGCGTCTGATGCACGGGCAACGCCGCCCGGTGTACTTGATCGTGGACGGTCATCCCTCGCATCGGGCCAAAGCAGTGAAGGAGTACGTGGACAATCTCGATGGCCGCTTGAAGCTATTCTTTCTGCCGCCGTACTCCCCGGAGCTCAACGCCGACGATCTGGTCTGGAACGACGTGAAGAACAACGCTGTCGGGCGCGCCAAGCTCGAAGGTCCCAAGGATTTGCAGCGCACAGTCGTCAGTCGGCTACGCTTCCTGCAGAAGCGGCCCGATCGCGTCCGCAGCTTCTTCAGGGCACCGGAGACCTGTTACGCGGCCGCGTAGCTGAAGATACTTACGTACTGGGCAGTAGGTGCACCCTGCTGCGGTTCCGTGCTCAGCGCTGGGTCCACGTCGTTATCGGCGCGACCATACGCCGCCGCAGCAGCTCTAGCGCGGCGTTCCGAAGTCCTCCGTCCAATAGATGACTTTCCGGCTCTCCCTGTTAACGGCGAACGCGACGCCCATCTGCCGGAAACCCGCGGTCATGATGTTGGCGCAGTGATGGGGACTCGCGAGCCAGTCGGCGACGACTTCCCGCGGCGTACTGACGCCGCTCGCGATGTTTTCGCCGACCGCGCTCCAGCGGTAACCCGCGCGTGTCACGCGCTCGCCGGGACTGCTACCATCGCTTCCGGTGTGACTGAAGAAGTCGTGCAAAGCCATGTCCTGTGAATGCGCTTGAGCGGCGCGCGTGAGGGCGGACGCGAGCGACAGGGGCGGTGCAGGCGGAAAGCGTCGCCAGCCGCAGGTCCGCCCGTGGGACCGTGCCTGATTGGTCAATCGGAGCACGCGGCGGCGCACGGCGGCCGCGTCCTGCTCGGGTGGAGTGATGAAGGGCTGGGCCACGACAATCCAGAGTTCGTTCTTGCCGCGCCGGTAGGCGCCGATGTGCCGCAATCGCGGATCGGCGAGCTGGCCGCAGAATCGCCGTCGCACCATTTGCACTACGGCCGCATCGTCTGTCGCACCGTCGATCCGAATCCACAGCGAGCGCGCGGCGCGATACCCGGCGCGCCGCTCCGCCCCGTCGAGCGACCGGCCGCGCGCGAGCAGCTGCGCCACGTCATTCAACTTGCGGCTCTCGGTGAGCGTGGGGTGAGAGGTGCGCGAGAGGCCGCAGTATGCGGTCCGCGCGCGATTGACCGCCCCAATCGCGTCGGCGAGCACGACGGTCGGGCAGAGCAGCAGCATGACCATCAGGCACAACCCAAACGCTGGCCGCGCATATCGAGCGCTGCGAATACGATCGGATTCCCGGTGAAGTCCCGCGTACCGGCGGGCCGCGTCTTTGTAGGCTGGCCTCGGTGTCAGGGGATCCCGTTCCCTCGGGTCGCCGAGTGTGCTCGGGGCGAGAGGCGAGTACGTGTGGTCCGTCACGCCTGCAGCTCCATCGGGCTGGGCTTCGCGGAACGCCGGAGGATCGCCAGCTCCGGGGCACGCCTCGCTTTCTTCATTGCGCTGCCCTTGCGCAAGCTGCTGCACGGCTGTCTGCTCGACCATTGCGAACTCTTGGTTGGCGACTGTACTCTCGCCTTCGCATGCCGCGTGGGGTGCGCTGTCGAGTTCATTGACGACAAGTGCGGCTGCCCGCCAGCCGAATAGATTCTCTGCATGATGGAAACCACGACCACGCACGCACGGACCAGATCCGCTCGTCGCCAATGATGATCCTTGAAAACTCTATCAGAGGGATGTTCGATCGGGTGCACAACTCACGAATTCGCGTCAGTTTCGATTGCGCTCAGGGGTTCCTCGCTCCAGCGGTGCCTGCAGCCTGTTGATGGGGAGTGAAATCCGCCGCATTCTGGTGATCGACGCGTTTTCGCGATCTTCTGGCATGGCGCTTGCTTGTTCCGCGGATCTGTCTCTTCCCTCGCCAAACAACTTCTTGATTCCACTGCCGCTGGGTCTGACTGCGGTCGTGGGCCCATAGGGGCCGAGGTCACGGCCGGCTCCTACCGCTGCTTCAGGAACTCGCCTCTCACCCCCAGAATCACGCGGCTCCTCATCCCCGCCAACATGCAGCCGAATGCTGCTGATCGCATCTCGAGTCAGGCAGCGGCGCATCGCTCCTTATGGTCATGGTAATTCAGGCATGCACGGTCCACCAGTCCACGCCAACGTATATTGGGATTGCGCCGGGCAGCCAGTGGGCCTTGGGTCCAGCGGCGATACGTACTCGCGAGCCTGGTGTCCCAAGATGAGCGCAGGGGGCCATCTCGCTCCATTGCGGCGGGGTGGCTGCGGGGGGGGATACTTCCCGTTTCCTCATAGATGTGCGAGGAAAGACGATCTGGCTGTGGGAATCCTCGGGGCATCTCCGGTGTTCACTGGCGCTTCGTCGTGATACCTGCAGCGAGCGCTTCACGGCGATGCTGATTGGATGTCATGGAGATCCGGCAGCTGCGATTGAGCGTTGGCTGGCTTTGCCACGTGACCGAATTGCTACAGCGTTGGCCGGTCGGGGAAGCGGGGTTTTGGCAGGCGGTTCGCGCCGAGCGCCTCGGCTCAGCCGATCAAGCCGGCTTCTCTGCGCGTGCCGAAATCAACGCTCAATCAGAGCGCCTCGACAATCAACGCCGCTTCGAGGTGTGCGAATGCGTCCCGCGTCACCACCTGGTATTCAACAGCAAAGAGAGACCGATGACGATCCCGGCAGCAAGAAGCACTGCCCGCCACCACGGAACGAAGTACGGTGCGTTACTGGAGCGTACATGCCATTTGAAGCCATGGATCATCGCCGGCACCAGGTTTTCCTTGCGTACGAAGCGGTAAAATCCGATGGCGGTCAGATGCACGCCAATCAGTACCAGCAGCAAGTTGAAATTCGCGGCATGCCAATGAGCAAACCGCCGACCTGTCTCGAACGAGACCCACCTGGCAAATGGCCCCGATGCGACACCGTCGACATCCACCGCGAACAGACCGAGCATGGTTTGCGTCAGCAGCAGACCGAGCATGAAGACGATGCTCAATGCGCCGAGGGGGTTGTGACCGATTGAAGAGAGCGAGTCGGCACCATCGCGCCCGAGGAGCTTGCGCACATATTGAAAAGTGGCCGCGGGGCCGCGGACAAAGCTTCTGAAGCGTGCCGTCTCCCCTCCGCAGAAACCCCACACCAGCCGAAACAGTACCGCGCCGAGCACGCCGTATCCAGCCATGCGGTGCCAATGCATATGCTCAGTTTCGCCAGTCCACCAGCAGATCCCGAACAGAATGACTATGGTCCAATGGGCGAGTCGGGTCGGAAAATCCCAGACCCGTACCCGCTCATGCATTGCTCCATTGGCGGTCACGGTACGTTACCACCAGCTGCTGTGCGCTCGGAATCGACGGTGACAACTGGCGCACGCTTGGCCGAGCGCTCGGGTACGCAGTCTGAGCGCGCGCAGGTTGCGGCTGGTGGCGGCCCGATTCAAGTCCTTGGCGCGAATCAAAAGCCTCTGTGCGGCTCGCGCGAACAGCTGGGGTTGCGACCAGATTGTCGCGCTCGCCCGGGTTCTGACTCCATGGCCCTTTCCGCTACCCGCGGGAAACCAGCTTGGCAGGGCGGAGGCGAGCCGTTCGATCCGATTCACGTCGTTTGCGACGACGGTCCAGACCGGGTGTGATCGCCAGATCTGATCCCTGAGGGACTTGGCGGTTCTCCCGAGAGTCTTGAAATGACTCTGGCGCGCATGGACGATTTGCGGAATGCCGGCGGCACCAGCGCTGCCGACCGCGCCAATCACCAGCGCGGCACTGATGAGCAGCATTAGAGGGCGGAAGCCGCCCGTCCGGGTTGCTACATGACTCATGGTCCTCATCTTTCGATAGACACGATACGACAAAGCATTCACTCCGGTGTGCAGGCACAGGAGTGTTTCAATTTCGTGAAAACTTGCGGGCGGGCTCGCTGGTCGTGCTGCTGCAATCGGCGGCGATTCCCAGATCGCCTTAGCATACAAGAGAAGCCATCGGCGCGAAGTCGTTTTTGCGCTCGCGGTGCTGCGTTGGCGGTCAGTGCGGTACCGGCGACTGCGCAAGATCAAGCGGGATCTGCGCGGCCACGCGGATTCCGGCATGAGGAGCGGCTTCCGCCGGAACGGTCTGTGTGTGACCACGACCGGCTCGGCAGAGTTCCGCGTCGCCCCAACGTTATTCCAGCTGCGTCTGCCTTTCGCAACGCCTGGCTGCATCCAGGATTGTGCACGGCTGGCGCTGGCTCGCCATGCGCCGGTAAGGCGCCCATGCCGCAATGTCGCTGGGATTGCTCCGAATGCCCGACGGAAGTGACGATCGATCCAGACGATTGTCGCCGGCCGGCGCCGGAGGTCGTCTCCGGGGTTGTGATATCTCGAGCGCAGGCCCGATCTTTCGGCCGCAGGCTCGCCCGGGCTGGATAGTGCGCTGTTCAAGCGCTGCGTCGCGCCATCCTGCGGCGGCAGGCAAGTCGTGGCCGGGCGAACGTGTCTGCCCCAGTGTGCCACGGTTCAGAATCGATCAGCTCTTGTTACCGCCTCATATGTCTCGCTGCGATAGTGGCCATGGCAGCGACGAGCGCGAGCAGCGGCAGAAGAATGATGACCCAGGCCACGGGGTGCGCGAAGTTCACCGTGTATCCGATTCCAAATCGTCTCTCAACCATCACGGACGGATCATCGCGATTGAAGTAGAAGACACCCAGCTTCCAGAAGCGGTCCTCGGTACGGTCTCCGATCGGTTTCGTTGCAGCGGATTGCGGCTGCCCCCCAGAGGTCATCCTGCTGCCGCCTTGGCCGAGCCACATCAAGACGGTAGTGGCCAGAACGACGAGCAGGCCGGGGATCAGCGCGATGGCTGGGGGCGGACGCTGGAGGAAGGCGGGAAGAAGAGGACGAATGGCGAGCCAAGAGAACACGACGGCAATCCAGTACTCCAAGGCGATGAGGAGCGCCGATGCTGCCGTGCGAAACCGCGACTCGTGCTCGCCTTGAAGGCCGCCGGCGTATATCGGGCGCAGCCAATGAGCCATCGCGTAGAGAATGAGCGTCAGTGCGAGGAGGATTGCGGTGCCGATGAGGAGCGGGGCGAAAACGGTGCCCGGGCCGCGCGCCACCCATCGGTCGGCCTGGCCGTCGACACCCCAGTGGAGGATCAGGCGAGCGGGGATCTGATGCCAGTGCGCCCACAGATAGCCCGCGCACGCGAGGAGCAACGCGAATGGACCGGAAGCGATCATCCAGCCGCCGGGCACTCTTGCGCGCCGCCCAACCTGAGCCTCACGGACCGTCGTCGGCGCGACCGTATAGGGCAGCACAAGCCGCCTTGCCCGATAGAAGACGCCGAAGTACGCGCCGAGCTGCAACAGAAGCGCCAAGGGCGCCAACGGCAGTGCGGCCGTCAGGGTGAGCGTCCCCAGCAGAATCAACGCAACGGCGGACACACCGATCAGCCCACGACGGTATCGGCGCAGAACGAGTCGGCCTTCGGTGCTGTCACGGAAACCGGGCGCGACCGTGACCGAGAAGTACAGATCGGGGCGCGTCAATGTCGGCATGAACCAGTGGGCGAGCGCGGACAGTATCCCGAGTGAAAGCAGGATGATGCGGATTGCGACGGGCGGGTTCACCTCAGCACCTCGTTGGTGATTCGTCGGAACGGCATGATCTGAGAATCTCCTTCATAACCCTCCCTCCTGGAGTCGGCGCACACTGTCCATCAGTTCGCCGATGAGCAATTTGCGCGACAGCCCGTCCGCCAGCGCTTTTGCCAGGAGCTCCCTCAACGGGCGCGTGAACTTCTCGGGGATATCAGGTCGGCTCGGAAGGTGACGACGCTCTTGAACCACGGCGCCGCGGTGCCTCTTCAGCTCGAGCCATCCTTCGTGCGCGAGCTGGCGATAGGCCTGTGCTACGGTGTTGTGGTGGACCCCCAGGTCGATCGCGAGCGCCCGGACGGTGGGCAGCCTGTCGCCCGGTCCGAAATGGCCGGCGACCAGCTCGGCGCGCAGACCGTTGGCAATCTGCTCGTATACCGGGACATTCGCTGCCAGGTCGATCTGAAGCGTATGGCTCCTCGGCACACGGCATTTGTACACCGTAGATAGACAAACTGCAAGCCGGCCTGCGGGCTTGCTGCGGCCCGGCGCCGAGCGACCAGTCGGCCTCCACCGGGGAATGCAATTTCCTGTGCTTGGCGTTCGAGTAGTCCGTGCACCTCGCGGTACTCTGCATTGGGGGCGGCCCAGGAGGGAACCGTGCTTCGAGGGCCGAGTCCTCAGGCGTGCAAGCGCTGAAGATCCCTGGCAACTCTCACGCGAGCCTTTGGAAATTCATCCAGAATCTCGATGCGCGAGGCGATCGCTGCGGTGCTTCTGCGGGCGAATTCGATTCGCCTTCGGCGCGGGAACACCGGCATCGGCATGCACGGGGCATCGTCGCGCCGTCTAATGCTGTTCCGGTGATTCGTTGATTGCGCTTCAGGCCGCCCGACGCGTGCGAAGGGGCGGCTGATCAGCGCGTTCTGGCCGCCACTGTGTGATCGCCTCGCCTCGCAACAGCGGCCAGTCACCCGCTGCCGCCGCGGCCAGGCTCAATCGGAACACCTGCGCAGAGGCGATGATTTGCACAATCGCGGCAGCTCAGCTGCGGGCCAGGTACCAAGCCGCGGGGGCAGTCTACTTCAGTTCCTGCAGTCCATCCCACGACCAGTGGGGGATGCCGAGGCCGTCCGGCACATCATCCGCAGACTGATCGTAGCGGGCCATGGTTGTCGTGGTCGCCCACGCGAAGTACGCGTGGAGCGCCTGTTGCAGCGCATGGTCATCGGCGAGCCCGGCATCAATAATCGCCTGGTCGCAGCAGGCAATTGCACGGCGGTCCATCTCGTCGTGCTTTCCGTTGCCGCTGTGCATCTTGACGACAGCCGTCTCGTTGCCGCAAGCGTCCGACTATATGCTGGAGCCGCCCAGCGCCTCAGCCCAGTAAGCGGCAAGTCGCTCGATATGCTGAGGATGGAAGCCGTGGCTGAACGCATGACTGACCACCTCGTCGGCTGTTGCCCGCCGATGCCACGCCGCGGCAAGGCGACGCAGGCCCTCATTGCACCCGGCTGCCTCGAAAATGGTACGCATCGTATGATCATTACAACGACTCCGGGCGACTGCAAGACGATTGCGGGCAGCGAGCCCCGGTGCAGTCAGGCGCGCATTCGACGGAATCCGCCAGAGACCCGCCACTGCAGCCAGGGAACGGTTTGACACATGCCGGGGCGCTCACAGGAATGCAAGCCCAGTGATAGGGTATTGCCCTTGATGTCGCCGCAGAGGGCGAGTGCCGCATCGAGGTCCACAGCAGTCCTGACGCCGCAAACTGCGGCGATCCGCTCACCCAGGTTGCCGAAAGCTGCGCGGCCGATGTCATAGGCCCCCGCCCGATTTTGGATCGATCTGGATCGCTTCGGGATCGCCCTTGATGGCGCACTGAAAATGATGCTGACGCAGACCAATCGGCCTTCGGTCGCTCTACGGGCCGGCATCCTTGCGCGATCGTCGCCTGTTGCGCGTTTGCCGGAGCCGCACTCCGCACCGACACGCGAGCGTTGAGCGAGACTACTTCCGCGGGCGCGGCAGCTGGGCAATGACTCTTCCGCTCGCGCCGAGCAGCTGAATTACCGGGTTGCCGTGCGATCCGACTTTGATCAGTATCCGTGTGTGACCTTGTCTGTCCTTTACCGCGAGGAAGACCGCGCCGTCGTGAGCTCTCTCCATCGTCAGACGCGGCTCGCCGCGTGGATGCGTCTTGAGAAATTGCCGCCACCGACTCACCGGTAATTTGAGTAAATCGGTAATGCGCCATTTCGGTCGGTCGATGAATGCGAGCCGGGTGACTTGCCCGGTTCTGTTCTGAATGGCGTCGAGGCTGAATGCCTGATCCTGCTCGTACCGGTCGAAACTGAGGTGCCCGTAGCTGGAGACGGTGCCATCGGCGTGCTTTCGACCACCGAAGATCAGCCCGCCGTTCTCCGTGCCTTCATCGTTGTAGAAGAGAATTCCGGCCGTGTGTCGGTCGAACGGGTATTGTTTGCCCCTGACAATGACTCCGGGGAACCGGGCCTTGTTGGAAATGACCATGCGCAGCGTGCCATTCGGCTCGACTACGTTGATGCGTTGAACATCGATGGTCCCGAACGTGGTTCTTTGTCGGGTGAGCGAGAATGCCGAGATCGCCAGCACGACAAACGCGAGCGTGGAGACCGCACCATAGATTCGCCACGCGCGGAGTTCTTGCCCCATCTTGCGTCCCCCTTCGCACGCGCTGTGCCGCCAGTATCCGCCCGATCGCTGCCCTCGTGACGCGAATCCGACGATACGGCCCGCAATGCGCTCGTGAAGGTCACTTGCCTCGGCGCCGGAGACAAATTGCTGTCTCAGCTTCTCGCCACACTGGCACGATTTTACCACCAGCCGCCGGCGCAGCAAGCCGGGACACAGGAAAATCTGACTGCGTGCGGTATGGACCGCGGTGCAGTCCGCCTGCGCATGTGTCAGGAGATGTGGTTGCGTTGATTCGCGCGGTCAAACCGCGGCGGGACCAGGGCTTGCACGTCGGAGGGCTCCGGGGCTTCCAGTGCGGAGCATGTGCAGCGGGAATGCCCACACTCGCTCGAGAAACCGGAAATTCAACGCGCGTTGGTGGATTGCGCGGTTTTGACCGCACCGCGGATCAGCCACGCCGGGCGCATCTCATCCGGCAGGAAAGGCATCGTTTAGCAGCGGTCAGACGACGTTGGACCCGGCCATGGGG
>JAJYLP010000149.1 GCA_021787615.1 Pseudomonadota bacterium
CCATTGGAGCTGTCCACCGCATGACCGAGCCCGGCCTGCGTAATACGTTCTACCGCAAGGTCACGCGCTCTGACCGGCGCATGACCCCGCTGCGCCGCGCGCTGTATCGCCTCGCGGTCCCGCTCGGCCTGGCCGTCATCCGCACCTGGTGGCGCCTGTGCCGCGTCGTCAGGATCGAGGGCGAGGAGCACCTGCGCGCCGCGCTCGCCGAGGCGCCCTCGGTGCTGCCGTGCTGCTGGCACCAGCATCTGCTCTTCTGCGGCAAGTACCTGCTCGAGCAGCGCTCGCGCGGCATGCAGGTCGGCTGGCTGGTCAGTCCCTCGGTCGACGGGGAGCTCGGCGCGATGCTCATCCACCGGCTCGGGGGACATGCCATCCGCGGCTCTTCCACCCACACCGGCGCGCGCGCGCTGCGCGATTTCTACCAGGCGCTCGTCAAGGAGAACATCTCCCCGGCCATCACACCGGACGGACCGCGCGGGCCGCGCCACCAGTTCAAGCCAGGCGCAATCCTGCTGGCGCAGATGTCCGGACGGCCGATCGTGCCGATGGCCTACGCCGCCTCGAGCGCCTGGCGGATCAAGTGGGACCGGTTCGTGATCCCCAAGCCCTTCGCGCGCATCGCGATCGCCATCGGGCCGCCCCGCCACGTGCCCCGCACCCTCGATGCGAAAGCGCTCGCGGCCCTGCAGGAGGAGATGGCCGCCGAGCTGAAGCGCACCTTCGAGTCGGCGCGCCGGGCGCTCGGTTGAGCGCGGCGTGATGCGGCAAAACCGTGCGCCGGGTCGCAGACTGAACCGTTTCCAGCTGGATTCTGTCAAGTCGGCAACCCTTGACCGAACAGTGCGTTAGCTTGTGTTCTTGAGCAGGTGTGCGAGAATCCCCCGCAACTCGTTAGAAGACCAAGGCCCGATTGCCCCCTAAGGCCAGGCGGCAGTTCACGCACCCGGGTACGGTCCGGGTGTAGGCTGCCCAGACGGGCTTAGAGGTTACCGGTTCATGTCGAGTCAACCGCCGGACAAACCAGCGGATTTCACCTCCACGGACATCCTGGCCTCCGATGCGTGGAAGGACCGGGTGTCCAAGCTCGCCATCGACGGCACCTGCACCCAGATTGCCGTCGACCTGCAGAACATGCGCAAGGGCAACGTCAATGCGTGCCTGCAGCGCAACCTGGCGCTGCTGCGGGAGGTGACCGGTGTCGATTGCGCCTTCGTCGCGCTGCTGCGCGCGGATGATGCTGTCATTCAGGACGTGCAATTCGAGCGCACCTCCTTCAGTCAGTGCCGTCCCGAGGGGCTGCAGGAGACCCCGCTGGACTCGCTCCCCTGGCTGAACGGGCGCCTCGATCATCTGCGACTCTCCCAGCTCGTCGACACGGCCCATCCCGGGCGCGATCAGGGCGCCGACGCGCAGCGCCTCGCCTCGCTCTATATCGGATCGGTATTGCTGGTCGCCATGCGGGTGCAGGGCAAGCCCGCGGGCCTGCTCGGCCTCGCCAATACCCTGCCCCGGCCCTGGGAGGTGGGCCAGCAGCTGCTGATGAAGCTCATCGGCACGAGTCTCGCCACCGGGCTCGAGCGGCTGCGCATCGAGGCGCGGCTCGCGAAGCTCGAGGAGCGCAACAGCCTCGCGCAGGCGGCCGCGAACGACGGCCTGTGGGACTTCGACGTCGAGAACAACGAGGTCTATTTCTCGCCGCGCTGGAAGGCGATGCTCGGCTACCGGGACGAGGATCTGCGCGGCTCACCGGACTGGAGCAGCCTGGTGCACCCGGACGATCTGCCCCGGGTGCAGGCGGCGATCCGCGAGCACATCGACGGCAAGACGCCGACTTTCGAGAGCACCCACCGCATGCGCCACCGCAACGGCGAGTGGCGCTGGGTGGTGAGCCGCGCCACCGCGCGGGTCGATGAGCACGGCCGACTGCTGCGCCTGGTGGGCGTCGAGTTCGACATCACCGAGCGCAAGCTCTACGAGGAAGCGCTGTTTCGCGAGAAGGAAAGCGCGCAGATCACCCTGCAGTCGATCGGCGACGGGGTCATCACCACCGACGCCGAGTCGGTCATCGATTACATCAATCCGGTCGCCGAGTCGCTCACCGGCTGGCGGCTCGAGAGCGCCATGGGGCGGCCGGTGGAGGAAATCTTCCGCGCCTTCCACGAAGAGACGTGCGAGCCGCTGGAGAACCCGCTCACCATGTCCATCCGGCGCGTCCGCCCGATCAAGTCGGTGCGCCCGATGCTGCTGATCCGCCGCGACGGCAACGAGCTGTACGTCGAGAGCACCGCCGCGCCGATCCGCGACGGGGCCGGCAAGGTCACCGGCGGGGTGCTGGTGTTCCATGACGTGAGCGAGGCGCGCGAGCTGAACCGGCGCCTCTCCTATCACGCCAGCCACGATCTGCTCACCGGGCTGGTCAACCGCCGCGAGTTCGAGAACCGTCTGGAGCGGGCGCTGAAGGCGGCCAAGGCGCACGAGTCCTCCTACGCGCTGTGCTATCTCGACATCGATCAGTTCAAGATCATCAACGACACCTGCGGCCACAGCGCCGGCGATGCGCTGCTCGGCCAGGTCGGCGCGCTGCTGAAGTCCAAGATCCGCTGGCGCGATACGCTCTCGCGCCTCGGCGGCGACGAATTCGGGGTCCTGCTCGAGAGCTGCTCGATCGACGAGGCGATGCGCACCGCCGAGCAGCTGCGCGAGAGCGTGCGCAACTTCCGCTTCAGCTGGGAGGACCGGGTGTTCCGCATCGGCGCGAGCGTCGGGGTGGTGCCGATCACCGCCGACAACGAGGATGTGGCCTCGATCCTCTCGGCGGCCGACAGCGCCTGCAGCGCGGCGAAGGAAGCCGGCCGCAACCGCGTGCACAGCTTCGCCGAGAACGACATGGAGCTGATGCGGCGCCGGCGCGAGATGCAGTGGGCCGCGCGCATCAACACCGCGCTCGAGGAGGGCCGCTTCGAGCTGCACCGCATGGCCATTCAGCCGCTGCAGCACGCCGATCCCGGCGCGCACTACGAGCTGCTGCTGCGCCTGAAGGACGAGTCCGGCCGCATCGTCACACCCAATGACTTCATTGCCGCGGCCGAGCGCTACGGCATCACCCCGGCAATCGACCGCTGGGTGATCGAAAACGCCTTCCGCTGGCTGGTCTCGGAAGCCGACGAGCGCGAGAAGCTCGCCATGTGCTCGATCAACCTCTCCGGCCAGAGCCTCGGCGATGACAAGTTCCTGCCGTTCGTGATCGACCAGTTCCACCGCAGCGGGCTCGACGGCTCGAAGATCTGCTTCGAGATCACCGAGACCGCGGCGGTGGCCAGCTTCTCGCAGGCCAACCGCTTCATCCAGGCGCTGAAGGAGCTCGGCTGCAAGTTCGCCCTCGATGACTTCGGCACGGGGCTGTCCTCCTTCGGCTATCTCAAGCACTTCCCGGTCGATTTCCTCAAGATCGACGGCAGCTTCGTGCGCGAGATCCTGCGCGACCCGATCGATCGGGAAATGGTCCGCTCGATCAACGAGATCGGGCATCTCACCGGCAAGAAGACCATCGCCGAGTTCGCCGAGAACGCCGAGATCATCGAGATGCTCACCAGCCTCGGCGTCGACTTCGCGCAAGGCTACGGTGTGGCGCAGCCGCAGCGCGTTCTGAAAGCTGCCGTCGCCTGAAATGCGGTAGATTTCGTTGCAGTGCGGCTATACTGCGTTTTATGGGCGCCAATGGATCAACTGCCACTAACGTCGCCGCGGCCCGTTGCCAGCGGCGCATGGCCGATTGCGGCATTCGCCCGACCGCCCAACGCATGCGCATCGCGACGCTGCTGCTGGCCGAGCCCCAGCACCTCTCGGCCGAGCAGATTCTGGCCAACCTGCGCTCCAACGGCGCGCGGGTCTCCAAGGCGACCGTGTACAACACGCTGAACCTGTTCGCCTCCCACGGCCTGATCCGCCAGCTCTCGGTCGATGGGGCGCGCGCCTGGTTCGACTCCAACATCGATGCCCACTACCATTTTCACGATCTCTCGAGCGGCGCGCTCATCGATGTGCCCGTGCCCGACGTGGAGTTCAGCCGCCTGCCGCCGCCGCCGCCGGGCACCGAGGTGGAAGGCATCGACCTCGTCATCCGTTTGAGGAAAAAGGCGTCCTGAGGCGCTGACCGCCGCCCCGGGGAGGTTCACCATGTACATGTACGGCGGAATGTTTCACCCATGGTTCGGGTTCTGGGGGCTCGGCTGGCCGATCATGGCCGCCATCGCCATCATTCCCTTCTGGCGCATGTGCACCCGGGTGGGCGTCTCGCCCTGGCTGAGCCTGCTGCTCATCGTCCCGATCGCCAACGTGATCTTCGTATACTACCTGGCCTTCACGGACTGGCCGGCCCTGCGGGGCGGACCCGGCCCGTCCGCCGGCACCGCAGGCGGCACGGGTTACCCGCCGCCGGGCGCGGGGTCCGGACCGGCCACTCCCGGCCGTTGAGCGGCGGCGCTCAGGCCGGGGTGACGGCGGCAGCGGCAGCCTATAGAATGCCCGGCCCGGCGCCGGGATAGCTCAGCTGGTAGAGCAGCGCATTCGTAATGCGCGGGTCGTAGGTTCGAATCCTATTCCCGGCACCAATGAAATCAATCAGTTAGACGCTGTTCTCGGCGCTGAGCGCGGCGACACCAGTCGCTCCAAGTCCATAGCTATTTCGCGCTCGGAACTGGCTGCGGCCATGACCGCAGCACGCGAAGCCCTCGACGCACTCCAACGCGCGTCCAGCGAATGGCGCAACGGCGATGCCCGTGTCGCCGGCCCGGTCCACTGGTCAGTTGCGGTCCCGGCCGCGTGGCGGTCACTGAGCCGCGCTGCGCGAGCTCGAGGCGCTGAACGTCGCCGGCAGCGGGCCGTTCGCTGGCCGATTGAAGGATGGTCTACCGGACGACGTCGTGCGATGACCGTCCGG
>JAJYLP010000056.1 GCA_021787615.1 Pseudomonadota bacterium
ACGGCATGACACCGACTGCCTTCACCGGGAAATACTCCCGCGGTTGAGGGGAAACCCGGATCCGCCATCAGTAGTTCTTTATCCGGCGGGGCCGGACTCCGTGGGATGAAACCAGCGCGCATCGCGCAAAGCGCACTTTCCGGCCACCGCTTGCAAGTGATTGAATAGGCAGGGTCATTGCGGGTGTTTCTTAATAGCCCGTGCCCGCGAAATCCCTTATACGCGCTACGTGCGCATGCTCCTCGAGAAGGCGGTTGCCTGAACCCCGCTCACTGAGCGTGAAATCAAAAGGCTCGCGCCGTACCTGTCGCTCTGCGGTACTGCTTCTGTTCCCTCTCACCTAACAGCCCGAGAATGAGCGTGCCCAGGCCGCTCGGCGCTCTGCAACGACCAGGGGCGCGCCCAAGGTGCGCACGCAATTGCCGGCATAGGCGTCTGTCAGTCGGGGCGCCGGCAAGCTGACTCATCCGAGGCGCGCCATCCAGGCGCGATCGGCCGCCAATCCCGCCCCGCGCAGCTACCGGCGATAGCCGTTGGTGATCGGATAGCGCCAGTCGCGCCCGAATGCCCGGCGGCTGACGCGCACCCCGGGCGGTGCCTGCCGGCGCTTGTATTCGTTGCGCTTGACCATGTCGAGCACGCGCCCCACGGTCACCCGATCGTAGCCGCGCGCGGCGATCTCATCGACCGAGAGGTCCTCCTCGATGAAGGCCGCGAGGATCGGATCGAGCACGTCGTAAGGCGGCAGCGCGTCGGTGTCCTTCTGGTCGATGCGCAGCTCCGCCGAGGGCGGCCGCTCGATCACCCGCTGCGGAATCACCGCGCGGATGCCGTTGCGGTAGGCGGCAAGGCGATACACCAGCAGCTTGCTGCAGTCCTTGATGGGCGCGAAACCGCCCGCCATGTCGCCGTAGAGCGTGGCATAGCCCACGGCCATCTCGCTCTTGTTCCCGGTGGTGAGCAGCATCCGGCCGGTCTTGTTCGAGAGGCCCATCAGCAGCATCATCCGGCAGCGCGACTGGATGTTCTCCTCGGTGGCATCCGGCGGCAGCCCCGCGAACTCCCCAGCGAGGGTCGAGAGCGTCGCCTCGAACATCCCCTCGATCGAAAGCACGCTGTATTTGACGCCGAGCAGCTTCGCCTCTTCGGCTGCATCGGTCAGACTGATCTGCGCGGTGTAGCGCGAGGGCATCATCACCGCCTGGACCCGATCGGCGCCGAGCGCATCGACGGCGATCGCCAGCGTCAGCGCCGAATCGATGCCGCCTGAAAGACCCATCACCACGCCCGGAAAGCCGTGCTTGTTGACGTAGTCGCGCACACCGAGCACGAGCGCGCCGTAGACGCTCGCCTCCTCGGTCAGCTCGCCAGCAACGAGTCCGGGACGCGGCACGACCTTGCCTGCCTCGCGGATGAATTCCGCGCAGTACAGGCCCTCCTCAAAGGGGGGGGCGCGCATGACCACGGCCCCTTCGGCATCCATGACGAACGAGTTGCCGTCGAACACCAGCTCGTCCTGACCGCCGAGGGTGTTCACATACGCCATCGGCAGCTCGACATCGGTGATGCGTGCGCGGGCGATCTCTTCGCGCTCGCGCTGCTTGAAGCGCTCGTACGGCGAGGCGTTGATCACGACGAGCAGCTCCGCCCCGGCGAGCTTTGCGCGGCGCGCGGGCTCGCGCACCCAGATGTCCTCGCAGATCAGCACCCCGAGGCGAAAGCCCTTGATGGTGAGCACCGTCGGCTCGTTGCCGGGGTGAAAGTAGCGCTTCTCGTCGAACACCTTGTAGTTCGGCAGCTCCGCCTTGCGGTGCACCGCCGCGATGCGCCCATCGGCGATGACCGCGGCCGCGTTGGCGATGCCGGTCTCGCCATACTCCGGAAAGCCGACGATCAGGTCGCCGGCGGGAACCTCGCGGCACAGCTGTCCCAGCGCCCGATCGATCTGGGTGTGAAAGCCGCGATGAAAGAGGAGGTCCTCCGGCGGGTAGCCGCAGAGCGCCAGTTCCGGGAACAGCGTCAGGTCCGCCCGGAGATCATCCTGAGCGGCCCGGGCGGCGCGAACGATCTGCGTCAGATTGCCCTGGACGTCGCCGACCAGCAGGTCGAGCTGGGCCATCGCGACACGCAAAGACTCGCCCTCGGCGCCCTTCCCGTCATGCTTCACGGCGATGCCCGGCTGACGGATCCGACGCCGCGGAGGGGAAACGCCCATATTGGCTCATTCAACGCACACTCGCAGTCGAGACCACCGTGCCGTTGCACCTGCTTCCCGAATATGCCGCTTAGCGTTTGCGCCCTTTGCGCCCAGCGGTCTTTCGCGCCGGCCGGGCCGTCCGCTTGACGGCCTTCTGCGCGGCCTTCTTTGCGGCCTTTTTGGCCACCGTGGGCGCGGTGCGTTTCGCGGCCGACTTGCGGGCCGGGCGAGTCTTCGCCGCAGCCGGCTGAGCGGCCGCCTTCACTGCGGGTCGGGCGGCCGGCCGTGGTGCGATCCGGGCCGCCGCGCGCGCGCGGCGGCGGCGCAGCAGGTCGTGCATGGCGCTGCCGAGCTCGGCGGGCGACTTCACGGTGCGCACCCCCGCGGTCTCGAAGGCCGCGTACTTGTCGGCCGCCGTGCCCTTGCCGCCGGCGACGATCGCACCCGCATGGCCCATGCGCTTGCCCGCAGGGGCGGTCACGCCGGCGATGTAGGCCACCACCGGCTTGCTCACGAAGCGATGGATGTAGCGCGCGGCCGCCTCCTCATCACTGCCACCGATCTCCCCGACCAGGATGACGCCCGCGGTGCCGGGGTCCCGTTCGAACAGCTCGAGCACGTCGACGAAGTTCAAGCCGCGCACCGGGTCGCCGCCGATGCCGACGCAGGTGCTCTGCCCGAGGCCGATCCGCGTGGTCTGATAGACCGCCTCGTACGTCAGCGTCCCGGAGCGCGACACGATGCCCACCGTGCCCTTCTTGTGAATGAAGCCCGGCATGATGCCGATCTTGCACTCATCCGGGGTGATGACCCCGGGGCAGTTGGGGCCGATCAGCCGCATCGGCGAGCCGGCGAGCGCGGCCTTCACGCGCACCATGTCATTGACCGGCACGCCCTCGGTGATGCACACCGCGAGCTCGATGCCCGCATCGGCCGCCTCGAGAATTGCATCCGCGGCGCCTGCGGCCGGCACATAGATCATGCTCGCGGTCGCGCCGGTCTCGCGCACCGCTTGCGCAACGGTGTTGAACACCGGCAGGCCCAGATGTTGCTCGCCGCCGCGCCCGGGCGTCACACCGCCGACGAGCTGAGTGCCGTAGGCGAGCGCCTGCTCGGAGTGAAACGTGCCCTGCTTGCCGGTGAAGCCCTGGCAGATCACCTTGGTTTGCTTGTTGACCAGAATGCTCATGCGTCGCAACCCTTTCTCTTGTTCTTACGCGCGGCTCAGGCCGCACCGCCCGCCGCGAGCGCCACGACCTTGCGCGCCGCGTCCGTCAGATCGGCCGCCGCGGTGATCGTCAGGCCGCTGCCGGAGAGCACCTCGCGCGCCTTCTCGGCATTGGTGCCCTCGAGCCGTACCACCACGGGAACCTTGACCCCGACGCTCTTCACGGCTTTGACCACACCCTCGGCGATCATGTCGCACCGGACGATGCCGCCGAAGATGTTGACCAGAACCGCGCGCACCTTGGGGTTCGAGAGGATGAGCTTGAACGCGTGCGTCACGCGCTCGCTGGTCGCTCCGCCGCCCACATCGAGGAAGTTGGCCGGCTCACCGCCGTGCAGCTTGATCAGGTCCATCGTTGCCATGGCGAGCCCGGCGCCGTTGACCATGCAGGCGATGTCCCCATCGAGGGAGACATAGTTGAGCTCGTGCTCGCTGGCGCGCCGCTCCATCGGGTCTTCCTGGTTGGGATCGCGCAGCTTGGCGAGGTCCGGATGGCGGAACACCGCGTTGGCGTCGATGTTGAACTTCGCATCGAGCGCCACGAGCTGCCCGGACCGGGTGACGATCAGCGGGTTGATCTCGATGAGGCTCGCATCCTGCTCGAGGTAGAGCTTGTACAGTGCGAGGGCGATGTGTTGGAACTGCTTGAGCTGCTCGCCCGCCAGTCCGAGCCCAAAGCCGAGCTGGCGCGCCTGGAAGGGCTGAAGCCCCGCCGCCGGGTGCACCGTGACCGTGAGGATCTGCTCTGGGGTCTTCTCGGCGACCTCCTCGATCTCCATGCCGCCGGCCGAGGAGGCGATGAGCGAGATGCGCCCCTTCTCGCGGTTCAGTGTCAGCGACAGGTAGATCTCGCGCTCGATCTGCGAGCCGCTCTCCACGTAGACCTTCTCGACCGGCAGCCCCTCGGGACCGGTCTGCTTGGTCGCAAGCCGCGTGCCGAGCAGCGCCGCGGCGGCGCTGCGCACCGCATCGAGGTCGCGGGCGAGCTTCACGCCGCCGGCCTTGCCGCGTCCGCCGGCGTGCACCTGCGCCTTGACGACCCAGAGCGAGCCGCCGAGCGCCTTGGCGGCGGCGACGGCCTCATCGGGCGTGCCGGCCGGCCGGCCCGCGGGCACCGGAATGCCGTATTTCCTGAAGATCTCTTTGGCTTGATACTCGTGCAGATTCATTTTTCGCTCTTGAGGTCCTGACCGAGGGCGTAAGGCCGTGGATTGTCCCCAAATTCCGGGATCGCCGCCAATAAATCCGCTTTAATCCGGCGCGGCGCTGCGACACCCATCGCGTCGCGGCGTGCCCCGCAGTGCTAGAGTCCGCGCCGGCTCCCACAGTCTTCTGCACCGCCATGCCGGCCAGCGCCGCGACCGCCCCCGCACCGACCGACCTCGCCCGCCGCGTGGCGGGCTGGCTCAATGTCTACCGACTGCTGGTGCCGACCGTGCTGCTCGGAGTCCTGGTATTCACCAAGACGCCGTACCTGCCCGTCACGCACCCGACGCTCTTCGTGCTCACCTGCGCCGGCTACTTCACCGCGGCGCTCACACTCATGATCCGGCAGCGGTTGCGCGAGGGGGAGCCGCTCATTCAGCCGCTCGCCAACTCCCTCCTCGACTCCGTGGCCATCGCGCTCATTCTCGGCGCGAGCGGCGGGGTGGCGAGCGGCCTGGGGATCCTGCTCACCCTGCCGGTACTGTCGCTCACCCTGCTCGCGGACCGCCGCGAGGCGCTGCTCATCGCCGCGGGCGCGACGCTCGCGGTCCTCGTGCCGCAGTTCTTCATCGGGCTTCGCTCGGCGCAGCCGGCCGGCTTCGCCACCGCCGGCATGCTCGGCGTCGTGCTCTTCGCCATCGCGCTGGCGGCGTGGCCCCTCGCCGACCGGCTGCGCGCGAGCGAAGCGACGGTGCGCCGTCAGGAAGTCGATCTGGCCAACCTCGCGCAGCTCTCGCAGTACATCGTGCGCCATCTGCGCGAGAGCATTCTGGTGGTCGATCCCGAGGACCGCATCCGCCTCATCAACGATTCGGCCGCGCGGCTGCTCGGAGCGGACAGCGCGCGCGTGGACGCTGCGCTCGAGACCATCTCGGCGGACCTGCTGAAGCTGCTCGCACGCTGGCGGCAAAGCACCGATACGACCGGGTTGTTTCCGACCGAGGACCCGACGTTCGCCGGCCCCGACGGGTCGCGGGAGATCCGGGCGCACTTCGCCTCCCTCGGCGAGGGCAGCCCCAGCCCCGTGCTGGTGTTTCTGGAGGACACGAGCCTGCTCGCCGAGAAAGTGCAGCAGTCGAAACTCGCCGCCCTGGGACGGCTCTCGGCCAGCATCGCGCACGAGATCCGCAACCCCGTCGGCGCCATGAGCCACGCCGGGCAGCTGCTCGGGGAATCGCCCCACCTCGCGCCCGAGGACCAGCGCCTGACGGAGATCATCCGCACCCATGCCGAGCGCGTCAGCCGCATCATCGACAGCGTGCTGCGCCTCTCGCGCCGCGAGACCGCGCGGGCCGAGCGGCTCGAGCTCGCCCCCTGGAGCACGGCCTTCCTCGAGGAGTTCTGTGAGACGATGCAGTGGCCGCCGGAGCAGCTCAGCCTCGAGGTCCCCGACGAGCCCCTGAAGGTCCGTTTCGATCCGGCGCAGCTGCGCCAGATCGTGTGGAATCTCTGCGAGAATGCGTTGCGCTACGGCGTCGGAGCCGAGAACGGCGGCACGGTTGAGATCCGCTGCGGCCGCCGCAGCGGCAGCGGCCGGCCGTACCTCGAGGTCGCCGACCGGGGTCCCGGGGTGGCGCCGGAGCACCTTGAGCGGATCTTCGAGCCGTTCTTCAGCGTCGGCCGCGGCACGGGACTGGGGCTGTTTCTGGCGCGGGAATTGGCACAGGCGAACGGCGCGACGCTGCTCTATGAGCCGCGTCACGGCGGCGGTAGCATTTTTCGGCTGATATTTGCAGACCCACGCCGGTGGACAAGGGAGATCGATACTTGAGCGCTAGCCAGACTGTTGCGCGCGCCGAGGCCGCACGGCCGACGATCTTGATCGTCGATGACGAGCCAGACCTTCTGGAGCTGGTCAGCCTGACGCTGCGCCGCATGAGCCTGCGCACCCGGACGGCGTCCGACCTCGCCACGGCCCAAAAGCTCCTCAAGAGCGAGTCGTTCGATCTGTGCCTCACGGACATGCGGCTGCCCGACGGCGATGGCCTCGAGCTCGTGGCCTGGATCCAGCACAACCGCGCCCAGCTGCCCGTGGCGGTCATCACCGCGCACGGGAACGTGGAGTCGGCGGTCCGGGCGCTGAAGCTCGGCGCATTCGACTTCGTGTCCAAGCCGCTCGACATCGGTGTACTGCGCAAGCTCGTCGACAACGCGATTCGCCTCGGCGCGGACGCAGGGGCACCCGAGGCGCCTCCCGAGCCCGGCAAGGCGCGGCTCATCGGTCACTCCGCGCCGATGGAGCAGCTGCGCGAGCTGATCTCGCGCGTCGCGCGCAGCGAGGCGCCGGTGCACATCTCGGGCGAGTCGGGCACCGGCAAGGAGCTGGTCGCGCGCCTGATCCACGAGTCCGGTGCGCGCCGTGCGGCCGCGTTTGTGGCCGTCAACTGCGGCGCGATCCCGACCGAGCTGATGGAAAGCGAGTTCTTCGGCCACAAGCGCGGCAGCTTCACGGGAGCGGTCGCCGACAAGAAGGGCCTGGTGCAGGCCGCCGAGGGCGGCACGCTGTTTCTCGATGAGGTCGCCGACCTGCCGCTGCACATGCAGGTGAAGCTGCTGCGCGTGGTGCAGGAGAAGACCGTCCGCCCGGTGGGCGAGTCTCAGGAAGAGAAAGTCGACGTGCGCATCCTCTCGGCCACGCACAAGAGCCTGGCGGAGCTGGTCGCGCAGGGACAGTTCCGCGAAGACCTCTTCTACCGCATCAATGTAATTGAAATGCACGTGCCCTCGCTCCGTGAAAGGACCGAGGACATCCCGGATATCGCGCGTGCGGTGCTCACGCGCCTCGGGCGACGCGTGAACGGGCCGTCGCCCCGCATCGCGGAAGATGCGCTTGCGCTGCTGGAGACGTATCCCTTCCCGGGCAATGTGCGCGAGCTCGAGAACGTGCTCGAGCGGGCGCTGACACTGTGTCTCGGAGGCATGATCACGGCCGAGCACATCAAGCTGCGCTCGGCTGCGCGAGCGCCGGCACCCGCGCCAGCCGCGACGTCCATGGAACACACCGCGCCGAGCGCGCTCGGGGATCACCTCGAGGGCATCGAGCGAGGCGCCATCCTGCAGGCGCTCGAGAAGACCCGCTACAACAAGACCGCCGCGGCCAAGCTCCTCGGCATGAGCTTTCGGGCGCTGCGCTACCGGATCAAGAAGCTCGGGATCGAATAGATCCGGCGTCCACGTCCGCGCCTCTGGTCGCGTAGCCAAGCCGAAAATCGGCTGTTTTTCAGTTATTAACTGAAAACATTCGGCGTTTTATGAGTTGATCAATACATTTTTACCCTATTTCGGGGTAAACTGGCTGCACCTCGAGGCGAAAGGGTGCGGATGTTCGCGCGGGAACTACAGATTCCTCTGCAGCAGCGCAAGAGCGTCTTCCTGTTCGGCCCGCGCGGGACCGGGAAGACCACGTGGCTCATGCAAAGCGTTCCGGATGCGCTGTTCGTCAACCTGCTGCGCTCGGACTTCTATCTTCCGCTCGCGGCGAACCCCGTGCATCTGCGCTCCCTGATCCCGGCACAGTACTCCGGCTGGATCGTGATCGATGAGATCCAGCGCGTCCCCGAACTGCTGAACGAAGTGCACGACCTGATCGAGTCGAAAGGGCATGTGTTCATCCTGACCAGTTCGAGTGCGCGCAAATTGCGGCGCGACGCCGTCAACCTCCTCGCAGGGCGCGCGCTCACCTACCACATGCATCCGCTGACGGCCGCGGAGCAAGCCGAGTCATTCGTCTTGGTGAACTCGCTGCAACTGGGGCACCTGCCCGCGCGCTTCAGCGAGCCTGACCCTGCCCGATACCTGCGCGATTACGTACAGACTTATCTGCGCGAGGAGGTGATGCAGGAGGGACTGACGCGCAACATCGGCCACTTCAGCCGCTTTCTGGAGGTCGCCAGCTTCTCGCAAGGCTGTATGCTCAACATCAGCGACGTTGCGCGCGACGCGCACATTCAACGCGCGCTCGCCGAAAGCTACTTCTCGATCCTCGAGGACCTGTTGATCGCGGTCCGGCTGCCGGTTTTCGCGCGACGGGCGAAACGGCAGCTCGTCACCCACTGCAAGTTCTACTACTTCGATGCCGGCGTATTCCGCGCCATCCGGCCCACCGGCCCCCTGGATTCGGCTGCGGAAATCGACGGTCCGGCGCTCGAGACTTTGGTTCTGCAGGAACTGCGCGCGGTCAACGATTATCACGCGTTCGGTTATGACATCCATTTCTGGCGAACGAAGCACGGCTTGGAGGTGGATTTCGTTCTCTACGGTCCACGCGGGCTGCTCGCGTTCGAGGTCAATCGGTCCGCGACCGTCAATCCGGCCGATCTGCGTGCACTGAAGGAATTCCGCAAGGATTACCCGGAAGCATCCTGTACCTTGATGTACGGCGGTGCGCAGCCGCTGTTCATCGACGGCATCCGCGTCGTACCCATTGAGGCCGCACTGCGCAACCTCAAAGGGCTCCTTGACGCGCAGCCCGCCCGCGGCGCGACATCGGCGCCAGCGCCAAACCCGTGAGCATTGCGCAATCCGCATCCTATGAAAGCATCGAGACCCGCTTCGAAGCGCAGGTCCGCAGCTACCTCGACGGCGAGGACACCTGGCCGCAGCGGCAGGAGTCGCGTCAGTGTCGCGTCTATGGACCGGTTCTTCTCTCGCATTCACGCCAAGGCCCGAGCCGCTCGACCGTGGCGAGCAGCTCCGGCCGGGGTTGACGGTATCGTTCGAGCACCCTGCGGACTTCCGGGCGGTCATCACTCCCGCTCACGTGCGGCTGCTGCAAGAGATCGGCCGGCGCGCCGTGTCGATCTTCGCGCTCGCGGCCGCGCTTTCCCGTGATCCGTTGGCGGTCAGGCCGAATGTCGCGCTGCTGGAGCCTCAGAGCTTGGTGCGCACGCGGCGGGTGAGGAATCCAGGACACGCGACGCGCACCCTCCTCGAGATAACGGCCGCCTCGATCGAGCTGGGGGCGCTGATTCAACGGCGCGCCTCGAAACTCGAACCGGTATACCCGCCGCCTGATCTCAAAGGCACTCAGTGAACGGACGGCCTGTCCCGGAGCCCAGACTTTGAGCGCGTGAGGTTCTCTTTGCATACCACTCCGCCGTTCGGGATCGCGCTGCACTGCGCGCGATGCGTAGGCGGCAGGCCGTGGGGCAGCACGAGAAAATATTGATCGAATTGTCTCTCTAAATTGAAAATAGGCGGCGTCTTTTCAGTTGGCGGCCACACCGTCAAGCGTGTTCACCACGAACAGTCTGGCGGAGCCATCAGTTCTGCAAGGATCGCACGCGGATGACCCGCAAGCGTCCGGCGCGTTGCGGCGGGCGAGACTCCGCCGGGAAAAGTTGAGGCATGGGCAATTATTGGAGCGTCGACCTGCGTCATGATCTCTTGCCGGACCGCAGGCCGGCACCGCTCACACCGCGCGGGCAGCGGCTGTTCGACTATTGGACACAGAGCGTCTCGCAGGCAACACGGTACGACGATCCGACGACGCTGCGCTGCCGGCACCGGCCGGGCCGGCGCCCATGCGGGACCCTGCTCACGATCGGTTTTGATATCGATGCGTTCGATGTCCTCTGGCTCTGTCCGCGCTGCGACGATCGCGGGCGCATCAGCGGATGGGAGGGCACGTTCTGGGATAACGGCTCGACGGAGCCCGAGGGGTTTTCCTGATCGCCATCACTCAGCGACGGCGGCTTCGCGCGCCCGAGCGCCGCCCGTGCGACTCTTCGCGCCGGGCCTCTTCGAGAACCGCGCGCAATGTCTGGATGTCGGCGAAGCGCTGCAGATCCTGCGCGACGCAGCGCCGGGTGTGCTCGAGCTCGAGCAGCGCACGCTCGAACTCCCGTTGCAGCGCATTGGGTGACATCGAGCGCGGCGAGCGGCCCGGGAACGCAGCAACGAAGGGCGCAGTCAGCGCGTCGATCTCCTCTCTCAGGCGCTTGGCCTGGCCCTGCAGCAGATTGAGGTAGGGCTTGAGCTGCGCATCGTCCAGTTCGGCGAGCGCATCGGCCGCTCGCGCATCGACGCTCTGCTGCAGCTCCAGAACACGCAGCAGATCACCCGAGGCATAGGCCGCATTCAGCTCCTGCATGAGCGCAGTCTTGCGTCGATGCTCCCCAGCATCGGGCTCCCGGTCCGGGTGCAGCCTGCTCGCGAGACGGCGGAACACGGACCGCAGCGCGTGCGCATCGACTTCGGCTCCACCCTCCCCGGAGCGCTCGGCAGGCTTCTTCGCCCGCCGCCGGCGCCGCGGTGGCGGATCCTCCAGCGCTTCCCCGAGCCATGCGGCAAAAGCCTCGGGGTTGGCCTCGCCCTGGTAAGCCTCGACGTCGACGGGAAGGTCCTCCGCCAGTGCGCGCAGCAGCTCGAAGCCCATGCGTTGCTCATCGGCTCGACGGGCCGGGGCGTGCCGGTCATAGAGGGCAAGGAGCTCCGCACTCTCCTCCTCTTCGAGCATCTCGGTGAGCAACCCGAGCAGCAGCGCCCGCAACGGCTCGCGATGGCGCTTGCCGAGGGCCGGATGCGTGTACTGGCGATCGAGCAGTTGCGCGAGTGCGGTCTGCTGCTCGCGCAGTTTCGCCACGCGCGGCGCGAGCTCGGTGGCGATTCGCCGCACGTGAACGTCCGTAAAACTTTGCCACTGGTCGCGTTCGCCGCGCAGCGCGTCGATTCGCTTGAGCAGCGTGTTGAAGCGGCGCTGCGCGGCGCTGAGCGGCCGGGAGCGGGTTGCAATGACCGGCACGACCGCCGACTGGCCCGCGGCAGGGGGGTCCAGATCCGAAAACAGGGAGGATTGTTTCACGAGGAGGCTCTGCGCTGCGGGCGCTCGGGGAGCGGATCATACGAACCGTGCCGGTTCGCACGCAATTGCATCTGCGCAGGCAAGCTCGCTCGCCGGTCTGGCCGAGCGTTGCTGTCGGCGCCGACGAGTGTGATGAGCGCGAGGAAACGCTCGCGCAGCCTCGCCGCCGCCGCCGGCAAGCCGCTCCGGATTGGCTTTGAGCTCACGCGACGGAACGGCCAGAAGCGTGGCGAGGACACAACCGTGCGCCCGGCGCGGGCCAGCATCATCCGGGATCACCATGCCGTCGGCTCGCACGCCGGCGCAGAGTCCCTCGCGCCGAGCGAGATCCAGCAGTCAGTGCACGCGGCGACACGGATGCCTGAGCACGAGCGCTCAGACCTCACGCAATGACAGCAGATTCCGAGTGACCTGAGCGTACGGCAATGCGCCTGCCGTACGGCGTCGGCACTCTGACTGCTGATCGACTGGCGAGCGCTCGCGGGTTATGTGCGAGTCGTGGCCCTGGGCCGCGCAAAACCTCAGCTGGGGCATCTCGCCGCGCCAGGGAATTCTCTCGCCACGATCCGTCAAGCCGTGGCGTCAAGACCGCCCGGATCCCAGAGCCAGGCTCCGGCGCGCGCTGCGCAAGGGCAACCAGGGCACCCAGGATAGCCCGGCCAAGGGGCGCTTCTGGACTCCCCCGCGCACGCGCACGCGCGACAGCGACTCTGCAGCGTGTCTGCCGCTACGATTCAGCGCAGCTCGCCGGACTCCACCCGGCCGCGGCCGCCGCAATGACGATGCGCGCGCAGGCTTCGGCGTCGGAATCGGCCTGGTGATGACGCAAGGAAATCCGCAGCCGGGCACACACATCGGGCAGCCGGGTGGGACGGATATTCCAGACCTGCCGGGCGACCTTCACCGTGCACACGAATGGATGCCGGACGGCCGGCAGGCCGTAGGCGGCACAGCAACCGCTCAATACGTTGCGGTCGAATGGCGCATTGTGCGCCGCGAGGAAGCTCACATCGCCCAACCTGTCCTGAATCCCGGGCCAGATCTCAGCGAAAGTCGGTGCCGTAGAGACGTCAGACCACGTCAAGCCGTGCACGTACGTGAAGACAAATTCCCGCGTCGCCGGCCGGATCAGATGATAGATGCGGTCAACGACGCGTCCCTCTGATACGACGACGACGCCGACGGCACACGCGCTGTCGGGGCGGTGATTGGCCGTTTCAAAGTCGATTGCCGCGAATCGGCCAATTGCCTCGCGGGATTCGCGCCGCCAAGCGGCGGACTCAGGGCGAGAGGTCACGCAGTTTCAGCAGCGGCCCGATGAACTTCTGGTAGTTCTTCCAGCGCCCGACCGAGCTTGAATACATCTTCTGGCGCACCTGCCAGGTGCTTGCGGTCAGCACGGCGCGTTCGGTCTTGTGGAACTCGAGGACGCTCGGATCCCACTGCAGACCGATGAACTCGATGATGCGCCGGCTCCAGCCCTCCTGGTCGGCGACGAGCGCGGCGTACGGCACCTCGAGAAAGACCTCCTTGGGCAGCACCGAACGCCAGTGGCTGACCAGACGACGATGCTCGCGGTAGTAGTGCGCAAGATCCTCCAGATCCATTGTGAAGGAAGCAGCGTTGAGGAAATTCTGAAAATAACAGGACAGGCAAGTATCCACCGGGTCACGCTGCATACAGATGAATCGAGCGTTCGGAAACACCCGATGTATGAAACCGAGATAATCGAGATTGGCCGGCGTCTTGTCGACGACTCGCGCCGCATCGGCGGAATGCCGGGCGAGCACCTTGAGATACGATGCGCCCAGCTTCGCACTAAATCCGGAATCCGGCAGACGGCGACGAAACAGTTCCTGATGCTTGTGTTCAGTCATGCCCCAGAACTGCAACTCACCCGCACCGACTGCCTCGGGATGGGAGGCGATTATCTGCTCCACGAGTGAGGTGCCGGAGCGCATCATGCCGACCACAAACACTGGACGCCGCGATTCGTTTGCACCTTCCGCAGGGCTGGCAAGGCACTCCGCCGTATAAAGGCGAATAACGTCATCTACCCATGCCGCGCGCCCAATGCGATCATACGGTGCCGACACCTGTTTGCGCCGCTCATTGGCCAGCCTGAATTCCTCAAATGCCCGAGAGTAGTCCCCCACATCATCGAAGTACTTACCCATTGCGAAATGTAGCGTCGCTGTCTCAACAGGCACCACGCGATGCGCAAGAATGCGCTGCGCTCCCTCCAGCCATTCCTTGTCCGCCAGCGTCATGCGTCGCTGATGCACCAACAGCACCTGCGCTTCCGAGCACGCCGGGTCGGCATCGAGGGCTTTACGCAGCAAAGACTCGGCCTCGCCGAATCGCCCCTCCATGCTCGCGATCCACCCCAGGCCACATAAGGCTGCTGTAGACTGGGGCTTCAGACGCAACGCTTTTTCGAAGCAAATTTTGGCGTCGGCCACCCGATCAAGCGCATTTAACGTTTGACCAAGGCTGCATAATGCGTTTGCGCTGCGCGGTTCCAACTTGACAGCCCGCCGCAGCGTCGTCTCCGCTCCCAGAAAGTCTCCTCTCCAATGCAATATGGATCCGAGCTTCAGATGGGTATCGGCGCGCTTGGGATCACGCTGGAGTGCGCGCCGGTAAGCACGTTCAGCCTCCGGATAGCGCCCGAGGAAACATAGCGCATCCCCCAATCTGCTCAGCGCAGGCGCGTGGCCGGGATCGAAGGACAGAACCTCCTGCAGATGCACTTCCGCATCGGAGTAATCTCCCTTGGCTGCTGCGGCGTCGGCCGCGGCGAGCGACGAATCGATGCGCTTGCGTGATGCGCCCGCGGACGGCTTGGTCACCGCGGGGTTCGCAACAGTCGGCCCGTTCCCTCCGGTCAGCTGCAGCAGGAGAAGGTGCGTCAACTCATCCGCACGAGTCTGATCGACCCCCTTGTCCAGGAGACGCCACTTGAAAGAGCCGAGCAATTTCGCCCGCTTGAACAGGTTGAGCTTCAGCGGTCGAGCCTGCTGTACTGCACGCTGCAGCAGCCGCTGAAGTTCCCCGTTGCGCTGCGGCGTTCCGAGGGCGAAACTGCCCGCCTCATTCAGCGAAATCGAATCGGCCATGGAAATGCCTAGAGCGGCGGTCTCCCGCGCATTGAACCAGTCGAGAATCATAGTGTTCGCTGAGGTACGAGCCGATCGATGCAATCTAGCCCGGAAGCCCCGGGGGAGGTCAAGTCTATTGTAAAGTAGTGCGCCCGTTCACAGTCCTCGGACCTTTCGTCCGCCCAGTACGGTGGACGCCGTTCGCGAGCGCGGACCTGTTAATCATAGAAAGCCCGTCCCTCCGAGAAGGGCGACGGACGCGCATGTGTCCGCAGGCGGCATCAATCTTGCGCACCGGGGGCCCGGAACGAATCTGGCAAACGGACGTGCGTGCTTCGAGCGATTGACCCGATAGCCGCCTGGCCAGGACCGCAGCTGACCCGCCGAGCACACTGCCATGAGCGTACGGCTAACCTGGGGCCGCGCTCGGCTGGTGCGCATATCGCAGGAGCCGTACGCCGGGCGCCGCCGCCGGTCGACCAGCGTGCCCGCGCCCGGCTCCATGCGCAAGACCCGGCCGCCCCATTTGCCACGTTTCGATCGCTTGCCACCCACACTGACCGGTACCGCCTGCCGACGTCTCCCTGCGCTGGTCGGCGCGCACTATGAACCAGCCCACAGCCGTATTGAAGCACGTAGGCTATGCTGCGTGACTGCGAACGCTTCATCACACAGGCGCGCAACACTAGCAATGTCAGCCGGGGCGGAGACAGACGTGGGAGATTCTACGCGGTCGAACGATCGTATCGAGCACCCAGCAACATCCATTCGCGCCACCATCCACTTCGGCGTCTTTGCCCTGTTGCTTGCAGTCACCCTGCCCGTCCTTGTGGAATCCTTTTCGCCCTCCAGCGACCCGCTGGATGCCTCCTGGGCATGGATCATGGGCTACGCCTTTCAGCATCATCTGCAGTGGGGCAAGGCCGTGCTGTTCACGTACGGTCCGCTCGGATTCCTCGCCAATCCTTACTTCTATTCCGACAACCTCCTGTGGTTCCTCAGCGCGACGGCGCACCTGGCATCCTGGTTCGGGTTCGGTCTCGCGTTCGTGTACATCCTGTCCCGGCTCGCCTCCAATGGCAGACCGTCGCCACGCGTAACGCTTCCGGTTGCCCTGGCGTGGGTCGTGGGCGCCTCATTTATAGACATAGCCACCCAGACCGCATTCATCGGCATGCTGCTCCTGGTGCTTGCAATCGCGGAGGAGCGCCTTGCAGCGGCCCTCATCGCTTTGATTCTATCGGGAGCACTCCTCGCTCTAGGCGCCCTGATCAAATCGACCGCGCTCATTATCTCTTTGTTCGCGCTCCTCATCTATCCCGCGCTATGGTGGTACGCGGGCCGTGGGAAGAAGGGTGCTCACCTTTCCATGGTGCCTGCGCTGAGTTTCGTCGCGACCTTCTGCGCGCTGTGGTTGATATCCTCCCAGTCCCTCGACAATCTGCCCGTCTATCTGCGCGGAACCTGGGCCATCGCCCACGGATACACCCCCGCCATGGCTATCGGCGGCAATCATGATCAAACACTGATCGCACTCGTCACCTTGACGCTGTTTGCGTCCATAGTCCTCGCGTTCTTTTTCACCGATCGAAAGCGCCTCCTGGCACAAGGCCTGCTCCTTGGCGTTATGGGGTTCTGGGCGTGGAAAGAAGGCTTCACGCGCCACGACCTGGGTTACGTTGGGCATCCCATGGTCTTCTATGGCACCGCGCTACTTATCGCGGCCGTCGGTACGGCCTTGCTGTCCATTGAACGGTTTGGAATCGCTACCGTTCTACTGTACGGCGCGTATCTGCTAGCGTTTCTGCCCGCGCTGCACGGCTATCCGCTGTCCTCGCTCGACCCGATCGAAAACTACGAAGGGTTCTTCCGCATGATTGCTTCGAACCCTAACCGGGCGCTCGAGCAACGACGGCAAACGGCAGCGATCCAGGCGCAATTCAATCTCTCCCCCAAAGCGCTGCAAGCGATCGGAACTGCGCCGGTCAACGTGATTCCCTGGTCGCTGATGATGGCTCAGGGCTATCGCATGCGCCTCGTTGCGAGCCCGGTGTTCCAATCCTATTCGGCTTATACGCCCTACCTGGACCGCCTGAATGCTCGGCAGATCTGGGTGGACGGAAGCGCACCGAGGATTATCTATACGTACGTGACCATCGACGGCAGGTACCCGGCGTTTGACGAGCCTGCAACCTTCCGGGCGCTCATGACCTGCTACCGAACTCTCTATCCCGACAACACGTACCTAGTCCTGGGGCGGACCGCATGCGCGCGGCCCCGCCTGAGAGCCGTCGGCCCGCCCCGGGAAACGACTCTGGGACACTGGATTGCGGTTCCGATGCGGGCAAGTTACGCCACGATGGCCGTGCGCACCACCGCGATCGGTCACTTGGCGGACATTCTGTACAAGGCAGACCCTGTTCACGTCTCCTTCGAACTTGCCAACGGATCCGTGAAAGGACCCTACCGGTTCGTCTACCCCGTTGCTCTCGACGGGCTGTTCATCAAATATTTCATCGGCACGCAAACTGACGCCGCGCTGCTGTTTTCCGGCACTACTTCCACCCTGGGCAGAATCACCGCCATCAAATTGACGACGAATCCGCACACCGTGGAGTACGCGAACCGCTTTCGGATCCAATTCTTCAGTGACACTCTACCGCACCGATACGCGCGCGGCGTGCTCCTGCGCCCAGACTCGCGCGCCACCGCGAGCGCTGCTGCTAATGCACCCGCGACCTCATTCCCACTCCGGCGACGCTGACCTGATGCCGGGGGATTTCACAATTTGCCTGCGCATGATCGGAACGTTCCCGGCTCTGGTCCCGGCCACTCCAGCCCTCAGCGCAGTCACCCCCGCCCGGAACGCAGCGGCCGCGGTCGTGTCCCAAGGCTCGGATATACGAGCACCGACACACGGCGCCCGGTGCAATCGCGAAGATAGTGCTGTCGACTGCCCTGGGTTCCGTCGCGCTCTAAATGTAGAGTCTCTGCGGCCATGAGTGAAATCGGCAAAATTGTCATCACAGGCGGCGCCGGCCTCGTGGGACAGAACCTGGCCGCGCGCCTTGAGGGCGATGCCTGCCGCGATGTGGTCATCATTGACAAGTCCGCGGCGAATCTCGCGGTACTGCAGCGGCTCCATCCGCAGGTATCAACGATCTGCGCCGATCTCGCGGAACATGGTGCGTGGGAGCAGCAGCTCGAGGGCGCCGACGCGGTCGTCATGTTGCAAGCCCAGATTGGCGCAACAGCTCGCGCGCCGTTTGTTCGGAACACCGTTGTCTCTACGCAGAACGTCATGGGTGCGATCAAGGCGCGCGGCACTCCTTACTTGATTCATGTGAGCTCCTCCGTAGTCAATTCCGTCGCGAATGACCTGTATACGACCACGAAGCGGGACCAAGAGCGCCTGGTGGCGCAGAGCGGCATACCGCACGTCGTGCTCCGCCCCACCCTCATGTTCGGCTGGTTTGATCGCAAGCACCTGGGATGGCTCTCGCGCTTCATGCAGCGCGCACCGGTGTTTCCGATACCAGGTGACGGACGGTACCTGCGTCAGCCGCTATATGTGGGCGATTTCTGCGATATCATCGTGAGCTGCCTCAAGTCGCGCCCAGTTGCCCAGACGTTCGACATCACGGGGCGGGAGCGCATCGACTACATAGACATGATCCGCGAGATCAAGAGGGCCATCAATGCGCGCTGTGCGATCGTCAGGATCCCGTACGGCCTGTTCGACAGCCTGCTGAGACTCTGGGCGGTATTCGACAAGGATCCTCCGTTTACGACCGAGCAGCTCGCGGCCCTGGTGGCCGGAGACGTATTCGACGTCATCGATTGGGAAAGGATATTTGGCGTAAACGCGACACCGTTCACGGTCGCAATCGATCGAACTTTCCACGATCCGCGCTACAGCCACATCGTGCTCGACTTTTGAACACCCTAAGCGGACAGACGGTAGCGATCATCGGAGCGGGACCAATGGGTCTCGGCGCCGCGTATCAGCTCGCGCTAGACGGTTACGCGCCAGTGGTGTTCGAGGCGGATGACCGGATTGGGGGAATGGCCGCGGCGTTTGACTTCGGCGGTTTGCGGATCGAGCGCTATTACCATTTCCACTGCACATCGGACCGCGATCTCTTTACGCTGTTGCGTGAGTTGGGGCTTGATGACAAGCTGCACTGGGTGGCGACCAAGATGGGTTACTACGTCAACGGCTGCATCCAGCCGTGGGGTAATCCGCGCGCGCTCCTGGCCTTCCGCGGGCTGAATCTCATCGACAAGGCACGCTACGGCCTACATGCGTTCTTGGCCACGAAGCGGGACAACTGGCGACCACTCGATCGGCTCGAGGCCACACGCTGGATCCGCCGGTGGGTCGGCGAACGCGCCTACGACGTGCTGTGGCGCAACCTGTTCGAGTTGAAGTTCTACGAGTTCTCGCAGGATCTCTCGGCAGCGTGGATCTGGAGCCGGATCCGCCGAATCGGGCGGTCCCGATACAGCATTTTCAAAGAGAAGCTCGGTTTCATCGACGGAGGCTCCGAGGCGGTGCTGCGCGCGATGCGCGCCGAGATCGAACGGCGCCACGGCGAGATCCGCCTCTCCTGCCCCGTGCGCCGAGTGAAGCTGGACAACGGGGCGGTGTCCGGTATCGAGACCGCCGACGGGTTTTTCCCCTGCGCGCGGGTCATCAGCACTGTACCGATGCCGTACGTGCCACGGATCATCCCGGATTTGCCCGCCGAACTGCTGGAGATCTACCGCTCCATCAAGAGCATTGCGGTAGTGTGTGTCATCGCCCAACTGGCGCGCTCGGTGAGCAAGAATTTCTGGCTGAATATCAATGACCCGGACATGGACGTGCCAGGCTTGGTCGAGTACTCCAATCTGCGTCCATTGGATCGGCACATCATCTACGTGCCCTTCTACATGCCGGGAGGTAATCCGAAGTTCGGTGACCCCGACTCCACCTTCGCGGAAAAGGTGAGGCGCTACGTGAGGCGGGTCAATCCGGCGCTGCGCGAGGAGGACATCCTCGATATCCACGTCAGCCGTTACCGCTTTGCCCAGCCGGTGTGCACGCCCGGCTTTGCCGACCGTCTGCCACCGGTCAAATTGCCCATTCGCGGTCTGTTCGTCGCTGACACATCCTTTTACTACCCCGAGGACCGCGGCATATCAGAGAGCATTGGTCTGGCGCGCCGAATTGCGCGGCTGGCTGTCGAATGAAACTACCCGGGTCGCCACAGTTCGCACGCTTTCTGCTTGTCGGCGGCGTCGCGGCGGCAGTCAATGTGATCAGCCGAATTGTCTACGGCACGTGGGTGGATTATTCGAGCTCGATCATCCTCGCGTATCTCACCGGAATGGTGGCTGCCTTTTTCATGGCACGCCGCTTCGTGTTTCCTCCGGGGCGAAACAGCGTGCACCGCTCGGCGGCGATCTTCGCGCTGGTAAACGCTGTCGCGCTGCTGCAGACCTGGCTGGTCAGCATCATGCTGGCGGAACATCTCTTGCCCAGTCTGGGCATGCGGCGCCACACCGAGACGATGGCTCACGTCATCGGCGTTGGCGTCCCGGCCTTCACCAGCTACATTGGACACCGAGAATGGTCATTCCGATGACGGCGCGTGTCTCAGACGAAGCCGACCCCGAAAGCACCGGACAGCGTCCGCTGTGTGTCGAGGCTGAGGGAGCTCTGATCCGTGGCGATCCCCTTTGGGAAGGCTGGTTCTCGCTGCTGCGGCACAGTCCAGGTGCGGCCATTGTCAGCCTCGCCAGACGGATTCGGGAGGGCTCAGCTGCGTTCGCCGCCGAACTATCGGCGCACGTAAGTCTCGATGCCACGCAGTTGCCCTACGAACAAGCCCTGCTGGGGCGACTGCGCCAGGCAAAGGCCGAAGGCCGAACCCTCGCGCTCGTCACCCGCCTGCCACGAGTCTGGGCGGCACGCATTGCCTCGCATCTGAATGTATTCGAGGCCGTGCTGGTGGAAGAAGACGTGCGCGGGCGGCGCAGGTGTTGCACCGGCTCCACGCTCGATGCGCACTACGGCGCGAAGTCATTTGATTACGTAGGAGATGCAGGCTCCCCGGCATGGTCGCGCGCGCACTCCGGCATTGTTCTGGTTTCACGCGAGTCTGCTATTCGCGCGGAGCAACGCAATCCGTCCGGCCGCGAGGTGATCGTGCGCGATCGCCCGAGCGGACGGATCTGGCTGCGACAGCTGCGGCTGCACCAGTGGCTCAAGAACCTGCTGATTTTTGTCCCGCTGATCGCGGCACGACAAGTCGGCAACCTGCGCATGGATGCCGCGGCGGCCGCGGCCTTCATTGCCTTCGGTCTGGTTGCCTCGGCCAACTACATTCTCAACGATCTGCTCGATCTGTCGTACGATCGCAAGCATCCGACGAAGTGCCAGCGACCGTTGGCGGCGGGCCTGCTCTCGGTGAGGTCTGCCACGGCGGTGATGGCAGGACTATTCGCGCTCGGCGCACTAGTGGCCAGCGCTTTACCGATGGAATATTCTGAAGTCCTGGTCCTCTATGTGGCCGGCGCCGTCGCTTATTCTCTGTTCTTGAAGCGCAGCGCACCGCTCGACGCATTTGCCCTCGCGGGGCTGTACACGTTGCGGGTGCTGGCGGGCAACGCGGCGACCGGACTGCCACCGTCATTCTGGCTGCTCGCCTTCTCGATTTTCCTGTTTCTGAGCCTCGCCATGGCCAAACGGCATGCGGAGCTCCTGCGGCTCGGCGAGCAGGGTGAGAGCGCCTCGCGCGGACTGGGATATCTGACGGCCGACCGAGAGATGGTCAGTCAGCTGGGCGTCGGCGCGGGTTACATTTCGGTGCTCGTACTCGCACTTTATTTGAACAGCCCCAAAGCGGCGCTGCTGTACAGCCGGCCCGGCGTCCTCTGGTTCCTATGCGTGCTTTTGCTGTATTGGATCACGCGACTGTGGCTGGTTGCGCATCGCGGCCAGCTCGATGACGACCCGGTCGTATTTGCCATGCGCGACCGGATCAGCCGGCTCGTGGCGCTGGCTGTGGCCGTGCTGCTGATTCTCGCGTGACGCCATGGCACGCGGGCAGCCTCGGTTGGTCTGTTCATGGGGCAACGTGGCCCGAGGGACGCATTCGGTCTACCGCCTGAGCAGCCGCTTCGAGGACTTTCCGAGCCTGCCGGCGCACACCAGCATCCTACCTTTCGGCAATGGACGCAGCTACGGCGACAGCTGTCTGAACGTGGGGGGCGCACTGCTCGACATGCGGTCCATGGACCGCTTCATCCATTTCGACGCGCAACGCGGTACGCTGCGCTGCGAAGCAGGGGTTCAGCTGGGGGAGATTCTACGCATCGTTGCGCCGGCAGGTTGGCTGCCATGCGTTCTCCCGGGAACACAATACGTCACGGTCGGCGGTGCCATTGCCAATGATGTGCATGGCAAGAATCACCATCGGGACGGGAGTTTTGGTTGCCACGTAACTCAGTTCGAACTGCTGCGTTCGAACGGAGAGCGGCTGTTGTGCTCGCCACAAACGAACTCCGACGCGCTCGCTGCCACGATCGGTGGGCTGGGACTCACGGGCGTGATCACGTGGGCGGAACTGCAATTGACTAGAGTCGCCGGGCCGTGGATGGCAGTCGAGTCCGTCCGCTGCCGGGATCTCGGCGAGCTGCTGGCGCTCACCTCGGCGTCGTCGCAAAGCCACGCTTATACGGTTGCATGGGTCGATTGCGCTGCGCGCCGCAAGCGACTCGGCAGAGGCATCCTGCAGCGCGCCAATCCTGCAGACGATGGAGGCGCGGCGCGCCCTGCGGCTTCGCGGCGCTGGCTTGCCGTGCCGTTCACGCCCCCCGTTTCGATGCTCAATCCGGCAATGACGCGCGTATTCAACGCGCTGCACTACACGCGTCACAGCGCGCCGATGCGGTCGATTCAGCACTACCAACAGTTCTTCTTTCCGCTCGATGGCATCCGTCACTGGAACCGGCTGTACGGACCTCGGGGGTTCTATCAGTACCAGTGCGCGGTGCCGCGAGACGGCGCCGGCGATTCGATCCGACGACTGCTCGAGGCGACAGCGGCCAGCGGCGAGGGTTCCAGCCTCGCCGTGCTGAAATTCTTCGGGGAGCGCCCCTCGCCGGGCCTGTTGTCCTTCCCCCGGCCCGGCGTGACGCTCGCTTTGGACTTCCCGAACCGGGGGGCGCGCCTAGAACGGCTCTTCGCGCGCCTTGATGCCATCGTAGCCGAAGCCGGCGGCCGCCTGTATCCGGCGAAAGATGCGCGCATGCCGGCAAGCCTGTTCCGTGCCGGCTATCCGCAGTGGCAGACGTTCTCTCGCTTCGTCGATGCTCGATGTTCGTCGAGCTTTTGGCAGCGGGTCATGGCGGACGCATGAGGAAGATCTTGATCATCGGCGCCACCTCGGCGATTGCCGAGGCGAGCGCCAGAGTGTGGGCAAACAGGGGCGCCGCGCTCTATCTCGTCGGTCGAGATCCCGCACGGGTGGCGGCGATTGCGGCCGATTTACGGATCCGCGGCGCCGCCATCGTGGCGCATGAAGCCCAGGATCTCAATGACTTCGCCGCTCACGAGGCGATGCTGGATCGCGCCGCGCTAGCCTTGGGCGGATTCGATATCGTGCTCATTGCGCACGGCAGGCTGGAGGATCAGCGCGCCTGTGAGGAGTCCGTGGACCTGGCGATGCAGGAAATTCGCATTAACGCGCTCTCGGTCGTCGCCGTGTGCACACGAATCGCGCCTCGTCTCTCGGCGCAGGGCGGCGGCACCCTGGCGGTTCTTTCCTCGATCGCGGGAGACCGGGGGCGGCGCAGCAACTATGTGTATGGGAGCGCCAAGGCACTGGTGAGCGCTTATCTGTCTGGGTTGCGGCAGCGATTGCATTCGAGCGGCGTGCAGGTGCTCACGATCAAACCGGGCCCCGTCGATACTCCCATGACGGCCGCCTTGCGCAAAGGACCGCTCTGGGCGAGCCCGCAGAGCGTCGCCGCGGGCATCGTGCGCGGCATCGAGCGCCGGCGCGACGTGATATATTTGCCCGGCTTCTGGCGTCCCATAATGTGGATTGTGCGAGGGATCCCGGAGGGACTCTTCAAACGCATAAGGCTCTGAGCGGCATCGAAACCGGTCATAAGGCATTTAAGATCGACGATCCATGGGCGAGCGAGTGAAGCAGTTGCTGCGCTTCTGCGCCGTCGGCGTAACTTGCCTTGGCCTGAGCGCAGCGGTGTTGGTGGGACTGCACGCGTTCGCAGGGGTGAACTATCTGCTCGCCTACGCGGCATCCTTCATTACCGGAAACGTCGTGGGCTATCTGCTCAATGCACGCTTCACATTTGCCGTCCGTGCCGTCAGCCGCGCGGCTGCCTCGCGCTACATGCTCGTCAACGCGACGCTGCTCGGAGCAAACACGGGGGCACTGGACTTTCTCGTGCAACGGATGCATGTATGGTACCTCGCTGCAGCGGTTCTTCTCGCCGTGATCAATACGCCAGTGAGTTTCCTTGCGCAGCGGTTCGTAACCTATCGTACGAGCATGCACCGCGGCGCGCAGAACATCTAGCCAACATGCTCAGCAAGCCGTGCCGACACACCGCGGCCACCGCCGCTCGAGGCACACAGAATGGGCTCACCGCCGAGGCGGACCCGCGACGGGCTATAACGAGTATTTTAATTCTTGGGTCTTCGTGGTTTCGTGTGGGTGAAATTGGTGACCTGATCACGGCGCGGGATCTATTTTCATAGGGTTTAGGCGACGTTGTGGAAGGGCGGAAATTTGGC
>JAJYLP010000150.1 GCA_021787615.1 Pseudomonadota bacterium
TGCCTGTCGCCCGAGAGCTGCGCGTTCCAGGTAAAGCCGGGTCCGAGGTGTATATCGGGCCATTGGCGCGCAATCTGCAGCTGCAGGGCTGATTGGCTTGCCGCATAACGCTCGAGCGCCGCGCGGACATCGGCGCGCTCGAGCAGTGCCCGCTGCCTCACCTGCGCCCGAGTGAGCGCCAGGGGGAAGGACTGCAGATCGTTGAACGAGAATCTGACGCCAACGAGCTCATGCGGCGGTACACCGAGGGCGCCGGCGAGGGCGATGCGCGATTGCCGCAAACGTCCTGCCGCGACCTGCCTTGCCAGCGTCGCACGATCCAACGCGATTCGAGCCTGAGTCACCTCGTAACTCGAGACGTTACCCGCCCTGAACTGGCCCTCGAGGAGATGGACGACTCTTTGCCGAGTCGACTCTTCGCGTGCGAGAAGCGACTCGAATCGGCGTGCCGCATAAAGCCGGAGGAGCGCGGCTCGCACGCGACTGCGGATTTGCCAGACCGTACCGACCAGGTCCCAGCGAGCCGCCGCGGCCAGATGTCGAGCCTCTGCGAGGCGGTAGCCACGCCGTCCGGCGGTCTCGATGGGCCAATCGAAGGATAGGGGTACGATCCACGGGCTTAACGCCCCGGGAACAACAGCGTCGTGGCCGGGCCTAATTGCGAACGACGGGTTCGGCCGCTCACCGGCGGTGATCCGGGCGGCTTGTGCCGCAAGCAGCCGCTCGCGCGCCTCGGCGAGCGCCGGCTGGTAATAAAACGCCGTCAGCGTCAGCGCCTTCAGATTCCACGTTGCACCTCGCGCCGGTGCCGCGACGTGATTGGCTGCCATGAAAGCGCGTAGCCCCGGCGCCCCGAGCGAGCGCGATTCGAAGCCGGCGATGCTGCTCGCCGCGGACAGGGGCTTCGGCTGAAAGTGGGCGCAGGCGGCGAGCGGGCCGGCGCAGACCAGGATCAGCAGCACGCGGGCCGAGTGTGCCGATTGCAGGACAGGTTCGATGGCCAACCTCAACCGGCCGGCCGTGCTCGCGCGGATGACCATGCAGGAACTATACTCTCGGCCCAACGAGAAGTGGACCACGGGACTCAACCACGTGGCAACTCGGGGGGACTCGGCGTACCTCGCCTGCGTGTTTGGCCTGTTTCCCCGCTGCTCCGCCGGCTGGCGCGTCAGCCGATCGGTGCCGGTGGCCCTGGTTTCAACTCTAATGCCCATCTGCATTTAGCGGCCTCGATGGCAACGAACACTGCAGCGCGATCAGCCTTGCGTCCGGCGGGCCCTTCGATAGGGGCTGGCACACCGCATGGGCAGCCGTCGGTAATCCAGCACGGGATTGCGCCAATGACGCCGCTGCGGCACCTGCTGCTGCCGCTCTGCGCGATGCTGTTGCTGTCCGCCTCGACGGCCGCCGCCGCCAACAGCCGGATGGCGGCAGCGGCCGACACGAACAACCGGCTGCCGACGCTCAGCGCCGAGCAGCAGCGCGCGGTCGGGATTCTCATCGCCGCGGCGCCAGCCGCACAGGTACCCCAGCATATCGATGCCTACGGCGAGGTCCTCGATCCGTCGCAGCTCGTGGCAGATGCCGGCCGGCTCGACTCCTCCCGGGCCGTCGCCCGGGCGGCCGCGGCGGAGACGGCGCGGCTGAAGGGGCTCTTTCGCGGCGCAAACGCCTCACTGAAGGCGCTGCAAGGGGCCGAGGCGGCACAGACACAAGCGCGGGTGCGCGCGCGGGAGGCCCGGACTGAGTTCCTGCTGCGTTGGGGACCGCTGAGGCAGCTCAGCCAAGCGCAGCGCGCGAGGCTGCTCGAACAGCTCGCCGGCGGCCGTCAGCTGCTGCTGCGCGCCAATCTGCTGGGCCGCCACAGCCTGGGCACGGTGCCCAAGCGGGCGCTGGTCGATGTCGATGGCGTCGAGGTGCCGGCGCGCGTGCTCGGACCGCTACCCCAGGCAGCGCAGATGCAGAGCGTTGGCCTGCTGCTGCTGATGCCGCATCCGCCGACCGGCCTCGGCCCGGGTGCACAGCTGCCGGTGCTGCTCGAAGGCCGCAGCCGCCACGGCCGCGTGGTGCCGGATGGAGCGCTGCTCTATGGGCAGCGGGGTGCCTATGTCTACCGCGTGCTGCCGCGCAAAACGCGGGACGGCAACACGCAGTTCGCGCCGCTGCGGGTGACCCCGCTGCAGACAGTCGGCGGCGCCTGGCTGGTGAGCGGACTGCACGCCGATGACCGCATCGTCGTTCAGGGTGCCGGCGTGCTGTGGTCGCTGCAGGGGCTGGGCATCATCTCCGGCGGCGGCAACTGATGCTCAGCGCGATCGTCCGCGCCTCTCTGGCGCATCCGCGCATCGTCACCGCCTTGTCGATACTCGTCGCGGTCGCGAGTATCGGGGCGCTGTTCCATGCGCGCTTCGACGTGTTCCCGAACTTCGCGCCGCCGCACGTGACCGTGCAGACCGAGGCGCCGGGACTCGATGCCCAGCAGGTCGAGGCGCTGGTGACACGGCCGCTGGAAGGGCTTCTGGCGGGCACCGAGGGCGTCAAAACAGTGCGCTCGAAGTCAATCCAGGGCCTATCGGCGATCTATGTGCTGTTCAGGCGCCGCGGCAATCCCTATCGGCAGCGCGAGGTGGTCACCGAGAGGCTGGCGGGAGCCCCCGGCATTTTGCCTGCGGGCGTCGGTCCGCCGCTGCTCTCGCCGCTGTCGTCGTCGATGCAGTATCTCGAGCACTTCGGTTTCACCAGCGATCGGCTGACGCCGGTACAGCTGCGCAGTGTGGTGCGCTGGGTGGTCGAACCCCAGATCCTCTCGGTTCCCGGCGTGTCGCAAGTGATGCTCTACGGCGGCGCCGAACGCGAGCGGCAGGTGATTGTCGATCCCCAGAAGCTGATCGCCGACGGATTGTCACTGGATGAGGTATTCCGCGCCACGCGACGTGCCACCGAGCTGATCGGCGGCGGATACATTCAGACGCCGTCGCAGCGCATCGTGTTGCGCGCGCAGGCACCCGGCGAGACGCCGCAGGAGCTGGCACAAGCGGTACTTGCGACGCGCCACGGCCTGCCGGTCAGGCTCGGTGACGTCGCGACCGTGCGCGATGGCGCGGCGCCGCGTTTCGGCGACGGTGTCATCGGTGGCCAGCCCGGTATTCTGGTCGAGACCTCCACGCAGTACGGCGCCAACACGCTGACGGTCACCCGCGCGCTCGAACACCGGCTCAACGAGCTTGCGCCGGCGCTGAAAAAGGAAGGGGTGATCTACCACCCGGCGCTGCTGCGGCCGGCGACCTTTGTTCAGACTGCGCTCAGCAAACTGCGCGCCTCACTGCTGATCGGGGCGGCGCTGGTGGTGATCCTGCTGCTGGCGACTTTGCGTGACTGGCGCGGCGCCCTGATCTCGTTTTCGTCGATACCGCTGTCGCTGCTGGCGGCCGTGTGGATCCTGGAGATGTTCGGGCTGTCGCTGAACACGATGACCATCGGCGGTCTGGTAGTCGCGCTCGGGGTGGTTGTCGACGATGCGGTGATCGATGTCGAGAACATCACCCGCAGACGTCGCAACGCCGGTGCTGCCGGGGTGGAACTCGACGCCCGCCAGCTGTTCGTCGGCGCCTCGCTGGAGGTGCGCACGCCGGTGTTCTATGCCACCGCCGCGGTGGCGGTGGCGTTCCTGCCGATCCTCATGCTTACGGGTATCCAGGGATCGTTCTTCCGGCCGCTGTCGATCGCTTTCCTGCTCGCCGTGGGCATCTCGCTGCTGGTGGCGATGAGCGCCACGCCAGCGTTGTGCGCGCTGCTGATGCGCAGGCACAAGCCGCCGGCGGAGTCGCGGCTTCTTTTAGAGTGCAAGCGCCTCCAGCGGCGCACGATCGAGCGGCTGTACCGCCACCCGGGTGCGGTGCTGGCGCTACTGCTCGGTACCGGGATCGCCGGCGCGGCGCTGCTGCCGCTGTTCGGCCAGCGGCTGCTGCCGAATTTCCGCGAAAACTACCTGATCGCCCACGCCAGCCTGCGCCCGGGCGTCTCGCTGCGCGAGACCACCCGTGTCGGCGTGCGCATCTCGAAGCGGCTGCTGGCAATCCCCGGCGTCAAGACCGTCGCGGAGCAGATTGGCCGCGCCGTGAACGGCCAGGATCGGGACGCGCCGAACAAGAGCGAGTTCGACATCCAGATCGACCCCGCCAAGGGCTACACGCCGAGCCAGATCGAGGCGGCGATCCGCAAGGTGTTCGAGGATTTCCCGAACCAGCTGACGGAGGTCTATTCGGTGCTTGCCGAGCGTATCGGCGAGACGTTGTCCGGCGAGACCGCGCCGTTCGTCGTCAGTGTGTTCGGCAACAACCTCGATACCGATGACGCTGTGGCTCGCCGCATCGCGGCAGCGCTGCGCGAGCTGCCGCACACCGGGGAGGTGCGACTGCAGGTCCCACCGCGCCAACCCGAGATGCACGTGCAGCTGCGGCCCGAGCGGCTGGCGCTGTACGGACTGCAGCCGAGCGAGGTGCTGCGGGCGGTCAACGCGGCTTACCAGGGCGCGATCGTCGGCCAGCTCGCGCACGCCGACCGCACCATTCCGGTGGCGGTGCGCATCGCCGGGGCAGGCTCCTCGCCGCAGCAGATCGGCGCCTTGCCGCTGCGCAGCGCCGACGGCGCGGTGGTGCCGCTCTCGGCCGTCGCGAGGCTCAAATTGGAGTCCGGCCG
>JAJYLP010000151.1 GCA_021787615.1 Pseudomonadota bacterium
GCGTGGCATGAGGTGTCTGTAGCAGGCGTGCCGAACGCGAGACTGAGAAGCCGTGAACCGATCGACTTTGGCGCCGCGAATGCTCGCAGAACGTGGTGATGGCGTGGCAGGCATCATCCAAGGCCGTCACATTGGCGGGGCGGCTTTTCGTGCGCCCGGGCGATTTCGCTTCGCCCCAGGGCTTCTCGAGGCCAGGATTCAGCCGCGAGGCTCGCGGGCCGGCCTTCGTTCAGAGCTGAAACGCGATATCCAGGCGGCGCATGCGCACAAGGTTGTGCGCCAGCGCATGCCAGCGCAGCACACCGCGGGCTTTGAGCTGGCCTCGCCCGAGGAACGGGTACGGGCCCTGCCTGCGCGGCTGCGCGTTCGTGCATTCGATGGGGGCGGCCCGCTGCGTGTACCCGCCAGTTGCATAACAACGGCGGCCGCGCCCCTCAGAAGCCGGTAACTCCCCGCTGAGCCGGTGCTCTGCGCAATTCGGCAAGTCTCACCTCGGGTGATAGTTGAAGAAGAGGGCAGCGATCGAGCGAGCGCATCTGCCCATCGCCGTTACAGGCGCGCGTAGGCTCGCACCGGGAAAGTTCCCATGCCCCTGATCTTGGGCGGCACGGCGCTGAACGAAAATCCATCGGTGGGAAGCTGCTCCAGGCCGCGCAGATGCTCCACGATGAGGATCTCTTCCTTGAGCAGCACGGTGTGCACCGGTCGGCTGTTGCACATGCGGGTGTCGTCTATGTTGTGCGAATCTATGCCGACGAGGACAGCACCGCGCTCGCGCAGTACCTCGGCCGCCTTTCGCGTGAGGAACGGGTGGCTTTCGAAATACCGCTCCCTCGCCCAGTACTCACTCCATCCCGTATGAACCAAGACTGCACGGCCGTTGACGTCCACGTCTTCGAAGTCGTGCACATCGATCTCGATCCGCTCCCGGTGGTCCACTCGCACCACGACACTCGGGAGATCCACGAACCGCTCAAGCCCGACGTCGTTCAGGTCTTTACCGTCGGCGTACCGGTGAAAGGGGCAGTCGATATAGGTGCCCGTGTTGGCCACCATCTCGATCCTGCCGATCTGAAACTCCGTACCCTCGGTGTAACTTTTGCGCGAGGCCTCGCGACTGAGGTAGTCGCAAATGAGCGGCGCGGGCAATCCCTTGAAGGTGACCAGCCCGTTGCGAATCGTGTGACTCAGGTCGATCAGCTTCCTCATGGTCCACGTGTAGAGATTGTTTGAAACGAAAAGAAGACCTCAACTCCGGTATGATTGAGTTGCAACACAACAATCACCGCCAAAGAAAGGGCCGTCTCGATGCAGCATAGAAAGTCCGAAGTCCACTGAAAAGGCTGCACGCTGCCCGAGATCCTGGCGGCGCAGAAATACGATCGGACTCATCGCTCGCACAATAGCCGCGCCCGGCGCGGATTGCACCCCGTTGCGCCGCTTCAGGCCAGCCGCTCGATGTGTGCCCGCTTGCGCGCGTTCGTGTAGCGGTAGAAGCGGCGCAGCTCCGCGAGCACTTCGACCTCGGAGCGCCCGCGCGAGCCGTGCAGCAGCTGCTCGAGCCGGCAGCAGAACCGCTCGGCGTAGTGGCTCGCGTGCCGGTACAGGTCCTCCCGGCCGTCGGCGAGGCGCTGATCGATGCGCGAGCGGTCGAACAGCAGCCGGCGCAGCTCGGCCGGAAAATGCTCCGGGCTCTGGCGGCGCATCAGCCAGTAGCTCGCCACGTACTTGTCGACTTCCGCCTGCATCTCGAGCTCGAGCAGCGAGACCGGCCGGTCGTGGCTTGCGTTCCAGGCGAGGTAGAGAAAATGGCTCACGCCCTCGAGCGCGATCCACCAGTCCGCGACGTTGCCCTCGTGCAGTCGCACCATCGGATCCTCGCGCCCGAGCCGCTCGAGCAGCGCCGGATCGAGGTACAGCGACATCGCCATCTCCTCGCCCGACTCGCCCGGCTGCGCGACTATCAGATCCTCTGCGCTGAGGCGCGTGCGCACCTGCGGCGGCAGGCGCGCGCGGTCGGTCACCAAGAAATCGTATACGTCGTAGGCGACGCCGAGATCGTAAATGCCGCCGATCAGCTGCTGCAGGCGTGTCAGGATCATAGGCTCAGTGCAGCACACCGGGAACGGTCCCCGGGTGCGCGGCCGGCTCGACCCCGAGGCGCTTCAGCAGCGCGTAGCTGCGCCGGCTGCCGGTCTTCACCCACAGCTCATAGAGGCGCAGGATGTCCTTGTGAGAGTGCGCATAACTGGCCTCGCTCAACTCGTTGAGCGCATCGACCATGGGTTGGAACTTCTCGGCGAGCTCGGCGAACACCTGGCCGAGCACGCGCCCGCGCCGCGCCGCGGCAGCCTGCGGCGCACCGGGCGGAGCGAGCCGGCCCGCGAGCGTTCCGTAGGCGCAGCCGCCCATGGCGATGTGGTAGTCGATGTCGATGAGCTTGCGGGCGAAGCCGCGCGCGAAGAATCCGGCAACGAACAGCGACACGTCACCGAGGCGCTGCAGACCGCGCTCGCGCTCGGCGCGGCTGTGCGCCTCGAGCGCCTCGGAGAGCGTCACCACCAGCGGCTTGAGGCGCAGCCCCTCGGCGGTGTGCTCGAACAGCGCCTCGGAACGGGCGAACAGCGTGAGCAGATTCACCACGTAGTGCTCGGTCTGATCCTCGACCGCGAGATGCTGATTGGCGAGCGCGCCATGCAGCGCGTCCTTGAAGTATTCCTTCAGGTTGGCGACCGGCTGGATTCGGCTCGACATGGGTGACGTGACCTCCTGCTCGGCGTACTGTCGACGGCAACGGCCGCCGGCACTCAGAGTTGACCACACACGGCGCGAAAAAATCGCGAGCCCGTGCGCATTTTAACGGTCATTTTCGCGACCGTGCCACGGGCGCCGCTGGCAGCGGCAGGAGGGGAGTGCTAACAGAGCGCGCTCAGCGCCAGAGCGCCCGATACGACAGCCCGAGCGTCATGAGCCGCTCGAGCAGCTCGCGGTACTTGATCCCGGCGGCGAGCGCCGACTCGGCGAAGTCCTCGCTTTCCTCGAGATTTGGATTGGCGTTGGCCTCGAGGGCGTAGACCCGCCCGTCGGCGGTGAGGCGGAAATCCATGCGTGCGTAGCCCGAGAGCCCGAGCGCCCGGTAGATGCGGCGCGAGAGCTTATCGAGTTGAGCCTCGACGCCGCTCGGCAAATCCGTCGCCTTGCGCGTCGTGATGCCGTAGCGGTCGCGGTAAGCGCGGTCCCACTTCACCTTGCGTGTGGCGATGCCCGGCAGGGATTCGGGCATGGTGCCGAAGACCATCTCCCAGACCGGCAGGCGAGTCAGGCGATCGTTGCCGAGCAACCCGACATACAGCTCACGCCCGGCAATGAACTCCTCGACCAGTGCAGCCGAGCCGACCTGCTCGTAGATGAATTCCACCCGCTCCTTGAGCTTGGAGGCGTCCTCGACCACCGAGGCCTGTGCGATGCCGAGCGAGGCGTCCTCGGTGGCCGATTTGACGAACAGCGGGAAAGTGAGCTTGCGCGGAACGCGCACCCGCGTGCCGCGGCGGAACACGGCGAAGCGCGGCGTCGGGATGCGGTGAAAGGCGAGCAGCTGCTTGCTCAGCGGCTTGTCGCGCGAAAGCAGGAGCCCGCGTGGATTGCAGCCCGTGTACGGCTGACGCAGCAGCTCAAGGTACGCCACCACGTTCTGATCGTAAGTGACGATGCCGTTGAATTCCTCGAGCAGGTTGAAGACGATGTCCGGCTTCCATTCGGCGATCTCCAGACGCATCTCGGTCAGGCTGTCGAGCACCCCGAGACAGCGCACGTCGTGCCCGTGGCGGCGCAGCGTCGTGGTGACATCGTACTCGGTCCGCCATTCGGCGATTTCCTTCTCGCTATGCCCGGTAAGGGTCTCCGGCGGCACCAGACTGGAGTGCATCACGACGAGCGTGCGCAGTTTCTTCATAAAGGTATGTGCGGCGTTTCGCCCTGCGAGTACAACGACACCAGCCGATCCAGCAGCCAGCGGGAGACCTGCACCGCGTCGCGGCGATCGCCGCGCACGTGCAACTGCAATGCCTCGCTCCGGTCAATCATCGCACGCATGATTTCCTGCACACTATAACGCGGCAGGCCGAGCTCGCGCGAGACGGCGTCGCTGAGGGCGCGCTGGTGAGCGCGCAGCAGAGTCGAGGCGCGCACCGCGCCCCTGCGCGGCCGCTCTTCGCTGAACACCCATTGCAACATCGCATCGACCATGCCGCGCCGATACTGGCGATAGCGGGTCGCCTTGCGCCGATAGTGCTCGGCGAGCGTCCGTGTGTTGGCCTCGATCGGCTCGATGCGGGCGCGCGTGCGCACCGGCGCCGGCCGCTCGCGCACCTCGGCCATCAACTCATCGACCGTGCGCAGCTTGCGCACCGCCGGCCAGTCGGCGTAACGCTTGCGCCACCCCGAGCGCGGCGTCAGCCAGACGGCGAACGTCTCGGCAAAATCCTCGGTGGGATGCGCCTGCGCGTACCAGTCGCCGAGGTGATGCACGTAGCGGCGGCTCCCCGGGCGCGCCTTGTAGCGGTCGGGATAGCGCAGCGAAGCCGGTCCAAACACTTCCCGCCACCGCTTGCGGCGGCGCAGGCGGTAGGCGTTGTCGATCGCGTGCCCGGCCTCGTGGCGCAGAATCCGCATGAACCAATGCGAATTGCCG
>JAJYLP010000057.1 GCA_021787615.1 Pseudomonadota bacterium
CGATGGCAGCATGGGGTGGGCATTCTCGCGTGCCATCCCGCTGAAGGACGACGCGGGGCGGATCGTCGAGTGGTTCGGAGCCGCAAGCGACGTGACGGAGCGCAAGGAAGCGGGCATGAAGCTCGAGGCGCAGCTCGCTCGGCTGAGCCTCCTCGGTGCGATCACGCGCGCGATGGGAGAGCGCCAGGACGTGCACAGCATCTTCCAGGTCGTCATTCGCACGCTCGAGGCGCACCTGTCGCTCGATTTCTGCTCGATCTGCCTGTACGAGGCGGCGCGGAGCCAATTGACCGTCACGAGCGTCGGTGCGCAGAGTGCAACACTCGCCTTCGAACTGGCCATGGGCGAGGGCGCATGCATTGCCATCGATCGGAATGGACTGTCGCGCTGTGTGCGCGGGGAGCTCGTCTACGAGCCGGATCTCGCGGCCATTCCCTTCCCGTTCGCCCGCCGGCTCGCCGGCGGCGGGCTCGGCGCGCTCCTCGCCGCTCCGCTGCGCTTCGAGAGCCAAGTATTCGGCGTGCTGCTCGCGGCCCGGCGCGCGCCCGAGAGCTTCGGCAGCGGCGAGTGCGAATTCCTGCGCCAGCTGAGCGAGCACGTGGCGCTCGCCGCGCATCACGCCCATCTCTACCAGGCGCTGCAGCGCGCCTATGACGATCTGCGCCAGACGCAGCAGGCGGCGCTGCAGCAGGAGCGGCTGCTCGCGCTCGGCACCATGGCGAGCGGCATCGCCCATGACATCAACAACGCGATCTCGCCCATCATGCTCTACACGGACATGCTGCTCGAGGACCGGGAGCTGCCGCCGCGGATCCAGAGGTCCGTGCAGGTGATCCAGCGGGCTGTCGAGCAGGTGGCGCACACCGTGGCACGCATGCGCGAGTTCTACCGCCCGCGCGAGCCGCAGCAGCCGCTCGTGCCGGTCGATCTGAATCAGCTCGCCGCGCAGGTGATCGATCTGACCCGCGCCCGCTGGTCCGATATGCCGCAGGGGCGCGGCGCGCTGATCGAGCTCGACACCGCGCTTGCGCCCGGGCTGCCGCCAATCCCTGGTGTTGCGGCCGAGCTGCGCGATGCGCTCACCAATCTGGTGTTCAACGCGGTCGATGCCATGCCGCACGGCGGACGGCTGTCACTGCGTACGCGGCGGCTCGAGCCGGGCGGTCACGAGCGCGCAGAGCGGGGCCTCGTGCAGCTCGAGGTTGCCGATACCGGTGTCGGCATGGACGCCGAGACCCGCAGCCGCTGTCTCGAGCCGTTTTTCACCACCAAGGGTGAGCGCGGAACGGGCCTCGGTCTGCCGATGGTCTACGGCACGATGCAGCGCCACGGCGGCGAGATCGAGGTGGTGAGCGCGCCCGGCGAGGGCACGCGCGTGACGCTGAGTTTCCCGGTGGCGCTCGACAGTGAAGGCAACGTCACGGCGACGCGGCCGATGCCGGTGATTTCGCCGCGCCGCATTCTGCTGGTGGACGACGATCCGATCGTGATCCAGTCGACGCGTGAGACGCTCGCAGGCGACGGCCATCACGTCGTGGTCGCCGACGGCGGCCAGGCCGGCATCGATGCGTTTCGCGCCGCCGCGGCGGCGGGCGCGCCCTACCACGTGGTCATCACCGATCTGGGTATGCCGCATGTCGACGGCCGCCAGGTCGCCGCGGCCGTGAAGGCCGTGCGCCCGGACACACTCGTTCTGCTGCTGACGGGCTGGGGGCGGCGTCTGGTGGAGGAGGGGGACGTACCGGCGCACGTCGATCACGTGCTGAGCAAGCCGCCTCGGCTGCGGGAGTTGCGCGAAGCGCTCGGGACGAGCCCGGGCCCGCTCGCGGGCTGAGCGGGCGTGCGGCCGTTAGAGAGTGAGAGACGGACGGCCGAACAGGTAACCCTGCAGCAGGTCGACGCCGAGCCGCCGGGCGGTCGCGGCTTCTGCCTCGGTCTCGAGGCCCTCGAGCACCACGCGGCTGTCGGTGGCCTGTGCGAAGCGCCTCAGCAGCTCGAGGCGGCGCTGCTTGCGCTCCTTGCGATCGAGGTTGCGCACGATGCGCATGTCGACCGGCATGAACGCGGGCTGCAGTTCGGCCAGCACCGACCGCGAGTTCTCGCCTGAGCCCAGATCATCGATGATCGCGATGCGGAACCCCGTGCCCACAGCCACTCGATGGCGGCCCGCCAGTGCGTCTGTTCGAGCACGTTGCTGCGCTCGGTGATCTCGATCACCCGCCGGTTCGCCGCCGGCAGCAGGGATGCGAAGCGGCGCTGCGCGGCAGTGAGGTCGGAGAGCTCGCCGGGATGAGCGTTGATGAACAACGTCAGGTGCGGCGGCAAATGGCGCAGCCGGTCTGCGGCGGCAGCGGCGACCTGATCGGCGAGGCGCCTGAGCATGCCGTGGGCCTCGGCCACGGCGATGACGCTCACGGGTGAGTTGAGACTGCGCTGGCGGCTTCGCAGCAGCCCCTCGCAGCCTTCGACGGCCCCCGAGGCGGCGTCGACGAGTGCCTGCACCGCCAGTTGCAGCAGTGGGTCGCTGAAGCACGACTCGAGCGCCCGCTGCTGTCGCTCCAGCACCTGCTGATGCGCGCGGCCGTAGATCGCCTCCAGACGGGCGCATTCGGTGAGCGCTTCGTCGAGCGCGCTGAACAGGGCATCGAGATGAAACGGCTTGGCAACCAGGCGCATCACCTCACCACGATTCACGGCAGCCATCACCATCGGCAGATCGAGCGCCCCGCACATGAGCACGCGCACGCAGCGCGGCTGCGCCGCGCGCAGCTGGCGCAGGACCTCCAGACCATCGGGGGGGCGGCAGCTGGTAATCGACGATGGCGGCGTCAAACCGGCGCAGCGGAGCCGTGACCCGGATCGCGGCTCAGGCGCCGCTGCGGTGCCGTTTCCCGTGCGCGCTGCCCTGCTCAGGGGCTCGCAGATGCGAACATGCCCGATTTGCGGTTGTACAGGGCGGTGAGCAGGACGCCTCGCACCAGAAAGGTCCGCTGATTGGGCTGGACCTTGATCACGTGGGCGATCACATCCATCCCGAGCGCCTCGATGCGGATGTTGCCCCCGACGGGCACCGGCGCCGCGGTATTCAGGCTGATGCCCGTGACCGACAGATCGCGCAGCACCGCGGAGATCGGCGCTCCGCTGGGGGCCGTGTGCACGGTGACGCGGCAGTTCTTCTCCATCCGCGGCGCGGAACGCCGGCCGAACGGCTCGCGCTGGGTGGCAAGCTCGTAAGCGACTGGCGCGAGCGGGCTGGCACAGCGCGGGCAGCGCGTGTCCCGATCGACCCGCTGCGGCACCTCGAGCCCGCAGAACGGGCAGGCGCGCCCGGCTGCACGCGCAGCCCGATTGCCGTCCTCTGCCGGGCGTATCCGCGTGGACAGGGGCCTTCGCCGGCTGTTGTCGTAGGCTTTGCGCTTGGCCGGATCGCGCAGGATCTGATACGCCTGATTGATCCGCGCCGCCTTCTCGGGGTTTCCGCCGAGGTCCGGGTCGTTGCGCAACTGGCTCATGAGACAACGGTACGCCGCGGTGATCATCTCCGGCGGCGCCTCCGGCTGCACGAACAGAATCCGATACAGATTGCGTCGCTCTTGTGCCATTCGTGAATGAATCGGCCGCCAAAGCGGAGACTTTAACACCGCTGCGGAAACGGGGGGAGCGGGCGCCGCGCCGCGGAGGCGCGGTTTGGCCGTTGATAACTCATTGAATCACCGCGAAATGCATCACGGAGTGTCTCCGGCGCGCGCTGATCGAATATCCTCTCCAGCCGTCACGCCCGCGGCGCGGGCTCGACGAGCGGGCGCACGCGGCCCGGGCGGATTGCTGCAGGCCGACGGGGGACATCATGGGCGCAGGCGCGACACAACGCTTCCACGACAGGGTCGTGCTGATCACCGGAGCGTCCTCCGGGATCGGCGAGGAGATGGCAGTGCAGCTGGCCCGCGCCGGCGCGCGTCTGGTCCTGGCGGCGCGCCGCATCGAGCGGCTCGAGGAGGTGCGCGGGCGGATCGGCGCGAGCGGCAGCCCCGAGCCGCTGATCGTGGCCTGCGATGTGACCCGTGACGAGGACCCGCCGCGCGTGGTGGCCGAGACGCTCGCGCGCTGGGGCCGGCTCGACATCGTGATCGCCAACGCCGGTTTCGGCGTGGTCGGATCGTTCGCGAAGCTCTCGGTCCCCGACTATCGGCGCCAGTTCGAGACCAATGTGTTCGGCGTGCTGCGCACCCTGCACGCGGCGCTTCCCGAAGTCCTCAAATCGCACGGTCAGCTGGTGATTCTCGGCAGCGTGGCCGGCTGGACCGCCTCCCCGGGCGCCTCGCCCTACGCCATGAGCAAATTCGCGGTGCGGGCGCTCGCGAACTCGATCACCCCGGAGTTGGCGCTGTTGGGTGTGCGTGTCACGCTGATCAGCCCCGGGTTCGTCGAGAGCGACATCCGCCGCACCGACAATCTCGGGCGGCTGCACGCCGAGGCCGCCGAGCCCATTCCACGCTGGCTGGTGGTGGCGCGCAGCCGAGCGGTGGAGCACATGCTGCGCGCGATCGCGCGCGGCCAGCGCGAAGTCATCATCACCGGCCACGGCAAGCTGTTCGTCATCCTGGAGCGCTTCTTCCCCTGGGTGCTGCGCGCCGCGGCGCGCAAGATGGCCGCCACCCGCGGCGGCTATCGGACCGAGCCGCATTCCGGTTGAGGCGCGCCGGGCCGGCCGGCCTGCGCGCGAGCCGTGTCTGTTCAGACGTGCAGCGTCGTCTCGTCGTAGGGCGCGGCAAGGAATGCCGGCTGCGCCTCGGCCCACCCCGAGAGGGCCTGCAGCCGCGGATGGCTCGCGGCGTCGATCGTGCCCGGCAGCTTCTCGTGCGTGAACCGCCAGGCGACCGCGGCCGCGATGGCCGGGGCGGTGAGCGCGAAGGGCGCGGGCCGCGCGGTGAGTTCGCTTTCGAGCTCGCGATAGGCCGAGTGCAGCTGTTCGGTCACCCGCCTCAGCCACGGCTCGTGCTGTTTCTCCGCCGGCCGCAGCTCGCGCTCGTAGACGATCTGCACGCTTTTCTCGCACGCGGCGAGCGCGAGTCCCACACCGCGCAGCGCCACGGCTCGTTCGCCCGCCGAGGCAGGCAGCAGCGAGCGCGGCCGCGCCAGCGCCTCGGCGTAGTCCAGAATCAGCGTCGAGTCCATCAGCACCGTGCCGTCGCGGCACACGAGCGTCGGCGCCTTGACCACGGGATTGATGGCCTTGAACTGCTCGTAGGTGCGGAACACGGAGACGCAGCGCTGCGTGAACGGCACGCCGAGCACATGCAGCGACACGGCGACGCGCCGGACATAGGGAGAGTCGAGCATGCCGATCAGTTGCACGGCGATTCCCAACCCGCGGCGTTGCGCCGGTTCAAGGCAGTGAGGCTGTACGATAACATAGCGCCTGCGGTGCGGCCACACGCGCGCACGGCGCCGGCCCGCGGACTGCGCTCGCCCGATATCCGAGCATCCTGCCATTGGAGGGAACGCCATGCAGCAGATCACCATTGAAACTCGCGACGGGCAGTGCCCGAGCTATGTGTATCGTCCGTCGGGCCGCGGCCCGTGGCCCGCGGTGCTGGTCTACATGGATGCGCTCGCCATCCGTCCGGCGATGCTCGAGATCGGCGAGCGACTGAGCGCGAACGGTTACTTCACGCTGCTGCCGGATCTGTTCTATCGCTCCGGGCCGTACGAGCCGATGGACCCGCAGAAGGTATTCTCCGATCCCGAGCAGCGGCGCATCCTGATGGAAAAATACCGAGCGCCGGCCACGACCGCGAACATGATGTCCGACACCGCGGCATTCCTCGATTTCATCGCCGCGCAGCCGCACGTCAAGCCCGGCCCGATCGGCACCACGGGCTATTGCTGGGGCGGGATGCTCTCGCTCACCGCGGCGGGCACGTTCCCCGAGCGCATCGCGGCGGCCGCTTCATTCCACGGCGGGAGTCTCGCCACCGATGCGCCCGACAGTCCGCACCGGCTGGCTGCGAAGATCAGGGCGCGGGTGTATGTGGCCGGCGCGACCGAGGATGCCTCGTTTCCCGACGACATGAAGGCTCGCCTTGCGCAGGCGCTGACCGAGGCGGGCGTCGAGCACACGATCGAGACCTATCCGGCCAGGCACGGCTGGGTGTTCCGCGACACGCCGGTGTACGACGCGCCGGCCGCCGAGCGGCACTGGCAATCGCTGCTCGCGCTCCTCGCCGGGACGATCGCGCGTTAGCCGGTGCCGCGCGGGCGCCGTCACCGGATGGGCACGACCCGCAGGCCGGCGATCTCGTGGGAGCGGTTGAAGAACACCGCGAGGCCGACCGTCTGACGCTTGAACATGGTGTGCACGATCACCATGGGGTTCCCGTGGTAGCTCATCGTGTCGCTGCCCACGGTCTTGGCGTACACCCCGAATTGCTTCTGCATGAACTTCCAGAGCTTCTTCAGCTGCGCCGGGGAGGCGTGCCGGCGCATCTGTGCATTGAAGTGGACCTCGGCCTGCTTGAATTGGCCGGCGCCGAGCGCGTGAATGAAGGCGGTGGCCTCCGCGCGGTCGTTGACATGTGTCGAGGCTGGCGAGGCGGCAAGCGCCAGCGGCGCCATGAGTGCCAGCGCGATGCCCGCCCAGAGCCTGTTCAGTCGTCGAGTGATGCGGATCATGGAGTTTCCCCTGTCGTGCTGCCGGTCAAACCCGTCGCTCCCGGCGGAATCGCTGATAGGCCGCGAGCACCGCACCGTCGAGCCGCTCGGGGCGGGCGGTGAGGGCGGCCGCCCCGAGGGCGTGCAGCGCCCGGACGTTGCCGGCCAGCGTCCGATGGTACTCGGCGGCGGCCAGCGCGCGAAAGGGATCGAGCGCATCGCGCGCCGGCGCGGCCGGCAGCGCCGTGATGCGCGGGTTCTCCAGGCCGCAGAGGAGCGTGAAGTGCTTCGGCCGCAGCAGCTTGACCGCCTCGCCGAGCTCCTCGGTCGCGGCATCGAGCAGATCGGTCAGCATCACCACAAGCATGCGCCTCGGGCTCGAGGCGCGGATGCGCGCCGCGGCCAGCGTGGGATTGGCTTGGCCCGGCCGCACGCGGCACTCGGCCAGCGTGCCGCGGATGCGGGCGACGGCGGCCGCGCCGCGCGCCGGCGGCAGCAGCGTCACGGGCCGTTCCGCGAACAGCAGCAATCCGACCGCATCGTCAAATTCCGCAGCCCGCTGCGCGAGCCGTGCCGCGACGTTGACGTACAGGCCCAGGCGGTCGACCTCGCCGGCATCGAGCGCGCTCGCGCGACCCACATCGAGCGCAACGAGGATCTCCAGCCGCCGCTCCTCGGACAGATCGCGGCTGATGAGGTGGCCGCGCCGGGCGCTTGCCTTCCAGTCGATCGCGCGCAGCGGATCGCCGTGGCGATACTCACGCAGCTGCACGATGTCCGCTCCGCCGCCGGCCTGGCGCGTCGCGGACCGGCCGCCGCGCGCCTCTGCGAACAGACCGGCCGGACGCACGCTCAGGTCCGGAATGACCGTCGCGGTGTACTCGCCCGTCACCTGCTGCGGCCACCAGGCCAGTCGCAGCGGCCCGCAGAGCCGCAGCCGCGCAGCGGGCCAGGTAAAGCGGCCCAGGCGCCGCGCTGTGGCGCGCAGCTCGAGCGGCATTCCCTGCCCGCAGGGCAGTGAGAGCGTGGCGATGCGGGGCTCGGCGGCGAACGTCTCGGGTGCCGAGAGGGCCGCCTGCACCGTCATCTGCGCCCGTCCCTCTTGTGCAAGCTCGAACCTGACCGGCCGCTCGCTGGCGAGCGGCCAGCGCGGCGGGCCCGTGAGGCGCACGCGCACGGTCCCGCCGCGCACCGCCGCGCGCTCGTAGGCGAGGCCGAGCAGCAGCAAAGCGGCGGGCAGGCACCACAGGCGAGCGAGCCCCGTGTCCCATTGTCCGAGAATGCCGAGCACTCCCGTGAGCAGGACCAGCAGCAGGGCATTGCGCTGCAGACTCATCGGGCCCCGCGCGGCTCAGCGCGGCACCGGCACGCGCTCGAGCAGGGACAACGTCAGCGCCCGCGCCTGCACCGCATCGAGGAGGGCCTCGGGTGTCAGGGACAGACGATGCGGTATCGCCCAGGGCGCGATCCACTTCACGTCGTCGGGCGTGACGAATTGCGCGCCCCGCAGACCGGCCGCCACGCGCGCCGCGCGCAGCACCGCCAGGGCGCCGCGGGTGGACAGTCCCAAGCCGATCTGCGCGTGCTCGCGGGTCGCCTGCGCGAGCGCCAGCACGTACTCGAGGACCTCCTTTGAGACATGCACGCGGTCGGCGCACTCGCGCGCCGCCGCGAGCGACTCGGCGGTCACTGCCTGGCTCGCGGGCGCCCCGGGAGCTGCATCGGCCGCGCCGATGGTGCCGTAGCGCTCGAGCACGCGGACCTCGTCCTGTGCGCCCGGATAGCTCACTTCGATGCGCATCATGAACCGGTCGAGCTGGGACTCCGGCAGGGGAAAGGTGCCTTCGAACTCATGCGGGTTCTGCGTGGCGATCACCAGGAACGCCGGCGGCAGGCGGTAGGTCTGCCGGTCGATCGACACCTGCCGCTCCTGCATGGCCTGCAGCAGTGCCGACTGTGTCTTGGGGCTCGCACGGTTGATCTCATCGACCAGCAGTACGTCGGTGAACACCGGCCCGGGATGCAGCACGAACTTGCGGCTGGCCTCGTCGAACACGTGCGCGCCGATGATGTCCGCAGGCATCAGATCCGCCGTGCCCTGCACCCGCGTGAAGCGCCCCGCGAGGCTCGAGGCGAGCGCCTTGCCGAGCAGTGTCTTGCCGAGACCGGGCGGACCCTCGACGAGCACATGGCCGCGCGCGACCACCGCGATCAGCACGGCACGGATCAGCTCCCGAAGACCGATGACCGTGCCGGCAAGCCGGTCCTGGATGTGATGTTCGAGTTCCTCGAGCGCGTTCATGTCATTTGCCTTCTCAACCATGCCAAAAGGGTCTGCAGCCGGGTCAGGTCGATGCGCTCGTCGGCGCAGGCGCGCTGATACAGCGAGCGCAGTGCGCGCTGCCGCTGCGGCGTCACGCGTGGCTCGTGAGCGAGCCGGGCCCACGGATCCGGTTGCGCCGCGGTGCGCAGCTCGGCGAGGAAATCCTCGATCAGGCGGCGCGCAGCCGCCGCCGGGCGCACCACGGCCGCCAGATAGCGCGCGCTGCCCTCCAGATCCGTCATCTCCGAGGCAGGCTGCCATGCCCGGCTTTGATTGCGCAGCGGCCGTGAGCCGAGCACGAATACCAGCCACATCAAGGCGATCCACGCCAGCGTCGCGTGCAGACGCGGATCGGCGTAGAAGGCCTGCGCATCGTAGAACGCAGTGAGTCCTTCGTGCGCGTCATCGAACACGACTTCCCCGCCGGGACGTACCGACCAGTCCACGACGTTGGCGAGGAAGCGCGCGTTGTCCGCAAGCAGGATGCCGGCGTTGCCGAATGGACTCGCCGCCGCGCACAGAATGATTTGCCCCGCGCCGAGCGGCAGCAGCCAGAGTACCGGATTGCCGCCATCGAGCCGCGTGGCGAGCGTCAGCGGCAGAGTCGCGCCCGGCAGGGGCCGCTCCAGCCAGTCGCGCGCCGGCAGCGACCCGATGGCGCGCAGGCGATCGACGTCGGTGAGTAGCGGCTGGGCGCCGTCGCTGACGAAATCGAGCGGATGCTCGCGCAGCGTGGGCAGCAGGGGACCGGCGGGCATGGGCGTGAACTTCAAGCCCGTCAGCCGGCGCAGATCCTTGATCTCGAGCGTGCGCCCGGCGCCGAGGCTCCAGAGGGGCGTGTCGTCGAGGGCGGCGATGATCAGCACGGTATTGCCGCGCCCGATCCAACGTTTAAGCGCGGCGAGCTCGGCCCGATGCATGGGCAGACGCTGCGGCAGCGTCAGCAGCAGCAGATTGCCGCTCGGGCGGCGCAGGAGCGTGGGCAAGTGGGTATAGCGGTAGCGCAGACTGAGGCGCGGGATGTGCTGCGCGCCGAGCCAGCGCCAGATGGCCAGATAGCCATCCGGCCGGGCGTCGCTCGACAGCGGCAGCCCCTCGGGCACTTCGGTGCGATGCGGCTTCGGGATGAACAGCAGGTAGAAGAGCAGCAGCGCGCCGAGGGCGAGCAGCACCGTCGGCATCCGCTCTCTCATGAGTGGCTCGTCTCGGCGGCCCGCGCAGGCACGCTCAGCTCGGCATGCAGCGCCTGCGCACGCCGCAGGGCCCCCGCGGGAACAGGATCTGTTCCGTCAGGGCCGTACAACTCGCGCTCCGCAAGCTCGGCGATGCGTTGAAAATCCGCACGCTGCGCCTCGCTGTCGAAGCGAGCGCGCAGTGCGAGCTCGCGGCAGGTCAAAGCGCGCTGTGTCTCCAGGCGGCCGCTGACGGAGAGAGCGGCGACGAGCGCGCGCAGCCAAGCGGCCGGATGATGCCCGAGCCCGCCCGCTTGCCCGTCAGGCAGGCCCGCCGGCGGAATCAGCGGCGCTTCGCCGGTGCCGGCCTGAGCCTCGGTGGCGGTGCCGCGCGATCTGCGCACGGCGCGCAGTTGCAGGAGCGCGGCCGCCACGATCGCCAGCAGCACGGCAGCCGCCAGCGCATCGAGCAGGCCGGGCGCGAGACGCGAGCGCCGGGCGTCGCGCGCGAGCGGGTCCAGCCAGCGGCGAACCCGGCGCAGCAGCCGGCTGACGCGATGATGCACCCAGGTGACGAAGCGGCTCCACGCATCCGGCGGCGGGCGCGGCGGCTTCAGGGCGCGGGCGATGTCGCGCAGCGGGGCATCCGGCAGCCAGCGCGGCGGCGCGCCGGCATAGCGTTGAGTCAGTCTCGCGAGGCCGCTGAGGTCTGCGGGTGTGATGACGCGGCGCCAGTCGGCGGGCAGCGCTTTGGTCAGATGCAGCTGCTGCAACGCCCGGCCGATGCCGGGACATGCCGTGCGCAGCGCGGACAGGCCCGCGGATTTCGCGGACCGTGCGGCGCAATGGGCGAGGAGGGTCTGTGCGCGCGGCGCCGCTTGGGCGTGGGCGCCGAGCGCGAGCGCCGCAAGCGCCAGACCCGCGGTCCATCGGGCCGGCATGAATCAGCCGCCCAATGCCTCCGTGCGGGCGGCGAGATCCGCGCCTTCGCGCCGCAGCTTCAGGTCGTGATAGATCGCGAGCCACACTGCAGTCAGCAGCGGCATCGTCAGCACCCGGGACAAGGCGCCGATCACCGCGATCAGGCGCAGATGCGACAGCAGCGACAGCGCCCCGCCGCTGACCGAGAACCAGCCGGCGAGCACGCCCGCGACGGCACCCACCGCCAGACCGAGGATCCAGATGACGATGCCGGCGACGAAGCCGATGCTCGTGGTGCGCCACCAGTGACCGCCGACCAGGCGCCAGCTGTGCCCGATCGCCGCCGCACCGCCGCAGTCCATGTCAAACAGCGCCACCAGCCAGAACTGGATCCGCACCGACACGTAGAGCATCACGACCGCGAGCGTTAGGACGGCGAGGACGATCACGGTGGCCGCAAGCGGGCTGCGGTAGAGCGGGATCAGCGCGGTCGAGCAGAACACGATCAGCCCGCCGAGGCTCCCTTCGATGAGCACCAGCAGCACCACGCCGAGCAGCATCTGCAGCAACCGGCCGAGGCTCGCGCTCAACGCCGCCCCGAGCGAGGCGCTCGGGCGGCCCCGCACGAGTGAGAGCTGCTGCACGATCAGCGCCCCGTACACCACCAGCAGCAGCAGCCAGAATACGACATCGGTGAGGAACACGCTCGGCGCCCGATAGGCGCTGCCGAGCTGCGTGAAATACTGCATGAGCGAGACGCCCGGGTTGTGCGGCAGGCGGGGAACGAGCAGGTACTCCTGATAGGCGTTGCCGAGGGCGGCGATCAACGCCAGCAGCCAGCAGCTGCGGAACGACTCCCGGAACAGGCGCAGCCAGTCGTCGAGAACTCCCCCGATGCTCTGCGGTGCGCCAGGTGCCACGTAGGACATGATCGCTCCCAAATTGCGCTCAGGTGCGGGACGGCGGCCCGGTCGGCTTCTTGCCGCCGCCCGGCAGAATAGCTAAGCTGGATCTTGACCGGCAACTATTTTCGCAGCGGATGGCCGAGGAAGAACTCAACGTCAGGGGTCTGACGGGCGTCGACCTGACGCTCCGGATCGCCGGTCCCGGCACGCGCAGCTATGCGTTTCTCATCGACTGGCAGATCCGCCTGCTCGGCGCGCTCGCCTGGCTGCTCGTCGCACTGCTGCTGCGGCGGCTGCCCTCGTTGTCCCGGGCGCCGATCGCGCATGATGTGATGCTTGCCGGTTGGATCCTCGCGCTGATCACGTACTTCCTTTATCACCCGGTAGTTGAAGTGGCGATGCGTGGGCGCACGCCGGGCAAGATCAAGGCGGGCGCCCGCATCGTGACGCTCGAGGGCGCAACGCCCGGAGTGGGCGCGCTCCTGATGCGCAATCTGTTCCGGCTGATCGATTGCCTGCCGCTGCTGTATCTGGTCGGGCTCGCCAGCTGCATGGTGACGCGCCGGCGCGTGCGCCTGGGCGATCTCGCCGCCGGCACCGTGTTGGTGATCGACGAGAGCGCGGCCGGCGAGTCGCTGCTGCGCCTCGGGGAGCAGATGCAGCACACGGGCCTCTCGGCGGAGGCGCTGCAGCTGATCCACGACCTGCTCGAGCGCTGGGAGCTGCTGGCCGACGCGCAGCGCATCCGTCTCGCGCGCGAACTGCTCGCCAAGCTCGACCCGGGAGCCGGCGCGGGGAACGCCGGCCCCGACGGCGCGGCACTGCGCGGGCGCCTGGAGGCCTTGCTTGTCCGCCAACAGCGATCCTGACGCCGGGATCTGGATCCGGCGCCACGCGCCGCTGTGGCGCACGCTCGCGGCCGAGAGCACCGCGGCGTCGCGGCGTTCTCGCGCGACAGTGGACGAGGCTCTGCAGACGCTGAGTGCCTACCGCGCGCTGAGCCGGCATCTGGCAAGCGCGCGCGAGATCCTTCCGGGGAGCGTCCTCGCCACCACACTGGCGCAGACGAGCGCCGCACTGCATGCGGCCGTCAACCGCTCTCCGCGGTTGACCCGGGCGCGCTGGATCGGCCTCGTTCGCGAGGATATCCCGGCTGCAGCCGCCTCCGTGCGCACGCTTGCGCTGTGGATCGCGGCGCTGCTGGTGGCGAGCGCCTGCGCAGGCTGGTGGCTGATCAACACCTATCCGGAACTGATCAGCCTGATCGCCAGCCCCGCGATGATCGACGGCGTCGAGCACGGGCACCTGTGGACCTATCAGGTGCTCAACCTTGCGCCGCCGGCGCTGCTCTCGGCGCGGATCTTCTCCAACAACGTGGTGGTGACGCTCGGGGCGTTCTGCTTCGGCATACTGTTCGGGCTCGGCGCGTTCTACATGATCGCGATCAACGGGCTGATGCTGGGCGGGCTGCTCGCCTTCACGCATCAACACGGCCTCGCCCTGGGGCTGTTGAAATTCACCCTGGCGCACGGCCCGGTGGAGCTGTCGGTGATGTGCCTGGCGGCGGCGGCGGGCACGGCGCTCGGGGATGCGGTGATCCGTCCCGGGGAGGGCGGCCGCGCCGAGTCGCTGCGCCGGCGGGCCGCCGAGCTCGGTCCGCTGCTCGTGGCCTGCGCGCTGCTGCTGCTGGGGTCGGGGCTGATCGAGGGATTCATCTCGCCGCACCCGGGGATCTCGATTCCGGTGCGCCTTGCCGTCGGGCTCGGCTATTGGACGCTGATGATGCTGTGGCTCTCGGGGCGGCTCATTCCCCGTGCCCGGGCTCGCGGCGAGCGGCAGTCCGCCGATCAGAGCGGCTCGACTCGTTGACTCGCCCGTCCGCACGGCCCGTGTGACCTGCCGCACGCGCCGCGCGGTGCGCCATTGAGCGGGCGTGCTGTCGCGGCTATGCTCGCGTCCAAGGCTCGGGACATCGACAACCGGGCCGCCACGGGAGGATCATGCATGAAACGGCTCAGCGGGGTGCTGGCGGGCGCCGCGCTGCTCGGCGCGGGCACCGCGTTCGCCGGTGCCTTCGGCAATCTCATGCGCGCCGAGCTCGCGCTGAAACAGGCGACCGCGTGGCACCTGACGGAGCAGATGCCCGGCGGCAAAACCCTCGTGATGGACTATTCCGCGCCGGATCGCTGGCGGATCGAGCCCGCGCCGACTATCACGGAGGTCATCATCGGCACCGATGTCTACATGGTGACCGCAGGGCGTGTCATGAAGCTCCCGCCCACATACGGGGCGATGATCGCGCGCACGGTCCACATCCACATGTTCGTCGGCGCCGAGCGTGCTGCGGTGCGCCGCTCGGTGCGCGCTCTCGGAACGCAGACCCTCGACGGCCAGCCGGTGCACGTCTATCGGTACGTACTCAATGGAACGACCGAGACGTGGTACGTCAACGGCAAGAACCTTCCCGTGCGCGCGGTGATTCACGACAGCAAGGGCACCCGCGTGGTGCAGTATTCGCGCTTCGACGTGCCGATCACCATCCAGCCGCCGGGAGCCTGAGCGCCGCAGCGCCGGCTCACACGAGCACGCGCTCGATGCCGCCGCTGTTGGCGCGTGCCACGTAGTCGGCCATCCAGTTCTCGCCGAGGATGTGCCGGGCGATCTCGACGACGATGTAATCGGCGTCGAGATCCGCATCCTCGTTGTAGCGCTTCAGGCCCTGCAGACACGAAGGGCAGGAGGTGAGTATCTTCACGTGCCCGGCGCCGGCGGCGCGCAGCTTCTCGGCGCCGATGCGCACTTCCTCTTCCTTGCGGAAGCGGACTTGTGTCGAGACGTCGGGGCGCGTCAGGGCGAGCGTGCCGGCCTCCCCGCAGCAGCGGTCGTTTTTCTCGATGTGGCCGTTGCGCGCATCGTTCATGAGCGCGTTGACCACCTGCAGCGGATCATGGCGCTTCATCGGAGAGTGGCACGGGTCGTGATACATGTAGCGCGTGCCGGTCACCCCCTCGAGCCGCACGCCTTTCTCCATCAGGTATTCGTGAATGTCGATGATGCGTGAGCCGGGGAAGATCTCCTCGAACTTGTAGCCCTGCAGCTGGTCGTAGCACGTGCCGCAGCTGACCACTACGGTGCGGATGTCGAGATAGTTGAGCGTGTTCGCCACGCGGTGAAACAGCACCCGGTTGTCCGTGGTGATCTTCTCCGCCCGGTCGAACTGGCCCGCGCCCCGCTGCGGATAGCCGCAGCACAGGTAACCGGGAGGCAGCACGGTCTGCACGCCCACGTGCCAGAGCATCGCCTGGGTGGCAAGTCCCACCTGTGAGAACAGCCGCTCCGAGCCGCAGCCGGGGAAATAGAACACGGCCTCGGTATCCGTGCTGGTCGCCGCCGGATCGCGGATCACCGGCACGTAGGCGGCGTTCTCGATATCGAGCAGCGCTCGCGCGGTCTTCTTCGGCAGACCGCCCGGCATCTTCTTGTTGACGAAATGCACCACCTGCTCGCGCATCGCGGGTCGGCCGGTGCTTGCCGGCGGGCGCTGGGTCTGCGCACGCGCGAGGCCCTTCAGCAGCCGGTTGCCGGCCCGCTGCGCCTTGTAGCCCCACTCGATCATCACCTTGCGGGTCAGGCGGATGGTCTCCGGCGAGGTGGCATTGAGGAAGAACATCGAGGCGGCCGTGCCGGGGTTGAAGCGCCGCTTGCCCATGCGCCGCAGCAGGTCGCGCATGGCCATGGAGACGTCGCCGAAGTCGATGTCGACCGGGCAGGGCGTGAGGCACTTGTGGCACACCGTGCAATGGTCGCCGACGTCGGCGAACTCGTCCCAGTGCCGGATGCTGACGCCGCGCCGCGTCTGCTCCTCGTAGAGGAACGCCTCGATCAGCAGCGAGGTGGCGAGGATCTTGTCGCGCGGGCTGTAGAGCAGGTTGGCGCGCGGCACGTGCGTGGCGCACGCCGGCTTGCACTTGCCGCAGCGCAGGCAGTCCTTGACCGAATCGGCGATCGTGCCGATGGCCGACTGCTGCATGATCAGCGACTCGTGCCCGAGCAGGTTGAAGCTCGGGGTGTACGCGTTCGAGAGGTCCGCGCCCGGCATCAGCTTGCCGCGATTGAAGTGTCCGTGCGGATCGATGCGCTGCTTGTAGGCGCGAAACTCCCGGGTCTCCTCTTCGCGCAGAAACTCCAGCTTGGTGATCCCGATGCCGTGCTCGCCGGAGATCACGCCGTCGAGCCGGCGCGCGATGGCCATGATGCGCGCCACCGCCGCAGTGGCCGAGTGCAGCATCTCGTAATCGTCGGAGTTCACCGGAATGTTGGTGTGCACGTTGCCGTCGCCGGCATGCATGTGCAGGGCGACGAATAGCCGGCCGCGCAGCACGTGCTTGTGGGCCTGCTCACAGGCGGCCAGAATCGGTGCGAACACGGCGCCGCCGAAGATCTGCCGCAGCGGTGCGCGCAGCTCGCGTTTCCAGGAGATGCGGATCGTGCGGTCCTGCAGCAGATCGAATATGCATGTCCGGGGAGCCTGTGCCGCGCGCGCCCGCAGCTCATCGGGTGGCACCTCGGTGCCGAGGCGCACGAGCTCAGCGACGCCGTCGCCGAGCGCGACGTCCATGTTCGCCGCGAGCCAGCGCCAGCGCGCGCTCGACTTCTCAAGCAGCTGGCGCGCCTGCTCGATCCGCTCGCCGACCACCTCCTCGTAGGGCAGGTTGGTCAGCTCCGGATCGTCGGCGCGCGCGAGCGGCAGCGGCGAGGCGAGCAACCGCTGCAGCTCCTGCGCCAGCTTCAGCTTGTTGGCGATCGAAAACTCGATGTTGATGCGCTCGATCTCGTCCGTGTACTCGCCCATGCGCTCGAGCGGCAGCACCACATCCTCGTTGATCTTGAAGGCGTTGGTGTGTCGGGCGATGGCCGCGGTGCGGGCGCGGTCCAGCCAGAATTTGCGCCGGGCGTCCTCGCTGACGGCGATGAAACCTTCGCCGCTGCGCGCGTTGGCGAGGCGCACGACCGCCGAGGCGGCCGCGGCGACCTCGGCCTCTTCATCACCGACGATATCCCCGAACAGCGCCATCTTCGGCAGCGAGCCGCGCTTGGACTTGGTGGTGTAGCCGACCGCGCGCAGGTAGCGCTCATCGAGGTGCTCGAGTCCCGCGAGCCGCACGCCGCGCGGGATCAGGCCCTCCAGGTACTGCTTGATCTCGACGATGGCCGGCACGGCCTCGCGGGGTTGGCCGAAGAACTCCAGGCACACGGTGCGTGTGAAGGCCGGGCTGCGGTGCAGCACCCAGCGCGCGCAGGTGATGATGCCGTCGCAGCCTTCCTTCTGCACGCCGGGCAGGCCGCCGAGGAACTTGTCGGTGACGTCCTTGCCGAGGCCGGCCTTGCGGAACCTGCGCCCGGGGATGGCGAGGTGCTCGCGCCGCAGCTCGGGAGCCTCCTCGGGCCGATGCCGGCCGTCCTTCCAGATCAGATCGAACTCGACGGTCTCGACATCGTGGATCTTGCCGCGGTTGTGCGCGAGGCGGCTGACCTCGATCCAGTTGCCCTCGCAGTCCACCATGCGCCACCAGGCGAGATTGTCGACGGCCGTGCCCCACAGCACCGCTTTCTTGCCGCCGGCGTTCATGGCGATGTTGCCGCCGATGCAGGACGCATCGGCCGAAGTCGGATCGACCGCGAACACGAGGCCGCCCTGCGCGGCGGCATTCGCCACGCGGCGGGTCACTACGCCGGCCTCGGTGAGAATCGTCGCAATCGGCGCATCGAGCCCGGGCAGTCTCAGGGCCTCGATGGGCCCGAGGCGCTCGAGCTTCTCGGTGTTGATCACCGCCGCGAGCGGCGTCAGCGGCACCGCACCGCCGGTGTAGCCGGTGCCGCCGCCGCGTGGAATGAGGGTGAGCCCGAGCTCGATGCACTCGCGCACCAGCGCGGGAATCTCGGCCTCGGAGTCGGGCATGAGCACGACGAACGGATACTCGACGCGCCAGTCGGTCGCGTCCGTGACATGCGACACGCGCGCATAGGCGTCGAAGCGGATGTTGTCCGCGCGGGTGTGGCGGCGCAGCGCGCGCAGCGTGCGGCGCCTGAGCGCCGTCCACTCGTCGAAATCGCTCTCGAAGCTGCCCACCGCGCCGCGCGCGGCCGCGAGCAGCTCCCCGACGAGCTCATAGCGCTCGCCATCTGCGCCGTCGCGCCGGCGGTCGATCGCGTTCAGCCGGTGATGCAGCGCCTGCACCAAGAGACGCCTGCGGCCGGTGTTCTCGAGCAGATCGTCCTGCAGATACGGATTGCGCCGCACGACCCAGATGTCGCCGAGCACCTCGTAGAGCATGCGCGCCGAGCGGCCGGTGCGCCGCTCCGCGCGCAGCTCCTCGATGATCCCCCAGTACCGCGCCCCGAGCAGCCGCACCACGATCTCGCGATCCGAGAACGAGGTGTAGTTGTAGGGGATCTCACGCAGCCGGGCCGGCTCTGCGGTGCGCGCCTCGCCGGCGCCCGACAGCACGGTGCTCGTTTCAGCGTTCATGCCCCATCCTGCGGTGCGTCGCGGCCTCAAGGCAAGGTCGTGCTGCCCATGAGATAGCGGTCGCACTCGCGCGCCGCTCCGCGGCCCTCGTTGATGGCCCAGACCACCAGGCTCTGGCCGCGCCGGCAGTCGCCGGCGGCGAAGATCCCCGGTACGTTGGTCGCGAACGCGCCGTGCGCGGCCTCGACATTGCTGCGCGGGTCGGTCGCGATGCCGAGCTCCGCGAGCAGCGGCTGTTCAGGGCCCGTGAACCCGAGCGCGAGCAGCACCAGATCGGCGGGGATTTCCGCCTCGCTCCCGGCCACCTCCGCCGGAGCCAGCCGGCCGTCGGCCTGAGGCTGCCAGGCGATGCGCACCGTGGTGAGGGAGTGCACGCCCCGCTCCGCATCGCCGTTCACACGCTTGACGGTCGTGACATAGGCGCGCGGATCGGCGCCGAACACCGCGGCGGCCTCCTCCTGGCCGTAATCGAGCCGATAGACCTTGGGCCACTCGGGCCAGGGGTTGTCTGAGGCGCGATCCATCGGCGGCTGCGGCAGGATCTCGAGCTGCCTCAGGCTCTTGCAGCCCTGGCGCATCGCCGTGGCGACACAGTCGGTGCCCGTGTCGCCGCCGCCGATGACCACGACATGCCTGCCCGCAGCGTGCACGGGGCTGCGCTCGGGGCCGCCATCGAGCAGCGCCTTGGTGCTCGCCGTGAGGTACTCCATCGCGAAGTGCACGCCCTTCAGCTTGCGGTTCGCAACGGCGAGATCGCGGGGCTGCGTCGCACCCGTGCACAGCACGATGGCGTCGAAATCCTTGCGCAGAAGCTGCGCTTCGACGTTCTCGCCAACGTGGGCGTTGCACACGAACTTGACGCCTTCCCGCTCCATCAGCTCGATGCGCCGCAGCACGACATCCTTCTTGTCGAGCTTCATGTTCGGAATGCCGTACATCAGCAGGCCGCCCGGCCGGTTCTCGCGCTCGAGCACGGTGACGCCGTGCCCCGCGGCATTGAGTTGCGCCGCCGCCGCGAGTCCCGCCGGTCCCGAGCCGATGACCACCACGCGCTTGCCGGTGCGGCTCGTCGGAGGCTGCGGCGCGATCCAGCCCTGATCCCACCCCTCGTCGGCGAGCGCGGCCTCGATGGTCTTGATGGCGACCGGCGGGTCGTTGATGCCGAGCACGCACGAGCCCTCGCAGGGCGCCGGGCAGACCCGGCCGGTGAGCTCCGGGAAGTTGTTGGTCTTGAGCAGCCGCGCGAGCGCCTCGCGCCACAGGCCGCGATAGACGAGGTCGTTCCACTCGGGAATCAGGTTGTGCAGCGGGCAGCCCGAAGCCATGCCCGCGACGAGCTGGCCGGTGTGGCAGAAGGGTACGCCGCAGTCCATGCAGCGGGCGGCCTGATTGCGCAGCCGCTTCTCGTCCATGTGGTGATGGAACTCGCTCCAGTCCCGCACGCGCTCGAGCGGCGCGCGGTCCACCGGGAGCTCACGCAGATATTCGATGAATCCAGTCGGCTTGCCCATCGCGTACTCGGTATGGCTGTCAGTTTCCACCGACGCGCGCCAGGTCGCGCGCGTTGTCCTCGAAGGCCACCATGACGGCCTCCTCGCCGGTCAGCCCCTGGCTGTGCGCGCGCTGCAGCGAGGCGATGGCGCGCTTGAAGTCCTTCGGCACCACGGCGACGAATTGCGCGACGAGCCGGCTCCAGTTCTCGAGCACATGGCGTGCCCGGGCGCTGCCGGTGTACTCGCAATGCCGCTCGATCATGGCGCGTACCCGCGCGATGTGCTGCGGGTCCTCGAGCGCCTCGAGGTCCACCATCTGCCGGTTGACGTGCGCGGGAAACTCGCCCGTCTCATCGAGCACGTAGGCGATGCCGCCGGACATGCCGGCGCCGAAGTTGCGCCCGGTCGGCCCCAGCACCACCACGTTGCCGCCGGTCATGTACTCGCAGCCGTGGTCACCGACCGCCTCGACGACCGCATCCGCGCCGCTGTTGCGCACCGCGAACCGCTCGCCGGCCATGCCGCAGATGTAGGCCTCGCCGGCGGTCGCGCCGTAGAGGCCCACGTTGCCGATGATGATGTTCGCCTCCGGCGCGAACGGCGAGCCGGCCGGCGGAAAGACGATGATCCGCCCGCCCGAGAGGCCCTTGCCGACGTGATCGTTGGCATCGCCCTCGAGCACGAAGGTCATGCCCGGCGGCATGAACGCCGCGAAGCTCTGCCCGGCCGTCCCCTTGAAGTGAATCCGGATGGTGTCGGGCGCGAGCCCCGCCGGACCGTGCCGTCGCGTCACCTCGCCGCCGGTGATGGTGCCGACCACGCGATGCACGTTGCGGATCGGCAGCTCGGCGCGCACCGTCTCGCCGCGCTCGATCGCCGGCCGGCACAGCGGCAGGAGCGTCGTCACGTCGAGGGACTTCTCCAGCCCGTGATCCTGGGCGATCTGGCGGAAGCGGCCGACCTCCTCGCCGACGTCCGGCTGATAGAGGATATTGCTGAAGTCGAAGCCCTGGGTCTTCCAGTGATCGATGGCCTTCTTCGGCCGCAGCCGGTCGACCCGTCCGATCATCTCGTTCACCGTGCGGAAGCCGAGCTCGGCCATGATCTGGCGCATGTCCTCGGCGATGAAGCGCATGAAGTTCACGACGTGCTCGGGCTTGCCGGCGAACTTCTCCCGCAGCCGCGGATCCTGTGTGGCGACACCGGCCGGACAGGTGTTCAGGTGGCACACGCGCATCATGATGCAGCCGAGCGCTACCAGCGGCGCGGTGGCGAAGCCGAACTCTTCGGCGCCGAGGAGCGCGGCGATCACCACGTCCCGGCCGGTCTTCAGCTGGCCGTCCGCCTCGATGGTGATGCGGCTGCGCAGGTTGTTCAGCACCAGCGTCTGGTGCGTCTCGGCGACGCCGAGCTCCCAGGGCAGGCCCGCATGCGTGATCGAGGTCTGCGGCGAGGCGCCGGTGCCGCCGTCATGGCCGCTGATCAGGACCACGTCGGCATGCGCCTTGGCGACACCCGCGGCGATCGTGCCGACACCGACTTCGGAAACCAGCTTGACGCTGATGCGCGCGTCCCGATTGGCGTTCTTCAGGTCATGGATCAGCTCGGCGAGGTCCTCGATCGAGTAGATGTCGTGATGCGGCGGCGGGGAGATCAGGCCCACCCCGGCGGTGGTGTGACGCGTCTTGGCGATCCAGGGATAGACCTTGGTGCCGGGCAGCTGGCCGCCCTCGCCGGGCTTGGCGCCCTGGGCCATCTTGATCTGCAGCTCCCGGGCGTTGACCAGGTACTGGCTGGTCACGCCGAAGCGTCCCGAGGCCACCTGCTTGATCGCGCTCGCCTTCGAGTCGCCGTTCGCCAGCGGCTCGTAGCGCGCCGGGTCCTCGCCGCCTTCGCCGGTGTTGCTCTTGCCGCCGATGCGGTTCATGGCGATCGCCAGCGTTTCGTGCGCCTCCTGGCTGATCGAGCCGTACGACATCGCGCCGCTCTTGAAGCGCTTGAGGATGCTCTCAACCGGCTCGACCTCCTCGATCGGCACCGCCTCGAACGGCACGAACTCGAGCAGCCCGCGCAAGGTCGCCAGCCGCTTCGACTGATCGTCGATCAGCTGCGCATAGGACTTGTACGTCGCGTAGCTGCCGGTGCGCACCGCCTTCTGCAGGCGGTGGATGGACTCGGGGTTGAACAGGTGGTGCTCGCCCTCGGCGCGCCACTGGTACTGGCCGCCGGCATCGAGCGTGTGCTCGCTGCTGTAGGGCGGGAAGGCCGCGCGGTGGCGCTTGAGCACCTCCTGGGCGACCGTCTCCATGCCGATGCCGCCGATGCGCGAGGCAGTCCCGGTGAAGTACTGGTCGATGACGTCCTGGCGCAGCCCGAGGGCCTCGAACACCTGTGCGCCGTGGTAGCTCTGCATCGCGGAGATGCCCATCTTGGACATGACTTTGACCACGCCCTTGGTCGCCGCCTTGACGAAGTTCTTGCACGCGAGCGTCGTGTCGATGTGGGTGAGCTGGCCCTCGCGGATCATGTGCTCGAGGGTCTCGAACGCGAGGTACGGGTTGATCGCCGAGCAGCCGTAGCCGATGAGCAGCGCGAAGTGATGCACCTCGCGCGCCTCGCCGGTCTCGAGCACGATGCTCACGCGGGTGCGCAGCCCCTCGCGGATCAGGTAGTGGTGCAGGCCGCTCACGGCGAGCAGCGCCGGCACCGCGGCGAAGTCTCGCGACACGCCCCGGTCGCTGAGCACGAGGATATTGACCTCCTCGTCCTCGATCATGCGCCGCGCCGCCAGGCACAGCTCCTCCATCGACTTGATCAGGCCCTTTTCCCCGCGCGTGGCGCGGAACAGGATCGACAGCGCTCCCACCTTCAGTCCCGGCAGCGACATGCGCCGCACCTGCGCGAACTCCTCGTTGGTGAGGATCGGGCCGGTGAGTTCGAGCCGGCGGCAGTCGGCCGGCTGCGGCCTGAGCAGGTT
>JAJYLP010000152.1 GCA_021787615.1 Pseudomonadota bacterium
TGTAGAGAAAGAAAGACTCGAAAAAGAAGCCGGCCAAGTCATTGCTGGAGAAGCGTGCTGCGAAGAAGGAAAGGAAGAAGACGACTAAGGGCTTTCTAACTTAAGAGCAGCCCTATGATTAGCGGCCCGTGGTCGTCGGCGGCGGCACAGCCCCCTCTCTTATCGCCTACACGTTCGAAAGCACGACCTCGCAGGCCGATCCATCACTCGCCGAACCATCCACGGATCTGCTCATACACCTGACCAGAGCACAACAGGCCTAGATGGCTCGTGCCCGGTGCCGTCCACTGATGCGATCGAGGAAATCTCAGCCTGCGCCGCGAGTCCGGATGGTCCCCGAGCGCGCTTGCAACGGGGACGAGTCCGTCGCCGATTAACTCGTCACGGCGCGGAAACGGTGCATTGCCGATCCTTGCCGCGACGGTGTAGCATCGTACGCGCCCCGGCAGCGGCAGGGAGCGGTGCGAATCACTTCCGTTCGCCGACCGGCCGCGCATCTTCGATTCCGTTTCGAGCACGTATCCGTGACGTAGATCCCTGATACCCGCGCTGCGCATCTTCCCCAGAAGCGCGAATGGTGTGGTATAGGGCGTCCTTTCCAAGAGCAGTTCAACCCAATGTCCGGCACGCTCGAGGGGGACGCCGTGATGCGGCGTGCCGAGAAAGACTAGTTTGCGCAATTTGCAGGGCCACGAGTGACCCGTCGCTGACGCATGGTGGTAAGCACTGCGTGCCACAAGGCCACCCATGCTGTGCGCAAGAATGGAAACTTCGCTCAGTGGGATGGGCCAAGCAGCAACCAACTCTTCGAGCAGCTGCGCAAACGCGCGCCCATTCGTCCAGATATGTAGCCCCGTATTGTAGTGCAAATACACCGTCGTGTACCCGAGATCGCGAGCAAGTTCAGTGCCGTAGTTATGCCCCTCGCGTTCCCAGCACCGATCACTGCGGCAAAGTCCGTGCACGAGCACCAGCACCTTGCGACTCGGCACTTGAATCTCAGCTGCGAGTCCCTCGCGCGTTAGCTCGAGCGGCCGCCCCTCGCGGCGCAAATGCATCGTGACTGCCAGCGGATTGCCGGTTGCCGCAAGATGATCGCCCAGCACACCGTTCAGCGCCGCAATCACGGCGTCGCGCGCCGGGGAAAACCCGCTGTCGCCCAGCGCGGGTGCCAGTACATCCAACGCCAAGTCGATACTTCCGCCAACAGCACGCGTGATGCCGCGAATGCTTTTGTAAATGAAAGACGTAGCGTCATTTAGCACACCACTCACGGTTGCGCCCGTAACCCACGTCGACTTGCTAGCGATGTTTGCATGCATCATCTCAACGAGCCCGGTACTTCTGGAGATCGCATCGACCACCATGCGGGATACACCACGGAGATCAGTCACGCGGTTTCCGATCGCCTTGAACATCGACTCTCCTAGTGTAGCGCTTCGCAAACAACCATAACCTGTCATGCGGTCTTCCTTCTCCGTCTCCGGACAGTCCAGCCGGACTGGATTTGTTCCAACCCTCGGCGGCAGCGTTCGCTCTTGGCGAGGATGTCCTCGGCGCGCGTCTGCCAGATGAAAGGCTTGGGATCACGATTCCAGGCTGCGATGCATTCCACGATCGCGTCCACCAAGCCCGGAATGCTCGCAAAGCTCCCACGCCGGACCGCATTACCGGTCACATCGTCAAACCAACGTTCGACCATACTGAGCCAGTAGGAACTGGCCGGAATGAAACGCACCGTGAATCGCGGATGCCGCGCCAATCAGCGTTGTACCCGCCGAGTCTTGTGAGGGCTGTTGTTATCCAGGACCAAGTGCAAGTCAAGTTCCTATTCATACTCAGCGCCAAGCTGACGCAGGAAGCACAAAAACTCCTGGTGCCGACGCTGCGGAAAACAACGACCGCTGACCGAGCCGCTCGCCGCATTGAGCGCGGCAAAGGGCGTCGTGGTGTTGTGACGCACGTAATCGTGCGTCCACGTGCCGCAGTGTCCTCGCTTCATCGGCAGCTCCTGCCGCGTCCAATCCAAGGGCTGGCTCTTGGTCTTCTCGTCCACGCACAACACCACCGCGTTCTGGCGCGGATTCAGGTACACCCCCGCCACGTCTAACAGCTTCGGCACAAACTGCGGGTCGCGCGGAAGCTTAAAAGTCTCCTGCCTATGCGGCTGCAATCCATGCTTCTGCCAGATTCGGCACACCGTACTCGCATCCACTCCCTGGGCTTTCGCCATGGTGCGTGTGCTCCAGTGGGTCCGGCCGATCGGTTTACTGTTCTCGCTCGCCTCAACTATCCGTTGCGCCAAGCCCGCCCGCGGCTTGCGCCCCCGTCCCTGCGCCACCTCCCACAAGCCTTCCGGCCCCTCGCGCACGATGCGCTCCCGCCATAGCCGACACGTGTGGCGATTCAGCCCAAGCTTCTCGGCAATCTCAACGTCTGCATGACCTTGGTGTGCCAACAGCACAATCCGGCAGCGCTTCAGTACCTGCTGTGGCGCTCCTTGCGCCCGCACCCACCTTTCCATCAGCTCCTGCTCGTCCGATTCCAGCTTCACGGTCATTGCGCGTTTTCGGCTCACCCCAGAAATACACCATAATGGTCGCAATATGTCTATCTATTTGCGCATCACTACGGTAGCGATCGGATCCTACGCTGCTGTCCCATCTTCGGGAGGGTGCGGGTTCGGCGACGGTGGCAGCATATTTCGGATCCAACGCGAGCTCAGAGTTGGGTCAGGCGATCATCGCGCTAGAGCGCCGTCCTGCTTATCGCCAAGGACTCGAAAGTTCCCTGCACAGGCAACGGCGCCGAACGCGGTCTGCGAATGAGCAAAGTCACACAAAGGGTCTCTGCGTGCTTCTGCAAGGCCGAGTTCGGCCAAGCCTACTGTCGCGTCTTCAGCTATCTGTAGACCATGGCCAACCAAGGCTACAATCCCCTCGTCGCTATCCAATTGACTCTCTCCAGTCAGCTGTACGCCGAGATGCGTGAGTAGTTACTGCCAGGTAAGCGCAGACCGGCCTCGAGCACCTTGTTTTGACCGCGAACAAACAATCCGTTGAAATTGCGCGTACTGACTTTGGATGAACTGGCGACACTCGCACGACTTGTCCTCCAGAGCCCGCCTATCAACCACTCTGATAAAACCGCGCCGATACGTGAGCACGCCTTGGTCTTGAAGTCTACTCGCCGCCACGCTGACACCAGCCCGACGCACTCCGAGGAGCCCCGCAACCGAAGCCTGATCCAGCGGAATTTCCCGCGACCCGGTATAGTCCTTCAAGGTGAGCAGCAGCCGCGAGAGGCGCTGCTCAATGCCGTGATGCTGGCTGCAGGCCACCGACTGACTGATGACCGCAAGAAACGTCCGTGCGTACCCCAGAAGCAATTGCTGCAGCGGACGGCCGAAATGCGTTTCTTTGCGCAGCACATCGGCGCTCATCCGCGTCGCGTCACCTGAGATTTGCACAATCGCCTCATCCGCCGTGATTGCTCCGCCCAGGAGGACATTGATTCCCACGATTCCTTCCCGGCCGATGATCCCGACTTCGACGGTCCGTCCGTCCTGCATCCTGTCGATCATCGCCACGACGGCGTCCTCTGGAAAATATACGGCCTCAATCTTTTGGTCCGCTTTATAAAGTGCCTGGCCGGCCGTCAGTGTCACGCGCTCGAGCTTCGATACAATGTGTTTGTATTCGGCGGCAACAAGGCCGGCGAGGACTCTGTTCCGTACCCCCATTTCATTCGCCGCTGCCGTGCTCACCTGTTTCCGAAATGTACTGTTCATGTCTCTCGCCTCAACGCCCTCGTCATGTACGTTCTGCAGGTATGGTCACAAAATCTGAGGACACTCCGTGCGGTGTATTCACCTCCGCTTCGTGAGCGGTCCGATCCGAGAGACACCGCGCCGGCGGTCGGACTTACTCCATGGACCTCGCCGATGAATGAACAGCGGCACGGGTCACGGCAGCGCTCGTCGGTCTAATGACGCAACACGCCGGCGACCGCTTTCACCGCTCGACGCACGTCAAAGCCGCCTCGCCGCACCCGCACCCGCTCAGCGCCTGCTGGCTGCAGATGGCCGTACCTGCTTGCCCGCCTCCGCAGCCCCGCGGCGCGCGCTCACCCGGCGTTCGGGTCGAACAGAGACAAGGGCCTGCGCACGACGCGAGAAGAGCGCATCGCCGTTCATCAGCTCGACTGGTGCGTCGCCGCCTTCGCCTGTTTGCTCTGCGGTCCCACGTTCGGACTGGATGGTCCAGTGCCGTTTCCCGCTTGACGAAAATCACGACTCCCATCTGAGTCGCATCGCCGCCAAGACGCGGCAATACTATTGGCCTTCGCTGCGTACCTGGCGCTATCAGCTGCATGCATCAACGCATCACAGCCCGTTGCCTCCCCGTTGAAGACCGCAGTCCCAATGTTCGCGCCCACCGCAACGAGGTGCTCGCCCAGCTGATATGGCAGCGACAGCTGCGCGGCGAGTTTCCGATTCGCCGCAAGCGTCTCCCGCGCACCGCGCGCCTGCGGTACCATGATGACGAATTCATCGCCACCGTAGCGGCAGGCGGTATCGCTGGCGCGAAT
>JAJYLP010000058.1 GCA_021787615.1 Pseudomonadota bacterium
GTCGAGTTCTCCAAGCGATTCCCCGACCGCTACTTCGACGTGGCGATCGCCGAGCAGCATGCGGTGACCTTCGCCGCAGGCCTTGCGACCGAGGGCCTCAAGCCCGTGGTCGCCATCTACTCGACGTTCCTGCAGCGCGCCTACGATCAGCTCATCCATGACGTCGCGCTGCAGAATCTGCCGGTGGTCTTCGCGCTCGACCGCGCGGGACTGGTCGGCAGCGACGGCGCGACGCACCAGGGCAGCTACGACCTGTCCTACATGCGCTGCATCCCGAACATGGTCATCATGGCCCCGGCCGACGAGAACGAATGCCGGCAGATGCTCTACACCGCCACCACGGTGCAGGGTCCGGCCGCGGTGCGCTATCCGCGCGGCACCGGCCCGGGGATGGCGCTCGAGAAGGCGTTCCGCGCGCTGCCGATCGGCAAGGCCGAGATCAAGCGTGAGGGCAGCAGCGGGCTCGCGCTGCTCGCCTTCGGGCCCATGGTCGAGAGCGCCCTCGAGGTCGGCGAGCGGCTCGATGCCACCGTGGTCAACATGCGCTTCATCAAGCCCATCGACGAGGCGCTGATCCTCGAGATCGCCCGCGGGCACGCCGCCATCGTGACCATCGAGGAAAACTCCGTGCAGGGCGGGGCCGGTTCGGCCGTCGCAGAGGTGCTCGCCGCCGAGGGCGTGAGCGTGCCGCTGATGCAGATCGGCATTCCCGACCGCTTCATCGAGCACGGCTCGCGCGAGTCGTGCCTCGCCGCCGCGGGACTCGACGCGGCAAGCCTCGGCGCGGGCATCGAGCGCTGGTGGTCGCTGCAGACCCGCGAGCGGATCCGCTCCGTCGGCAGCGCCTGAGTTCAGACGCAGCGCGCCTGCGGCCTGCCAGGGGGCCGCGAGCGCATATCCCGATCGGTATAGGTCAATTCGGGCGCGATCCGGTAGGCTTATCCACATGAATGACTCCGCCAAGCAGGCCAAGGCTGCCCGCAAGGTCCTCGCTGACGTCGAGGACGTGCAGTCGCGCGCCGATACCCGCCACCTGCCGATCAACCGCGTGGGCATCAAGGACATCAGCCACCCGGTGCGGGTCAAGGACCGCTCCGCAGGCGAGCAGCACACCATTGCCACGTTCAACATGTTCGTGAGCCTGCCGCACAATTTCAAGGGCACGCACATGTCAAGGTTCGTGGAGATTCTGCACAGCGAGCGGGAGATCTCCGTCGAGTCGTTCCGCGGCATGCTCGAGAGCATGACCCAGCGGCTCGAGGCCGATGCCGGCCACATCGAGATGACCTTCCCCTACTTCATCATGAAGCGCGCGCCGGCAAGCGGGGTCGAGAGCCTGATGGATTACCGCGCGAGCCTGATCGGAGAGCGGCACGACGGGGTGACGGACCTGTGGGTGCGGGTGGTCGTGCCGGTGACGAGCCTGTGCCCGTGCTCCAAGCGCATCTCCGACTACGGCGCACACAATCAGCGCTCGCACGTGACGATCACGGCGCAGCTCAACCATCACATGTGGATCGAGGAGCTCATCGAGATCGCCGAGCAGGAAGCTTCTTGCGAGTTGTACGGCATCCTGAAGCGCCCGGACGAGAAGTACGTGACCGAGCGGGCCTACGACAACCCGAAGTTCGTCGAGGACATGGTGCGGGACGTGGCCACGCGGCTCAATGCAGATGATCGCATCGTCTCGTACGTGGTGGAATCGGAAAACTTCGAGTCCATCCACAATCACTCCGCCTACGCGCTGATCGAGCGCGACAAGCGCAAAGCGCCGTGAAAATGGCGCGCTAGCGGCCGCTGCCCTCGAACAGAGGCAGCTCCACGACCGCGCGCAGCCCCGGCTCGTTGTCCTCGAGCGCGAAGTGCGCGCGGTGCAGCCGGGCGATCGCCCCCACCAGCAGCAATCCGAGCCCGCCGCCCGCCCCGCCGACCCGCGCGAACGGCTGGCCGGCCTGACGCCGCTGCTCGAGCGGCAGACCCGGACCGTCGTCGCTCACCGTCAGTCGCACCACAGCACCGCGCCGTTCCACGGCGAGTTCGATCCGCCCGCCGGCCGGCACGAACTTCAGAGCGTTCTCCACCAGGTTGCTGATCATCTGGGCGAGCAACTGCCGGTTGCCCTCGACGAGCACCTGCTCCTGGCGGGTTGCCGCGAGCGTCTGACCGCGCTCGCGCGCGACCGGCTCGAACAGTTCCGCCAGTTCGCCGACCAGATCGGACAAGTTCACGGCCGCGACCGAGGCGAGCGGCGCACCGGACTCGGCGAGCGCGATCTGCAGCAGCATGGCGAGCGTGTGCTGCAGCCGATCGACCTCGCGCAGGGACGACTCGACCGGCTCGCGCATGCCGTGCTGCAGATCCGGCAGCCGCAGCACAGCATCCATGCGCGCGCGCAGCCGCTGCAGCGGCGCGCGCAGATCGTGCGCGACGCTGTCGAATGTTGCGCGCAGCGTCCGGGTTTGCTCCTCTAGTCGATCCAGCACCCGGTTGACCGAAACAGCGAGCGCATCGAACTCGTCACGGCTGCCGGCCACGGGCAATCGCCGCGCGAGATCGCCGCTCATGATGCGCACGCAGGTGTCCGTGACATCCCCGACGCGGCGGCTCAGCCGGAAGCTGAATGCAAACCCGGCGATGGCCGCCACCAGGACCGACAGCCCCATTCCCCAGAACGTGGCGGTCTGGAACGCGTCCGCGTAGCGCTCGGCCTGCGACATGTCCGTGCCGACCAGCAGCCAGTCGCCGTTCGGCAGATGACGCACAGCCGCTCGCACCGGGTGAACCGAGCGCTGACCCGGCTCGATCGACTCGATGCGGAATTCCGGCCAGGGCGCACGCGGGGCGCCGTCGAACGGCCAGTTGGTCACGTTGCCGGCGATGCGCTTGAAGCGCGGATTCGCCAGCATGTACACCGAGCCGATCCGGCCCCAGCTGTCGATGCGCACATTGATTTCCGCCGTCACTCCGCGGATGCCGCGCAGGACGTACTGATCCTGCAGGCTGTTCAGCTCGGTGGCGATGATCAGGTCGATGTTGTCGCGCAGGATGCGTTGAGTCAGCAGATAGGTGCTGGCGAGGGTCACTCCGACCGCGAGCGTCACGAGCAGCGTGTAGCCCATCGACATGCGAAACGCCGTGGTCCGAAACAGGCCGCGCGGTCGCAACCGGCTCACGGCTCCTCCCGCAGCACGTAGCCGGCGCCGCGTACGGTGTGGATGAGCGGCCGGTCCGAACCGCGGTCGACCGCTTGGCGCAGCCGGCTGATGTGCACATCGACCACGTTGCTCTGCGGATCAAAGTGCAGATCCCACACCCCCTCGAGCAGCATCATGCGGGTGACCACCTGCCCGGCGCGGCGCATGAGAAACTCGAGCAGCTTCTGCTCGCGCGCGGTCAAATCGATGTCGCGTCCGGCGCGCGTGACGCGCCGCGTGAGCAGATCGAACTCCAGGTCGGCGACCTTCAGGTGGGATACCTCGCCGCCGCGGGCGCGGCGGCGCAGCAGCGCCTCGATGCGCGCCAGCAGCTCATCGAACGCGAACGGCTTGGTGAGGTAATCGTCCCCGCCGGCCTTCAGGCCGCGGATCCGGTCATCGACGTTGCCGAGCGCGCTCAGCACCAGCACCGGAGTGGCCAGTCCGGCAGCGCGCAGCTGGCGGATGATCTCCAGCCCATCGATCGCCGGCAGCATGCGGTCGGTCACGATGAGATCGAATCTACCGGCCAGCGCCCGCTCCAGCCCCTCGCGCCCCCCGGCGGCATGGTCGACCGCATAGCCGCTCTCGCGCAGTCCCTTGACGAGAAACTTCGCCGCCTCGACGTCGTCCTCTATGAGCAGGATGTGCACGGCGCGCTAGCCTACAGCACGCCATGCCCGGCCGCAGCGGATGAGCGGCGAGCGAGCCGGCGGCCGGACGGGCGTCCCGGGCCGCAGCCCGGCCGCGCGGGGGCGCAGACCGCGCCCTACCGCTGCGCGGTGCCGCCTAGCACGACTCCCCCTGGAGCCGTCCGATCAGGCTGCGCAGGAAGACCCGGTTGAAGCGCAGCTGGCAGGACACCGAGACCTGCTCGAGCTGCGTGGCGCTGACCTTCAGTACGGTCACCGCATCGATCGCCCGCACCGTGGCCGTGCGTTTGGCACCGGGGACGTAGCTGGCCTCGCCGAAGCAGTCGCCGGTCTCGAGCATGGCGATCTGCTCGCCACGACGCTCCACCGCACAGCGGCCCGTGACCAGGATGTAGAAGCGGTCGTCTAGCTCCCCCTCGCGGACGATCTCCTCGCCGAGAGCGTACTGCTGCAGCGCGCTGGCGCGCAGCACCTCGCTGACCTCGCCGTGGGAGAACTCGTGGAAGAACTTCAGCCGGCGCAGCACCCCGAACTGCTCCTGCAGGTCCAGGCGCACATTGCTCTGGCGCAGCCGGTGGTGGACCCGCGCCAGCTCGGCGGCGAACTCGAGCCCGCTGCGCTGGCGCTTGACCGGATCCTTCTGCAGCGCCGTGACCACGACGCTCTCGAGCTCCTCGGACACGTCCTGGCGCACCTTGTGAATCGGCGGCGGCGTGGCGTAGACGATCTGGTGCAGCAGCTTCTGCAAATTGCCGGCGCGGAACGGCCGGGTGCCGGTGAGCAGCTCGTACATCACCGCCCCGAGGGAGTAAATATCCGAACTCGCGGTCAGCTCCAGGCTCTGCACCTGCTCCGGTGACATGTATGACGGACTACCGGCGATGCCCTCGATGCGCGAGATGTCCGCGTCCGAGACGAGCGCGATGCCGAAGTCGATGATGCGGACCTCGCCTTCCTGGGTAAGCAGAAGGTTCGAGGGCTTGATGTCGCGGTGGATCACGCCGCGGGTGTGGGCATAGTGCAACGCCTTGGCGCACTTGAAGATGATCTCGATGACATCGTTCAGCGGCAGCAGGTTGTCCGGACGGCAGTAGGTGGTGAGCGTGCGGGCATGGTGCACGTACTCGGTGACGATGTAGCAGCGCCCGTTCTCCTCACCCGCATCGAAGATCGGCAGCACGTACGGATGCTGCAGCATGCCGACCAGATGCGCCTCGGACAAGAACATCTTGCGTGCCGCGCGCGCGCGCTGGTCATTCGCGCCGGTATCGACGTTGTAGACCTTGATCGCCACGTCGCGCCCGTAATAGGCGTCGTGCGACAGATAGACCACGCCGGTGCTGCCGCGGCCGACTTCCTTGATGACCTCGTACTTGCCGATTCGCTCGGGTACACCCCGTTCACCGGTATGCGGAGGCGCGGCGGGTCCTGGGGCGTGAGCAGGCATGTTTCGCGGGGGCTGGTGAAGCAGCGCGCAGAATAGGGTCCCGCAGCCCGAGCGCGCTGTGATGCGCCCCATGAATTGGCCGATGGGCGCGCCGCTCTCGCTTGACATAATCCAGAACCGCTACGGGTTCGAAAAGTGGTCGTAGCCGCCGGCCGGCAGTGAGAGTTCGCCTTCCTCGCCCATCACCCGGGCGCCGGGCTCGGCGCGCATCGTGCCGATGCGCGTATAGCCCCACTGCCCGGGCGGCAGTGCCGCGCGCAGTCGCTCGAGCCGCTGCGCCGGCACCGTGAAGCACAACTCGTAATCGTCGCCGCCACCGAGCGCGAACTGGAGCGCCCGCTCAGCCCCGAGCGCGCGCAGCGGCTGCGACAGCGGCAGGCTCGCAGCGCTGAGCTCCAAGCCGCAGCCGCTCGCCTCGGCCAGCTTCAGCGCATCGGCGAGCAGCCCATCCGACACATCGATGCAGCCGCTCGCGTACTCGCGCAACCGCTCACCCAGCGTCACCCGCGGGGTCGGGAACAGGAACCGCTCGCGCAGGTACTCGGTCTTGCCGGGCGCGGGCAGGCGCCCCTGCTCGAGCGCCAACCCTGCGGCCGCATCGCCCGGGGTGCCGGACACGAACAGCGCATCCCCAGCGGCAGCGCCGCTGCGCCGCAGCGCGGTGCCGGCCGGAACATGCCCCAGAAGCGTCACTGTGACGGTCAGCGGCCCGTGCGTCGTATCGCCGCCGACCAGCGCGACCTGGTGCGTGCGCGCGAGCGCCGCGAATCCCGCCGTGAATTCGCCGAGCCAGCGCTCCTCGGCCGAAGGCAATGTCAAGGCGAGCAGCGCCCAGGCGGGACGCGCGCCCATCGCCGCCAGATCGCTGAGATTGACCGCGAGCGCGCGATGCCCGATCGAGTCAGCGCGGCAGCCGCGCGGGAAATGCACCCCTTCGACCAGGGTGTCGACCGCCGCGGCGAGCACCGCCCCGGGCGGGCAATCGAGCAGCGCGGCATCATCGCCCACCCCGAGGCGTACGTCCGCGCGTGGCGCACCGCACCGCCGGAAATAACGCTCGATCAGCTCGAATTCCGACAGTGCCATACGCGCCGAGGCGCCCCGGGGCGCGCCTCAGTGCTCCTCGGGTCGCAGCTCGCGCGCCGCCCGATCGAGCACGGCGTTGACGTATTTGTGCCCATCGGTGGCCCCGAAGCGTTTCGCCAGCGTGACCGCCTCATTGATCGCCACCCGATACGGCACATCCGGCCGGTGCGCGAGTTCATACAGGCCGATGAGCAGCACCGCGTGCTCGATCGGATCAAGCAGCGCCGGCGTGCGGTCGATCAGTGGGGCGAGCCGCTGATCGAGCGCCGCACGCGAGGCGCAGATCGCCTCGAGCAGTTCGCGGAAATACTCCCGGTCCGCGCGCGGCATGTCTTCGGCCGCGGCGAACTCCTGCACCAGGTCCTGCCAGGGGCACTCGTTGATCTGCCAGCGATACAGCGCCTGCAGCGCGAGCTTGCGCGCCACTGATCGCTGCCGTGAGAAGGCGCGCGGCGAGGATTGCACGGCCATCAGGAACCCAGCTCGGCAAATACGCCCGCCATCTCCAGCGCCGCCTCCATCGCCTCACCGCCCTTGTTGCCCTCGCCGGTCGCGGCCCGCTCGATGGCCTGCTCGACCGTCTCGACGGTAAGCACGCCGAAGATGATCGGCACCAGCGTCTCGAGCGCAGCGCGCTGCAAGCCACCCGCGCACTCGCCGGCGACGTATTCGAAATGCGGCGTGCCGCCGCGGATGACGCACCCGAGCGCCACCACCGCGTCGTACCGGCCGCTCGCGGCGAGCTTGCGCGCGGTCACCGGCAGCTCGAACGCACCGGGCACCCGCACCACGAGCAGGTCCTCCAGCGCCCCCCCGTGGCGCGCCCAGGCCGTTTGCGCGCCCTTGAGCAGGCTCGCGACGATGAAATCATTGAAGCGCGCGGCGACGACGGCCACCTTGCGGCCGCGTGCCTCGAGCTGTCCCTCGAGCAGCCGCGCACCGCTCAAGCGTCTTCTCCGACATAGCCGTCGATCTCCAGGTCAAAGGCGGAGATGCCGTGCATCTGCTTGGGCGCCGACAGCACCCGCATGCGCCGCACGCCGAGATCCTTCAGGATCTGCGCGCCGATGCCGAAGGTCTTGAGCACCTCGCCGTCGCGGCGGGCCGAGCGGGCGGTGCCGTCGGCCTCGGCCGGCGCGCCGAGCGATCGGACCGAATCGAGCAGATCGTGCGACGCCTCCCGCTCGCGCAGGATCACGATCACCCCGCTGCCGGCGCACGCGATGCGCTGCATCGCGGCGCGCAGCGTCCAGGCGAGCGGGTTGGCCCGGATGCCGAGCAGATCGCGCAGCGGGTCGACCAGATGCACGCGCACCAACGGCGGCTCGGGTCCCTCGAGCGCCCCCTTGACCAGCGCCAGGTGAACTTCCTCGCCAACGCGATCCTCGTATGCGAACAGCCGAAATCCGCCGAACTCGGTCTCGACCGGCTGCTCCGAGAGCCGCACGACGGAGCGCTCGTTGCGCAGGCGGTAGCGGATCAGGTCGGCGATGGTGCCGATCTTCAGGTTGTGGCGCACGGCAAAGGCGTGCAGCTCCTCACGGCGCGCCATGGAGCCGTCATCGTTCATCACCTCGGAGATCACACCGACCGGCTGCAGCCCGGCGAGCCGGCACAGATCGACGGCGGCCTCCGTGTGCCCTGTTCTGACCAGCACTCCCCCGCGGCGCGCGCGCAGCGGGAAGATGTGCCCGGGCCGGGCGAAATCGGCCGCGCGCGCATCCGGGCGGGCCAGCGCGCGGATGGTGGCCGCCCGGTCGCCCGAGGAGACGCCGGTGGTCGTGCCCTGCAGCGCATCCACCGAGACCGTGAAGGCAGTGCGGTGCGCTTCGCTGTTGTTCATGACCATTTGCGGCAGATCGAGCCGCTCGAGCCCGGCTTCCTCCATGGGCACGCACAGGATCCCGCTGGTGTGACGGATGATGAACGCCACCGCCTCGGGAGTCGCGCACTCGGCCGCCATGATCAGGTCGCCCTCGTTCTCGCGATCCTCGTCGTCCATGATGATGACCGTGCGTCCGGCCCGGAGGTCCGCGAGGATCTCCTCGATGCTGTTGAGCGTGCCGCCCGACGGCAGGGCCTTGCCGGAGAGGGGAAGGACTTTGGACATGGGACACGCCTGGTGCGTAGGGCCTTCTAGTATACCGTGGGGGCCGCCGGCCCCGGGGGTCCGCGAGGAGGACCCCCACGACAAGTCTGTTCTGGCGCGCATAGCGAGGACGAGTGCGGTGTGGAGGGGGTCTGGAGAGCTCGGGCGTAGGGGAGCACCACCGTAGGGGACAGCGGGAAGGTGGGGCGGGTGGAGGGTGCCTAGCGGTCCATGCGCGGGCAGTAGCGCGCCTCGTGGGGCGTGCAGCGGCGGCGCTGCGCAGAGCGTTCAGGCTCATCAGCAGATGGTCGAAGACGGTCCGGACGTTGCGGTTGAGGCGGCCGAGGGTTTCGGCGACCTTGCGGCTGGGCTTGCAGCGGATAAGCGAGACGGCTACGCGGCGCAGGCGCGCGAGATGTCCGGGCCGTGACCTGAGCGGATGCGGCTGCGATCCTCGTCGGAGCTCCAGTCGATGACATTGTGGCAGCGGTTCTCGATCACCCCGTGGCCGCGGTTGATCTCGAGCAGGCGCTGGGGGGAGGCTTGGCTGGCGGGGCGGCTGGTGATGTCGTAGGCAAAATCGCCGGTAAAAGCTGGCCGGTTTTCTTGAGCAGCACCTGCTGCTGGATGAGGAAAGCTTGGGCGAGAGCGGGGAAGTCGAGGGATGCGTTGAGGGCATCGGTCACCCAGATGGAAGGGGTTCGCTGCGGCCGTGACCGCAGGAGATCTGGCTGAAGTGGGCGGTGGGCGGGCGGTCGGCGAAGCCGCGCTCGATATCGGTCAGGAGCGCCGCATGATTGCTTTTGACGGTGAGGTGGTAATGACCGAGACGGTTGCGCACGGACTGTGCGATGGAGCGCTGCGTCAGCAGCGCGTCGGCGGTGATGTCCTTGTCCTGCAGGCCCAAGAGCTCGAGCGGTGAGATGGCGGTTCTGATCTCGTTGGTTTGCTTGAAGGTGGCCGGATCACCCACTAAAGGCAGTTGGCCGACTTCTTTTGGGCATAATAGGCGCCGGTTTCAGGGCCGATGACGCTCATGAGGCGGGTGCGTGCGCCGCTGTCCTCGATGGCGTTGCACATCGCTTTACCGTCCAGGGCCAGCGTGCGCCCCTGGGGGGCGAACGGGGCATTCCAGTTCTACAGCGCGCGCGAGGTGCTGCGGACCGAAGCGCATCAGCACGTCGCGGATGACTCCGAAGCTGGGCACCAGATACTGACCGCGCACGCGCCGACAGCGAAAGCGGGCGCGGACACTCTGGGAGAGATTCTCGGCCCACTCGCCCATGTGCTGGTAGCCGCGTGCCCCGCACAGGGTGGCGGCGGCGAGCACCACGAGCAAGGGGTGGCGCCGGCCTTGACCGCGGCGCGGATCAAGCATGGCGCGGAAGAAATCCGGCAGGAACTGCATCTGGGCGGCGGTGAGCACCAATTCGGGCACTCCGCGAACGTAGGGGCTCGAGGTGCGCTTGGCACAGAAGCGGGCGCGCCTTCTGGTGCAGCGAGCGCAGGATGACTTTCTGCGGCGATGCGCCGGTCTCGGTGTATCGGCCCTGGCGGCAGCGATACCGCGTGTATCCCCGACATACGTCCAATTGCAGGCCAAGTACGGCGTGCCGCGGTGACGCTGCGGATCGACAAAGGTCTCCAGCATTAGGATCGGATGGCCGCACACCTCGAGCCAATCCCCTCCCCGCCGTCGCTCGCACAGCGCCAGCGGGCGCGAGGCGAGGTTCGGGCGGTGCCAGTCGGGCCGAACGCAAAACCGCGCGTTGTTGGCCAGCAGGTGCAACCGCGCGTACTGCTGCCGATAGCTCCGCCCACCCGAGTGCGGCGCCGAAAAAGCTCAGCAGCGCCACCTCGCGACAGACCAGAGCGTCTCGCCAATCGTCGCCAGCGTCCGCAGGTGGTACTGCGCCTGCATCAAGGCTCGAAAGCGTGGCTCCTCGCTACGCTGAACCCGCCGCGCCCGGATCTCTTCCAGCCCAATCACCCCCCTGCACCTCGAGCACGGGGTGACCCTTGTATGGTATCGCGGCGGAGATGCCCGCCCCGGGGGAGAGCGGCTTTATCGGTCAGGCGCTTGGCCGCACGGCTGATTCACTCTGCCCCCCCCGAGCGCGCCCTAGCGGCGCCTCGCGGCGGCGAGCAGGGGCAACACGGCCCGATCGAGCTGCCGCCGCGTCACCCCCGTCAGGCCGCCGAGCAGCCGCGCGCGCACCCGCCCGCGCGCACCGATGACATAGGTCATCGGGACGGCAAGCGGCTCGCCGAATCCATCGGCCCGCGCCGCGCGGGCCAGCGCCGCCGGATAGGTGAAGCCGCCGAGCGCGGCGCGCACGCGCGCGAGGCTGGCGGACCGATCGATGCTGAGGGCGATCAGCGCGAGCCCGCGATCATGGTAGCGCCGGTAGAAGCGCTGCAGCACCGGCATTTCCGCATGGCAGGGAGAGCACCAGGTGGCCCACAAGCTCACCAACACGACGCGGCCGCGCTCGCGCGCCAGATTGAACTGCTGGCCGCTGAACTCGCGCACGATCAGCGGCGGGGCCGGCTGGCCGATGCGCGGCGATATTGCGGCGGACGCCTGCAGCGCGACCGACAGCGCGACGGCCGGCACGAGCCGCACGGCGAGACGCATCAGGCCTCTTCCTCCTCGGCCTGCGCGCTCTCGAGCAGCCGCGCGACGTAACGGGCCATCAGATCGACTTCGATGTTGACGAAGCCGTCAGGCTCGAGCCGCCCCAGCGTCGTGACGTCGCGTGTGTGCGGAATGAGATTCACGCGAAATATGACGTCATGCACCATGTTGACGGTGAGACTGACGCCGTCGACCGCAATGGAGCCCTTGCGGGCGATGTAGCCCATTAGATCGTCGTCGGCCACCGCGATATCCACGATGCACGAGCGCGCATCATCGTTGACCGTCACCACCTGCCCCAGCCCATCGACGTGTCCGGTGAGCAGGTGTCCGCCGAGCGGATCGCCCATCTTCAGCGCCGGCTCCAGGTTGACGCGCGCCCCCGGCTGCATCTCCCCGAGCGTGGTCAGGCGCAGCGTCTCGCGCGAGACGTCCGCCAGAAAACTGCCGCCTTCGACCTCCACTACCGTCAGACAGCATCCCTGCACGCAGATGCTGTCCCCGATCCGCAGACCCGCGGGATCGAGACGCTCGCCGAGAAATCCCATGCGCACATCCCCGCGGCGCTTCTCGCGAGAGATCACGCGCCCCACATCCTGCACGATTCCGGTAAACACCGATCCCCCTCCTCGTTGCTCAGTGTGGCTGCGGCCGCAGGCGCAGCCGCAGGTCCGTTCCGAGCTGCCGCGAGTCCATGATGACAAACCAAGGGGAATCCTGCAGCTGGCCGAGCGCCGGCAGCTCCGCGAGCGGGCGGCCCTGCGGTCCGAGCAGCCTCGGCGCGACGTACAGGATCAACTCGTCCACGAGTCGCCCGGCGAGCAGGGCGCCGGCCAGCCGCGGGCCGGCTTCCACCCATAACTCGTTGATTTCACGGTGGCCAAGGAGCGCGAGCGCGGCCTCGAGCGATACATGTGCCTGCGCGTCGGCAGCAAGTGCCTCGAGGGTGGCTCGCCCGGCGAGAGCAGCGCGACGTCGGGCACAGTGCTCGTCGTCCTCGCCGCGCGGGTGCGTGCTCAGCAGCAGCACTTCCCCCGGGATCGAGAACAGGCGTGCCGCCGCCGGCGTGCGCAGGCGCGAATCGAGGATCACGCGCAGCAGCTCAGGCCGCACGGCGCCGGGCGGTTCGGCCAAACGGACATCCAGGCGCGGATCATCCACGAGCACAGTGCCGATGCCGGTCATGACCGCGCCGCTGCGTGCGCGCCAATGTTGCACATCCTCGCGGGCTGCCGTGCCGGTGATCCAGTGACTGTCGCCGTTGCTGAGCGCCGTGCGCCCGTCGAGACTCATGGCGAGCTTCACACGCACCCACGGCCGCCCCGTACGCATCCGCTTGAGGAACCCCGCGTTCAGCTCGGCCGCCTCCTCCGCCAACAGGCCCGACTCGACCTGTACCCCGTGCTCGCGCAGGACGCGGGCGCCCTCGCCGTTGACCCGGGGGTTCGGGTCCGCGACCGCGAACACGACCCGCGCGATGCCCGCTGCGATCAATGCCTCGGCGCACGGCGGAGTGCGCCCGTGGTGGCTGCACGGTTCGAGCGTAACGTATGCCGTCGCTCCAGCCGCGGTGCCCGCGGCGCGCAGCGCATGGACTTCGGCGTGGGGCTCGCCGACCCGGGCGTGCCAGCCCTCCCCAACGATGTGCTCGCCTCGCGCGATGACACAGCCGACGCGAGGATTCGGGTGCGCCGTCTCGAGGCCGCGCGCCGCGAGCTCGAGTGCGCGGGCCATCGCGTCCCGGTCAAAATCCGAGAACATGCGTCACGCTCATTCGGATTCCCCGTTCTCGCCGCGCTCGGGCGGCGTCTCCGGCGGCAGCAGCGACAGCTGCCCGCGCCCCGCGCCGCTCGCCGGTGCGCGCTTGCGCGCACGCGCCGGCCGCCCCGCGCGCCCATCGCGCAGCTTGCGGATCTCCTCGTGAAATGCCTCGACGTCCTCGAAATGCCGATACACCGAGGCGAAGCGCACGTAGGCGACCTCATCGAGCTGGCGCAGCTCCTCCATGACCAGCTCGCCGATCGCGCTGGAGGCGATTTCCCGCTCCCCGAGCGTGCGCACCCGATGGGTGATGCGGCTCACCGCCGCATCAATCGCCTCGCGCGCCACTGGCCGCTTCTCCAGCGCCTTCTCCATGCCCGCGCGCAGCTTCGACTCGTCGAACGCTTCCCGGCGCCGGTCGCCCTTGACGACCATCGGCATCACCAGCTCCGGGGTCTCGAAAGTCGTGAACCGCTCGCCGCAGGCCAGACACTCGCGCCGGCGACGGATCTGCCCGCCGTCGCTCGCCAGACGCGAGTCGGTCACCTTGGTCTCGACGTGACCGCAGAACGGACAATGCATGGCTGACTGCCCGCGGTCCCCGTCCGCTCACACCTTCCCGTATACCGGGAAGCGGCCGCAGAGCTCGAGCACCTCGCCGCGCACGCGCTCGATCACCGTCGCCTCTCCACCCGCATCGAGCACATCGGCAAGCAGGTCGGCAACGTGCTCAACCTCTGGCTCCTTGAAACCGCGAGTGGTCGCTGCCGGGGTACCAATGCGCAGGCCACTGCTGATCGAGGGCGGCCGTGGATCGTTGGGCACGGCGTTCTTGTTGACCGTGATATTGGCCTTGCCGAGCGCGGCATCGGCGTCCTTTCCGGTAATGTCACGCCCGAGCAGGCTGAGCAGGAACAGGTGATTGTCCGTACCGCCGGAAACGATATCGTATCCGCGCTGCGCCAAACGGGCGGCCATGGCGCGCGCATTGGCGACCACCTGCCTTTGGTAGTCCACGAATTGCGGCTGCAGCGCCTCAAGCAGTGCCACCGCCTTGGCCGCGATCACATGCATGAGCGGTCCGCCCTGGGTACCGGGGAAAACCAGCGAATTGAGCTTCTTGTGGATGTCCTCGTTGGCCCGCGCGAGAATCATTCCACCGCGTGGGCCGCGCAGCGTCTTGTGCGTCGTGGTGGTGACGACGTCGGCGTACGGCACCGGATTGGGATAGACGTCCGCGGCGACCAGGCCGGCAACGTGAGCCATGTCCACCACCAGGTACGCCCCGACGCCTTTGGCGATCTCGGCGAAGCGAGCCCAGTCGACTACGCGCGAGTAGGCGGAGAACCCGGCGATGATCATCTTGGGGCGATGCTCCTCGGCCAGGCGCGCCACCTGATCGTAGTCGATCTCGCCGGTGTCGGGCCGGATCCCGTACTGTGCGGCGCGGAAGAATTTGCCGGAGAAGTTCACGCGCGCGCCGTGGGTCAGGTGCCCACCGTGATCCAGGCTCATGCCGAGGATGGGATCGCCGGGCTGCAGCAGCGCGAAGTAGGCGGCGGCATTGGCCTGGGAGCCCGAGTGCGGCTGCACGTTGGCGTAGGCGGCTCCGAAGAGCTTCTTGGCGCGATCGATGGCCAGCTGCTCGGCGATGTCGACGTATTCGCACCCGCCGTAGTAGCGCTTGCCGGGGTAGCCCTCGGCGTACTTGTTGGTCAGCACCGACCCCTGCGCCTCGAGCACGCGCGGGCTGGCGTAGTTTTCCGAGGCGATCAGCTCGATGTGCTCCTCCTGCCGGCGCCGCTCGCCGTCGATGGCCCGGGCCAGCTCGGGGTCAAAACTGCGGATATCCTGGGATTTTGCGAACATGCGAAGCCTCTGCTGATGGGCGCGAGCCGCGGGCGCGCGGAGCGGAACCGGGCGCGGCGGGCGTACGAATTGTACCGAAGCGACCGGCTCTGGGCAGGTTTCCGCCAGCCGGGGCCCCCGCCGCCCCCACGCACCCTCTGCCCAAGCCCGCCGCGCTCGCGCGATAATGCCGGCCCCCCCGGGCGGACCGTATGCCCGGTTCGCCTCATCCACCCGCAGCAGAGATTGCATGGCCCAGTACATTTATACGATGAATCGGGTGTCCAAGGTGGTGCCGCCCAAGCGCGTCATCCTCCGCGACATCAGTCTTTCCTTCTTCCCCGGCGCCAAGATCGGCGTGCTCGGCCTGAACGGCGCGGGTAAGTCCACGCTGCTGAGGATCATGGCGGGCATCGACACGGAAATCGACGGCGAGGCCCGGCCGCAGGCCGGTATCCGCATCGGCCACCTGCCGCAGGAGCCGCAGCTCGATCCGGCGAGCGATGTGCGCGCGACGGTCATGGAGGGCGTGGCAGAGACGCTGCGCCTAATCGAGGCGTTCAACCAGCTGAGCGAGCGCTTTGCCGAACCGATGAGCGACGAGCAGATGAACAGCCTGCTCGCCGAACAGGCCAAACTGCAGGATGCGATCGATGCGGCGGGCGGCTGGGAACTCGAGCGCAAGCTCGATATCGCGGCCGATGCGCTGCGCCTGCCGCCATGGGAAGCCAGGATCGTCACGCTCTCCGGAGGAGAGAAGCGCCGCGTGGCGCTGTGCCGGCTGCTGCTGTCGGCCCCGGACATGCTGCTGCTCGATGAGCCGACCAACCACCTCGACGCCGAGTCGATCACCTGGCTCGAGCGCTTCCTCGAGCAGTATCCGAGCACCGTCATCGCCGTCACCCATGACCGCTATTTTCTCGACAACGTCGCCGAATGGATCCTCGAGCTGGATCGGGGCCACGGCATCCCCTGGCACGGCAATTACTCCTCCTGGCTCGAGCAGAAGGAGCGGCGGCTGCGCGTCGAGGAACGCGAGCATGAGGCGCTGCGCAAGACGCTCGCGCACGAGCTCGAGTGGGTCCGCCAGAATCCCAAGGCGCGCCAAGCCAAGAGCAAGGCGCGCCTGCAGCGCTACGAGGAGCTCGCCTCGCGGGAATTCCAGCAGCGCAATGAAACCAATGAGATCTACATCCCTCCCGGCGAGCGCCTCGGCGATCAGGTGATCGAAGTGACGGGCCTGCGCAAAGCCTTCGGCGAGCTGCTGCTGATCGACGATCTCTCCTTCAGCCTGCCGCGCGGCGGCATCGTCGGCATCATCGGGCCGAACGGCGCCGGCAAGACGACGCTGTTTCGCATGCTCACGGGCGCAGAGAAGCCCGACGCCGGCGAGATCCGCGTCGGTCCGACCGTCAAGCTCGCCTATGTCGATCAATCGCGTCAGGTGCTCGATAACCGCAAGACGGTCTGGGCGGAAATCTCCGGGGGCCTCGACATGATCAAGGTGGGCAACTACGAGACACCCTCGCGCAGCTACGTCGGACGATTCAACTTCAAGGGCACGCAACAGCAGCAGACCATCGGCGAGCTCTCGGGCGGGGAGCGCAACCGCGTGCATCTGGCCAAGGTGCTGAGTGCCGGCGCCAACGTGCTGCTGCTCGATGAGCCGACCAATGACCTCGACGTCGAGACGCTGCGCGCGCTGGAGGAAGCGCTGCTGAACTTCCCCGGGTGCGCGGTCGTCATCTCCCACGACCGATGGTTTCTCGACCGCATCGCGACCCACATCCTCGCCTTCGAGGGCGACTCGCAGGTCGTGTGGTTCGAGGGCAACTATCAGGAATACGTGGAGGACTTCAAGCGGCGCAAGGGCGATGCGGCCGCGCAGCCGCACCGCATCCGCTACAAGCCGCTGACGCGCTAAGGCCCCCGATGCAGCACCGTGCGTAAGCCCGACCCGCACACCAACACGCAGCGCCCGCGACGCGCAGTGGTCGCGGTGCACGGAGTCGGGAGCCACTAGTGGCAAGCCCTCCGGCCGCACGCTCGAGCGCAAGCGGATCCCGCGCCCTCGAGCTGCTGCGCTGGCTTGGTCCGCTTGCCGCACTCGTCGTGCTCGCCGCCGTGGGCTATGTCCTGCACGGCGAGCTCGCACGGATGCGACTGGCCGGTGTCCTTGCACACCTGCGCAGCATCCCGCGCACGCACGTGCTCGCCGCGCTCGGGCTGACCGCCGCCAGCTACTGTCTGATCAGCGGCTACGATGTGCTGGCGCTGCGCTACGTCCGCAAGCAGCTGAGCTACGGACGCGTCATGTTCACCGCGTTCATTGCCGCGGTGTTCGGCCACAACCTCGGCTTTTCGGCGTTCACCGGCGGGGCGATCCGACTGCGACTGTACACCGCGGCGGGCATCACGGCGGTGGAAGTGGCGACCATCACGGTCTTCTACAGCCTCTCGATCGCACTCGGACTGACTTCGATTGCGGGACTGTCGCTCGCGCTCGCGCCGACCGCCGCGGCCGGCGCGCTGCATCTGCCCGCTCCCTGGCTGCGCCTAGCCGGTGTCACGCTGCTCGGGGTGGTCTGCGCCTACGTGCTGTGGTCAGGTCTGTCGCGCCGCGCGATCGAGATTCGCGGTTGGGCGCTGCGCTCGCCGGGCTTCGGGCTCAGCGCCGGCCAGATCCTGCTCAGCGTCTCCGACCTCACCATCGAGGGTTCGGTGCTGTGGTGGCTGCTGCCGAGCGCGGCGCACATCGGCCTGCTGCCCTTCATGGGCACCTACGCGATCGCGCTCTCGGCCGGCATCCTGAGCCACGTGCCCGGCGGCATCGGCGTCTTTGAAACGGTGATGCTCCTCGCACTGCACACCGCGCCGACCGATTCAGTGCTCGGCGCGCTGCTCGCCTTCCGCGCGGTGTATTACCTGGCGCCCCTGCTGGTCGGCGCGGCGCTGTTCGCCTACCAGGAGTTCAACACGCGGCGCGGTGATCTGGCGCGCGCCCGCGAGCGCGCCGCCACCTACGTGACGCCGGTGGCCCCGCAAATCGCCGGCTCGCTGGTGTTCCTCGCCGGTGCGCTGCTCATCGTGGCAGTGATGTGGCCGCCGGTGGAGGTTTACCTGCCGTTGCTCAGGCGCGCGCTGCCGACGACGGTGTCTGCGGCCGCCGACCTGGTCGCGAGCGTGAGCGGTGTCGGTCTGCTGCTGCTCGCCCGCGCGCTGTTCCGGCGGGTCCGCACGGCCTACCAGCTCGCCAGCCGGCTGCTGCTGCTTGCCATGGCAAGCTCGCTCGCGCAGGGGCTGCTCGTCGAGGAAGCCCCGCTGCTCGCGCTGGTGCTGGCGGTGTTGTGGCTCGGGCGCGATGCCTTCTACCGGCCGACGGCCATCATCGATGAACGATTCACCCCGGTGTGGATCACGGCCGTCGGCAGTGTGATGATTCTTGCCGTATGGGCCGGGCTGCTGACTTATCATGGCGCGGCGCCCTGGTGGACGGCCGGCGCGCATCTGGCGCACGGCCGGATGCTGCGCGGGGGACTGGTACCGGCGGTGCTCGCCGCCGGTTATCTGACGCTTAACCTTCTGCGGCCGGCCCCGCCGGAGCCGGCCGCCGCGAGCGGTGCGGATCTGGCGCGCGCGCGCCGGCTGATCGCGCGCGGCGAGGAGACACTGGCCCATGCGACACTCACCGGCGACAAGCGGATCCTGTTCGCCGATTCCGGCGAAGCATTTCTGACTTACCAGGTAGCCGGGCGCAGCTGGGTCGCATTGGGCGATCCCGTGGGCGAGCGCTCCGGGGCCCAGGAGCTGCTCTGGCGCTTCTGCCAGATCGCCGACCGTCACGGCGGGAAGCCGGTGTTCTATCAGACCGGCACGCAGTGGTTGAGCGCCTATGAGGACCTGGGCCTCGCGCCGCAGCCGATCGGCGCGCAGGCGCTGGTGCTGCTCGCGGACTTCTCGCTACACGGCGCCGAGCGCGCGGGACTGCGTCACCTCGTGCAGCACGCGCACCGCGCCGTGCTGTCCTTCCAGGTGCACCCCGCGCCGGCCCCCGGACCGCTGTTGGCCGAGCTGCGGTCGGTCTCGGATGCCTGGCTCGCGCGCCACGCCACCGGCGAGCGGCGCTTTTCGGTCGGCTTTTTCTCGCCGCGCTACCTGCGCCAGTTTCCCCTCGCTGTGGTGCGCCGCGGCGCCGAGCCGGTCGCGTTCGCCAACCTGTGGCCGGCGGCCGACCGCCTCGAAATCGCCCTTGACCTGATTCGACTCCTGCCCGATGTGCCGCTCGGCACCATGAGCTACCTGCTGATCGAGACGCTGTTGTGGGCACGTGCGCAGGGCTATCGCTGGGCCAATCTCGGCATGGTGCCGCTTGAGGGCCTGGAGCGCGACCCGCTCGCGCCGGCGTGGCAGCGGGCCGGCCGTCTGATGTTCACTCACGGGGAGCATTTTGAACTTCTCGCACAGATGCGCCGTTACTTCGAGCGCTTCGGACCGCACTGGGAAACGCGCTATTTGCTGGCCCCCAGCGACATCGCGCTGCCGCGCGTGCTGCTGGATCTCGCGCGGCTGATTGGCGGCGGGGTGGCGCGTAAATCGGGCGAATAAGCCCCATCGCCGACCCGGAGGCAGCACCGGGGGCAAATCAGCCGCTCCTGGGTTACAATTGGGTTCTCGGCAGTGGCTATCAGACAAACAGCAGCGCAACGCCGCCATGCCCCACATCGATATGGAAAGCCGTCTGATTCACGACCAGGGCAAGCGCCTGGTGCTGCTGTGCCCGCATTGCCAGGCGGTCGCGCACGTGAGCGCCACCGCCGTGCCGCGCTTCCAGGAGCTGCAGACCTACCGGCCCGCGCAGATCGGCATCGTATTCCGCTGCGATGCGTGCCTGGCGCCTATTTTCCTGCGATTCATCGTCCGCGCCTATGCCCCGACGCGCGTGGAGCTCGCGCCGCAGTTCACCGAAGTGGAACGGGCACGCGAGAGATTCGACGGCATGTATCTGCCGGAAGAGGTGGAACTGCTGTTCAAGGAGGCGCTCTCGTGCTTCTCGAGCGGCGCCTACAACGCCTTCGCCTCGATGTGCCGGCGCACTGCGCAGGCGCTGTTCGTCGACCTCGGCGAGGCCGGCAAACTCAAGCTGTTCGACGCGCTGAACGAGGTGCGTGAGCTTGCCGCCCTCGCGCCGGAGACGTTCGCGAAGATCCGGAGCGTCCTGTTCGGCATCGCCTCCGATCCGCGACCCGGCATCCCGCTGCTGCAGAGCCATGAGGCGGGCGTGCTGCTTGAGGTGATGAAGGATCTGCTCTATCAGACGTACGTGCGCAAGGGCCGGCTGGAGCAAGCCATGCGCGTGCGCCGATTCTTCTACGAAGAGGCAAACAACCCGGCCCGGGTGAGCACGCTGCCGAACGCCGGCTGAGCCGGCCGCGCAGGCCATCACTGGATCGGGTCGCCGACCGGATTATGTTAGATAACCCCGATACCGCCGATACCATCGTCCTCTACGAGGAACTGGCCTTCCAGGACGTGTTGCCGGTGCGCTGGCACAGCCAGCCGCCGCAGCCGGCGGCGGCGGCCAGCCTCGCCGAGCGCAACCTGCAGGTGCTGCAGGCGTGGGACGCCCTCGAGGATCACGGTGTCATCGACAAGCCCGATGAGAACGCGCCGCTCGCGGCGGATATCCAGCGCTTGGACCGCAAGATGACGCTGCTGCTCGGGCTCGTGGGCCAGCTGCTGGCGCTGAACCGGCCACGGCCGCCCGCCGCGCCGCTGCGCTTCAACGCCCGCGGGGCCATCTGGCGCGCCTCGGGGACGCTGCCAGAGACCGGCGCGCACGGTCTGTTGGAGATTCATCTGCACGAGTGCGTGGCCCAGCCGCTGCGTCTGCCCGGCGCGGTGGCGGCGGTCTCGCCTGCCGGCGAAGTCAAGGTGCGCTTCGAGCCGCTGGACGATGCGCTTGCGGCCGTCATTGCCAAGATCGCCTTCCGCCGTCATCGCCGCCAGATCGCTGGCCGGCACAGCCCGAATCGCAAGTCCTGAGAGCGGCCGAGATTGCCGTCAGGCGTAGGTGTCGATCAGCCCGACGCCCGCGGGCGCCCCGCTCGATCCGCTTGCGCCGGACTCCGGCGCACCGACCTCGCCGATAGCGCCAGTCCCCTGCCGGGCCGCGCGGTGCGGGTCGCGTGGCGCATCATGCGAGACACCCGAATCGGTCAACGCGAGCCCCTGACTCGCGAACATCGCGTGCAGTTCCGGCAGCGCCTGGGTGAGCGCCTGGCGGGTCTGCGCCTGCGCGGCCCCGAACCACACACTCGCCTGTTCGTGGTGGACCGATATGCTCACCTGCACCGGACCCAGATGCTGGGGTGAGACCTGCAGCGATGCCGATTGAATGCCTTGCCGCACCATCCACGTCAACTGCGCGCCGAGCTGCCTGCTCCAGCCGTCCGAGCCGACCGGCTCGCTGAGCGTCGCGCTTGCCGGGGCAGCGGGCGCGCCGGCATGCGGCCCGGCGGCAAGGTGACCGGCCGCAAGCACTGCGGCGCTGTTGAGGGCACTGAGGCTGCTCAAGGGCGGTTTGACCGGTTGCGCCGATGCGCTCTGGGGCGCATCGGCGCCCGTACCTGCCGCCTGCGCGGCCATCACGGCCTGCAGCGCGGGCTGCTCATCCTTACCCGCCGCCGCGCGTGGCGACTGCGCGCGCGTCGCCTGCACCCCCTGCGCCGCGCCGTGCCGCTTGTTCTCACCGGCGTGCACGATGGATGTCGCCGCTGCGACAGGCACGCCTTGACGCAGCATCGCCATCGCTGAGCTGACCGGATCGGGTTTGCGCGCCTTGTCCGTCGGGTGGGCGGGTGAGGCCTTCGCCGGCTTGGCGGTGCGCGCCGTCACGGGCACCGCCACCGGCGGCGTCGGCGAATGCGCCGGCGAGGCGAGCGACTGCGCCAGTGTCTGGGAGAAATTGTTGCCAGCCTGCGTCTCGCTCTGAGACGGCGTCGGCGGCGGCTCGGCGCGCGCTCGGGGGCCCTTGCCCACACTCTTGTGGCTCGCGCCGCGATTTACGCCCTCGCCATGCTGACCGCTCGGGCTCGGCGCGGAACGCTCGGCGGCACCGCCCGCGGGTCCCTTCGAGACGCCCGCGCCGGGTCCACCACCGAAGCCAGCGCCCGCGCCGCCTGTGGATGAGCCGCCGGAGGCGCCCGCGCCGAGCGAGGCCGGCGCGGCAGACGGAGCCGGTGATGGACTCGCCGCGACGGCGAGTACGGATTCAGCTGACACGCAGGTGACTCCCACGGCTCCAGGATTGTTGCGAGCGCTCATCGGTCTCGTGCTGATCGCGCCGATCCTCTGCGCGCTGCTCCTCGGCGCGCCAGTGCTTGGCGAGCGTATCGACCGCCGCCGCACGCTGCGCGGCGCTGCGCCAGCTCTCCAGTTCCGCGCCGCGCGTGAGCTCGGCCTGGGTCAGGATCTGGTTCTGATGATGCAACGCCTCCTCGAGGCGGCTGAGAAACACCTGATACTCGCGCACGCCCGCGCCGTCGAGACCGGCCTGCGCGCGCTTGGCGAAATCCTGCACGTAGGCGTTGCGATAGCTCTCGAGCTCATCGAGGCGCGATTGCGCCTCGTGCACGCGCCGCTCGCAAACTGCGAGCGCCTCGGCCTTGCGCCGCTCGTGGTCATCGACCACGCGCTGAACCATGTCGATGCGTTGTGTCTTCTTCATGTCTTCTCTTCGCTGAGCACGACATCGAGCGCAGCGAGGCTCGCCGCAAGATCGACGCGCTCGCGCACGTCCTGTTGGAGAAAATGCTGCATCCGCGGCCACAGGCCGATGGCCTGATCAACCCGCGGATCGCTGCCGCGCTGATACGCGCCGATCGCCA
>JAJYLP010000059.1 GCA_021787615.1 Pseudomonadota bacterium
GGTCGGGTAGCCCCAGGGCGCCTCGTGCAGCCGCTTGCTCGGCACGACGTCGAGGTCGACGCCGAGGGCCACGCCGAAGCGCCGGTCGTCGAACTGATTGATGTATGTGCCGTTGACGTCATAGCCGTTGGCGCTGGAGCCGGGGCCGGGCATCGGATCTGAGGGACTGAGCCAGCGATAGTCGGCGTTGATGACCGCCTCCCGCCCCTTTTCCTCGAGCGGCCGCCAGGTCTGCAGGTAGAAGGTCGCCGCCATGCCCTGGCCGATCAGGTCGGCCTTCGGGCTCACGTACACCTTGATGGTCTTGAACCAACCAGGCGGATATTGGTTGAAATGCACGCCGCGGTTCTCCGCGGTCGTCACCTGCTCGACCCCATCGAGCAGCGCGGTGCTGAAGTCCTGGCCGAGACCGTGGAAGTTCACGCTCTGCGGCTCTCCGGCGACCATCTGCACGGAGACACCGGGCAGCTGCTGCAGGGCGGAGGCGATGCTCGTGGCCGGAAGTCGGCCGATGTCCTGCGCCGAGATCGCCTCGACGATGGAGTTCGAGTTCTTCTGGATCGCGATCGAGTTCTGGATGCTGCTCAGGAAGCCGTTGACGACCACCTGCTTGAGGATGACCTGGTTGGCGACCTTTTGTTTCTTCTTGGTGTGCGAGGTCGTCTGCGCGCTCGCGCTCTGCGGCGCGGCGACCGCCGTGACCGGCATGGCGGCGGCGACGGCGGCGGCGCCGAAGCAGGCGGTGGCGACCGCCAATTCAAGAATACTGCGCTTGCGTCTGGTAATCACGAGAACCCCCCCGAGGGCAAAGTGGAATTGCTACTACCCGTCCGTTTACGGACTGCATCGCGTCGGTGGCCGGGCACGTACGTGTGACGTCAGTCGCCGACGCGGCGAAACTGTCACGAATGATTCGTAACGGGACGTTCGAAAGCAAGCCGCCGCATACGTATTCATAGCCCGCGGGCAGAGCGGCGATGGCAGATGTCACGGTCGCTTGGGAATGAATACGTATGCGAAACTTCCGCTGAATACGTATGCGGCGGCGGCGGATGGGAGGCGGATCGGCGCCGAGCTGTGTCACAGTAGGATGACGGACACGCAGAACACGAGCATGACTGACAATCGATGGTGGCGGGGGGCGGTGATCTATCAGATCTACCCGCGCAGCTTTCAGGACAGCGATGGGGACGGGGTCGGCGATCTGCCGGGCATCATCGAGCGCCTCGATTACGTGGCCGGGCTCGGCGTCGATGCCATCTGGGTGTCCCCGTTCTTCAAGTCGCCGATGGCCGATTTCGGCTACGACGTATCGGATTTCCGTGCGGTCGACCCGCTGTTCGGCACGCTTGGGGACTTCGACCGGCTGGTGAGCGAGGCGCACCGGCGCGGGCTGAAGGTGATGATCGATCAGGTGCTCAGCCACACCTCCGCCGAGCACCCCTGGTTTCTTGCGAGCCGCGAGGGCCGCGACAACCCGAAGTCCGACTGGTACGTGTGGGCCGATCCGAAGGAGGACGGCTCGCCGCCGAACAACTGGCAGGCGATCTTCGGCGGCCCGGCTTGGCGCTGGGAGCCGCGCCGGCGGCAGTATTACCTGCACAATTTTCTCGATGCGCAGCCGGATCTGAACTTCCACAATCCCGAGGTCCCGGCGGCGATGCTGGAGAACCTGCGGTTCTGGTTGGATCGGGGGGTCGACGGCCTGCGGCTCGATGCGATCACGTTCTGCTACCACGACCGGCTGCTGCGCGACAATCCGCCGAAGCCCGAGAGCGAGCGCACCGGCCGCGGCTTCAGCCCCGACAATCCCTACGCTTACCAATACCACTGGTACAACAACGCGCAGCCGGAGAACCTCCCCTTCCTCGAGCGCGTGCGCCGGCTGCTCGATGACTACCCGGACGTGGTCTCCCTGGGGGAGATCTCCTCGGAGGACTCCCTCGCCACCATGGCCGAGTACGTCGGCGAGACGCGCCTGCACATGGCCTACTCGTTCGAGCTGCTCACCGAGGAGAACGGCGCGGCGCACATCCGCAGCACCGTCGACACGCTCGAGCGGCAGATGCCGCACGGCTGGCCGTGCTGGACCCTCTCCAACCACGATGTGGCCCGGGTGCTCACCCGCTGGGGCGGCGAGAGCGCCTCGCCGCACCTGGCGACGCTGCTGAGCGCGATGGTCTGCTCGCTGCGCGGCTCGGTGTGCGTCTACCAGGGCGAGGAGCTCGGGCTGCCCGAGGCGGGAGTGCCGTACGAGGCGCTGCGCGACCCGTTCGGCATCGCGTTCTGGCCGAATTTCAAGGGGCGCGACGGCTGCCGGACCCCGATGCCGTGGCGCAACAGCCCCGATGGCGGATTCACCACCGGCACCGCGTGGCTGCCGGTGCCGCCGGAGCATCTGCCGCTCGCCGTGGCGCGCCAGGATGCCGATCCGGGCTCGCCGCTCAACGGCTTCCGCCGCTTCCTGCGCTGGCGCCGCGAGCAGGCGGCGCTGCGCTGGGGCGAGATCCGCTTCATCACGCTGCCGGAGCCGATACTCGCCTTTACCCGGCGGCAGAACGGCCAGACCGTCCTCGCGGTATTCAACCTCGGCGGCAAGCCCCAGCGGGTCGAGCTGCCCCTCACGGGGCGGCTGCACGAGCTCGCCGGGCACGGGCTCCCAGCCGGCCGGCTCGAGGAGCGCACCGCGCTGCTGCCCGCCCACGGCGCGCTATTCGCCATACTCGCCTGATCCGAGGGGGCCGCCCCGGGAATCGCCCAATGCGTTGCGTACCGGCAACGGATTTGATTTTGGGCAACGCCAGCGGATGACTTAGACTAGCCGCTGAACGACCATATCTTGAGGGCAAGGGGGCGGCCGATGGGCCGTGCACATCCAGGTGGGCGCAGCGCAACCACCCGAGGCGACTCGCTCCGGCACGTCACGGAGGGCCGAGACGTTGCCCGCGCGTGACAAGCGCCACAAGGCCAATTCACTCGACATCGCCCACATGGCGGGCGTTTCCCAGTCGACCGTCTCGCGGGCGCTGCGCGGCGATCCGATGGTGTCGGCGTCCACCCGCGAGCGGGTGCTCGAGGTGGCGCGCCAGCTCAACTACCACGTCGACAAGAACGCCTCGAGCCTGCGCCGCAAGCACACCGGGACGCTGGCGCTGCTGTTCTTCGAGGATCCCACCACCGATGACTCGGCGATCAACCCGTTCTTCCATTCGATGCTGGGCTCGATCATCCGGGCCTGCTCCCGGCAGGGCTACGACCTGCTGGTGTCGTTCCAGGATCTGCTGCGCGACTGGCTGGCCGATTACGAGGACAGCCACAAGGCCGATGGGATCATCCTGCTCGGCTACGGCGATTACCTCGCCTACCGCGACCGGCTCGAAGCGCTGATCGCGCACGGCGCGCACCTGGTGCGCTGGGGCCAGGAGCTGCCCGATCATCCTGGCGTTTCCATCGGCTGCGACAACCTTGCCGGCGGCCGCCTCGCCGCCGAGCATCTGGTGCAGCTCGGCCGGCGCCGCATTGCCTTCATCGGCGAGATCGCCCCATCGGCGCCGGAGATGGCCGACCGCTATCGCGGCTACCACGAGGCGCTGCTCGCCTGCGGCGTGAAGCCCGACCCGCGCCTGCAGGTGAGCGCGGTCTCAACGGAGGCCTCGGGCCACTCGGCGCTGCGGGCGCTGCTCGAGCGGGGCCTGGAGTTCGACGCGGTGTTCGCCGCAAGCGACCTGATCGCCATCGGCGCCCTGGGGGCGCTCGCGGCCGCCGGCCGCCGCGTGCCGGAGGACGTGGCGGTGGTCGGTTTCGACGGACTCCCGATGGGCGCGGTGACGCGGCCCTCCCTGAGCACCGTGTCGCAGGGCACCAAGCGCGCCGGCGAGGCACTGGTGGAAAGCCTGATCAACCAGATCCAGGGCCGGCCGGCGCAGAACCGGATCCTCTCGCCGCACCTGGTGGTGCGCGAGTCCTGCGGCGGGGCGGCCCCGGCCCCGGCGAGCGCCACCGCGGCGATCTGTCCATGAGACACACCTATCTGCTCGAGCCGGGAATCTGGACCGGCAACGGGACGTTCTGGCGCGAGGACGGTGAGCCGCTGCCCGCCGAATGCCGCACCGAGGTGGCCCACCAGAACGAGTGCTGGCTGATTGCCGGCTCGCTGAAGGTGCTGGGCTCCCCGCCGGTCGAGTTCCGCAACGCCTACTCGATCGAGCCGGCGACGAAGAAGGGCGGCTGTCTGCGCTGGACTTCGGAGAACGCCACGCTCGGCAAGGTGCAGGGCACGTTCTCGGTGCTCGAGCGCAGCATCTTCTCGGTGTACAGCTGCGGCTCGGCCGGCTATCACGGCGCGGAGCACTACGGCCGGGTCGACGCCGACCACTATCAGGCCTCGGGCGTGCTGCTGCTCGAGGCGCGGCGGCTCTCCTCGTGGGAAATCCTGCTTACACGCGAGTCAGCGCCAGCAGTTGGGTCGTCGGCAGATAGTGATCGATGAGCAGCGCCGCGAACAGCCACATCAGATAACTGATCGAGTAGCGGAACAGGCGCATCGGCAGCTGCGGCCGCGGCGCGAACTGCAGCCGCGCTGCGTAGTAGAGAAAGCGCGCCCCGAGCGCGAGCGCCGCCGCCAGGTAGATCAGGCCGCTCATGCCGGTGATGAACGGCAGCAGCGTCACCACCATCAGCAGCACCGAGTAGAGCAGGATCTGCAGCCGTGTGTATTCGATCCCGTGCGTGACCGGGAGCATGGGGATGCCGACCCGCGCGTACTCGTCCTTGCGCGCGATCGCGAGCGCCCAGAAGTGCGGCGGGGTCCACACGAAAATGATCAGAAACAGCAGCAGCGCGTGCGGATCCACGGTGTTGGTCACGGCGGCCCAGCCGAGCACCGGGGGCGCGGCGCCCGCCGCCCCGCCGATCACGATGTTCTGCGGCGTGGCGCGCTTCAGCCAGGCGGTGTAGATGACCGCGTAGCCGATCAGCGAGACGAACGTCAGCGCCGCGGTCAGGGGATTGACCAGGAACGAGAGGAGGGTCATCGCGAGCACGCCGAGCGCAGCCGCGAACAGCAGTGCGCTGCGCTCGGTCAGCTGGCCGCGCGGCAGCGGCCGGGAGCGCGTACGCGACATCTGCTCATCGATGCGCCGGTCGAGCACGTGATTGATGGCCGCCGCGCAAGCCGCGGCGAGCGCGATGCCGATCGTGCCACAGAGCACCGCACTCAGCGGCGGCCAGCCGGGGCTCGCCAGCAGCGTGCCGACCAGCGCCGTGAAGGTGATGAGCGCGACGATGCGCGGCTTGGTCAGCTCCAGATAGCGCCGCCACGCGATGGGCGCGTAGCTGGCCAGTTCCGAGAGGCTGTTCACCGTGAGCCGTCCGGTGCCCGGCGCGCGCCCAGCATCGTGTACAGCTTGTGCACGAGCGCGAGCAACGCCATCAGCAGCAGCGCGGCCCCGCCCGTGTGGGCCGTGGTGATCCCCAGCGGGAAGCTCTCGAGCACCATGGTGATCCCGATGGTGAGCTGCAGCACGAGTGCGGCCAGGACCGCGTAGGCGTATGGCCGCGCCGCCGAGAGCGCCCGCCGGCTGATCACGTAGCCGCAGGCGCCGGCCAGCACCAGCGTGACGGCGAGCGCGCCCAGCCGGTGCGTGAAGTGAATCGCCACCCGCGCCGCGTTCGGCAGAATCCCGCCCTGATAGTCGACCCAGATCCCCCGCCACAGCACGAACGCCTGGCCGAAGTTCATATGCGGCGGCCACCAATGGCCCTGGCAGGTCGGGAAGTCCGGGCAAGCGTACTGCGCGTAATTGGCGCTGGTCCAGGCGCCCAGGAAGAACTGCACCGCCAGCACAGCTAGGCCCAGCAGCGAGAGCCGGTACGCGAGCCGCAGCGCCGCGGCGGCCGGAGCCGGCACGCGGCCGGCGGCCGATGCCCCGCGCTGCAGCGCGAGCCACAGCCACCACAGCAGCCCGAGCGTCGTCATGCCGAAGAGCAGATGCAGCGTCACGATCGGCGGCTTCAGCAGCCACGTGACGGTGAGCATCCCGAGCACGGCCTGCGCCACGACGGTCGCGAACAACACCACGGCATAGACGCTTCCCACAATGCGGCCGCGCGAGGCGATCGCCAGCGCGGTGATCAGCGTGATGATGATGCCCAGCGTCCCGGCCGCGTAGCGATGGATCATCTCGTGCCACGCGTCATCCACGTTCAGCGGCCGGCCGGGATAGCGCTCCTGCGCGCTCGCGCTGTCGGCCGCGCCCGCCGGCGTGAGATGGCCGTAGCATTCCGGCCAATCCGGACAGCTGATGCCCGAATTGGTCAGACGCGTGTACGCGCCGAGGACGATGACGACGAGGCACAGCAGCACGGCGGCCAGCGACAGACCGCGGATCCAGCGCTCTACCGATGCGGGGACCAAGAACGACTCCTCAGGAAGTGTCGGTTATGGTATCGCATCCCCGCCCTTCTTGGCGCCGCCGCGCCGCCGCAGGCTGAGCACCAGCCAGATCACCCCCGCCGTGACCGCGAATGCCCACCACTGCATCGCATAGCCCCAGTTCTCGAGCGCCGGCATGCCCGGCAGCTTCCAGTCCCGCACATAGCCCTCGGGGGCGGTGGGGTCGAGGAGCAGGATGCGCGGCGCGAGCGGCCGGCCCAGGGCCGCGCTGAGCTCCCGCATGCGCGGGAAGCTCGTCACCTTGGGCCAGCGCGGCCCGGGCGGCGGCGGCGCGCGCCCGAAGGCGAGTCCCGCCACCGGCAGGCGGCCGACCCGCCCGGTCACCGTGACCGGCGCGCCGGCCGCGAGCGCCACATCGGGCAGACGGGAGCGCCGGCCGGTGAAGGCAACCCAGCCGCGATCGACCAGCACCGCCGCGCCGTGCGCGCGCCGCAGCGGAGTGAGCACCTGATAGCCGTCCATCCCGGCGTGGATGCTGTTGTCGAGCAGGAACTGGTGCCGGCCGTCGTAGGTGCCGCTCAGGCTGACGCGCTGGTAATCCGCAACCGAGGTGAGCGGCGCGCCGTCGAGCGCCACCACGCGGGCGGCGCCGCGGGTGAAGCGGGCATATTGCGCGGCGCGCGCATCACCGAGACGCCACTGCCAACGTCCCAGCAGGATGAACACGACGGCCAGCAGAGCCATGGCCACGGTCAGCGCCGGCGAGGGCGCGAACACGCGGCGGCCGGCGGTCGATTTTCGCGTCATGGCGATCGCCAGGCAGCCCGCAAGCGGTACAATCCTTTCATGCCTCCCCTCTTCAGGCTGCTCATCGTCGTGGCACTCGGGGCCATCATTGCGAGCCTCGGCTCGGCGCTCTTTCACATGGCGCGCGGCACGAGCGAAGACTCCGCCAAGATGGTCCGCGCGCTCACCATCCGCATCGCACTGTCGCTCGCGTTATTCGCATTGCTCATCGTCGCGTGGTACGCGGGGCTCATTTCCCCCCACGCGCCCATGCCACGCTGATCCGATGTCGCGCACCGGATGATGCCATGCGGTGCGCGCGCATCCCACGCAAGAGGCATCACAGCCAGTAAACGAACACGTACAGACAGAGCCACACGACGTCGACGAAGTGCCAGTACCACGCGACGGCCTCGAAGGCGAAGTGACGCTCCGGGGTGAAGTGTCCGCGCAGAACACGGACCCAGATCACCGTCAGCATGATCGCGCCGATGGTCACGTGCAGGCCGTGGAAGCCCGTCAGCATGAAGAAGGTCGAGCCGTAGATCCCGGTGGTCAGGCGCAGGTTCATCTGCGTGTAGGCTTCGTAGTACTCGTGCGCCTGCAGCCCGACGAAGGTGAAGCCCAGCAGGAAGGTCAGGGCAAGAAACACCATGAGCATGCGTCGCTTGCCCGCGCGCAGCGCGTGATGAGCGATGGTCACCGTCAGTCCGCTGGTCAGCAGGACCAGGGTGTTCAGCGCCGGGATGCCGAGCGGATTCATGATGCCGAAGCGCGCCCCGCCCACCTGACCTGGGCCGTTGGTCGGCCACGTGGCCTCGTAGTGCGGCCAGAGCAGGAAGTTGGTCATGGCCTTGGCGCCCTCGCCGCCGAGCCACGGCACGGCGAACAGCCGGACATAGAACAGGGCGCCGAAGAACGCGGCGAAGAACATCACCTCGGAGAAGATGAACCACATCATTCCCATGCGGAACGAGCGGTCCTCGCGGAAGTGGAAGGTGCCGTGCTGGTTCTCGCCGATCACCGTGGAGAACCACCCGGCGAACATGAACGCCAGCAACAGCGGGCCCGGCAGCAGCACCCACAGTGACGCCGCACCGTCGAGGTAGAGCACCGCGCCCAGCATGAGCGTGAACAGCGCCACCGCCGCGACGATGGGCCAGGGACTGCCATGGGGGACGTAGTACTTGCTGCCGTCAGCGTGCGCGTCTGTCATAGTGGCTCTTTCCTGTCTGCAACCTGCCGGGCGCTCAGCGGTGAGCCCGCGACACCGTCAGAACGATGAACCCGATATAAAACGCGAGCGCGATCAACGACGCCACCCAGGTGGTGATGCGCACGTTGCGCCGCTGCCGGGCGGTGAGCCCGCGGGCATCGCGCCGCCCGGCCGATTGCGCGCCGGGCGGCGCCTCGCCCTCAATGTTCGGCGCCATGGGCGAGAACCGCGGCCGAGGGCGGAGTGGTCCAGGAGTGGTACGGGGCGGGCGAGGGCAGTTCCCACTCGAGCCCATGCGCGCCGTCCCACGGCGAGTTCGCCTCGACCGGCTTTCCCGAGCGCACGCACTTCCAGACGATGTACGGGAACAGCACCTGCGAGGCGCCGAAGATGAACCCGCCGATGGAGGAGACCATGTTCCAGTCGGTGAACTGCGGCGCGTAATCCGGTATGCGCCGCGGCATCCCGGCGAGCCCGAGGAAATGCTGCGGGAAGAACAGCACGTTCACGAAGATCACCGACAGCCAGAAGTGCCACTTCGCGAGCCGCATGTCGTACATGCGGCCGCACCACTTCGGCAGCCAGTAGTACACCGCGCCGAAGATGGCGAACACCGCCCCGGGCACGAGCACGTAGTGGAAGTGCGCCACCACGAAGTAGGTGCCGTGGTACTGGTAGTCGGACGGCACCAGCGCCAGCATCAGCCCCGAGAACCCGCCGATGCTGAACAGGAACAGGAACGCAATCGCAAACAGCATCGGCGGCTCGAACGACAGCGAGCCGCGCCACATGGTTGCGGTCCAGTTGAACACCTTCACGCCGGTCGGCACGGCAATCAGCATGGTCGAGAGCATGAAGAACATCTGCGCGGCGACCGGCATGCCGACCGTGAACATGTGGTGGCCCCAGACGATGAACGAGAGGAAGGCAATCGAGGCGGTCGCGTACACCATGGCCTCGTAGCCGAACAGCGGCTTGCGCGAGAAGGTCGGGATGATCTCGGAGATCACGCCGAAGGCCGGCAGGATGAGGATGTAGACCTCGGGGTGCCCGAAGAACCAGAACACGTGCAGGAACAGCACCGGATCGCCGCCGCCGGCGGCGTTGAAGAAGCTGGTGCCGAAGAAATGGTCGGTCAGCTGCATGGTCACCGCGCCGGCGAGCACGGGCATCACCGCGATCAGCAGGTACGCGGTGATCAGCCACGTCCACACGAACAGCGGCATGCGCAGCAGGCTCATGCCCGGGGCGCGCAGGTTCATGATGGTGACGACGATGTTGATCGCGCCGAGGATCGAGGAGATGCCCATCAGGTGGATGGCGAAGATCAGCATCGGGAAGGAGTCGCCGAACTGCTGCATCAGCGGCGGGTACATGGTCCAGCCGCCGGCCACCGCGCCGCCGGGCACGAAGAACGAGGCGATCATCAGCGTGAAGGCGAACGGCAGGATCCAGAAGCTCAGGTTGTTCAGCCTCGGCAGCGCCATGTCGGGCGCCCCGATCTGCATCGGGATCATCCAGTTGGCGAGCCCCACCCAGGACGGCATGATCGCCCCGAAAATCATGATCAGGCCGTGCATGGTGGTGAGGGAGTTGAACATCGCCGGATCGAACAGCTTCATCCCCGACTTGAACAGCTGCGCCCGGATCGCCATCGCCGCGAGGCCGCCGATGAGGAACATGGTGCCGGCGGCGATGAGATACATCGTGCCGATGTCCTTGTGGTTGGTGGCGAATACCCAGCGCCGCCAGCCATGCGGCTTGTGGTCATGCTCGGCGTGTACGGCGATATCGTGCGACTCGGCCATGGGGCAACCTCGATGAGAAAGGCTGGATGTCAGTCTCGGCTCTGGGACGGGAAAAGCGGCGGTCCTCGCTTGCGCTCAGCTGCGGGTCACGGCCGTCGCCGGCGCGCCCGCGGCGGCCTCCTTGTCGAGGGCGGACTGCTGCTTCAGCCACGCCTGAAAGGCCGCCGGGCTGACCGCGTGCACCACGATCGGCATGTACGCGTGGCCGCGGCCGCACAGCTCCGTGCACTGGCCGCGGTAGGTTCCGGTCTTGTCCGGCGCGATGGTGAAGGAGGCCTGGTTGATGAAGCCCGGAATGGCGTCCCGCTTCACGCCGAGGTCGGGCACCCACCAGGAGTGGATCACGTCGATCGAGGTGATGAGCAGGCGGATCTTCTCCCCCACCGGCACCACGATCGGATGATCGACGCTGAGCAGGTAGTGCGGCACGCTGGTCGGGCTGATGCCCGAGTGCATCATCGAGGCGTCGGTGCTGCTCTCGGACAGCTTGGAGATGACGCTCACGTTCGAGCCGACGTACTGATAGCGCCAGCCCCACTGGAAACCGGTGACGCGGATGCTCAGCTGCGAGTCAGTGTTGTTGTTGATCCGTACCAGCAGGCGCGCCGCGGGGATCGCCATGCTGACCAGAATCAGCACCGGCACGATGGTCCACACGATCTCGACCTTGGTGCTGTGCGTCAGGCTGATGTCGGGGACCGCACCGCGTGACTTGCGGTGAAAGACGAGTGACCAGATCATCACCCCGAACACCACCGCCGCGATCCCCACGCACACCCAGAAGGCCATCATGTGCAGGGCATAGATGCGGGTGCTGACGTTGGTCACCCCGCGCGGCATGTTGAGCTCGTCCCAGCCGGACTTGCCCCATGCGGGCAGGGCGCCGCCGGCTAGCGCCAGCGCGAGAGTGCCGAGCAGTTTGCCGAGTCTTGCGCGCTTCATCGTTGTGATGCCCCCGTCCGCGCGCTCCGCACCATGCGGAGGATGCGCACAACGCTAACCGAATCCGACCGCGCCGCGCCGCTCACCGGTGGCCCAGCGCCACAGGCGGGGATTCATTGACGCGTCCCACCACTCGCCGCAGACGCAGCGCGAGTCCGCGCCGCTCCTCGTCCGTGAGGAACCCGCCCAGCTCGAAGGCGCGCCCGTGCGACTCGATGGTGAGCCGGCTCGGGTGCAGCCGAGATGCGGAACAGGTCAGTTTGATCTGCGCCCAGTGGCGCTGGAATACGACGCGGCGGCTCGCGCGGCGCTCACGCAGCTCGATGCTGACGTCGGATTCGGTGATCGTGAGAATTTCGGCCTGGAAGCGCCGCTGCAGACTCTCGTTGAGCGCCCAGCCGAGGGTGATCATCTCGGCGAGGGCGATCAGCAGGATCGGCCACAGGCCGAAAGCGGTGAATGCCGCTGCGATGCCGAGGGTGAGCGCACCGAGACTGGCGAAGAAAACCAGAGCGCCCCGCACCGTGAGCGAGCAGTTCGGACAAAGGACGATGCACAGCGAAGGCATGTCGTGACGGGAACTGGCCTACCAAAGTTGCTCTGATGGATCCGGCCCCGCGGCCGCTCCGGCAATCTCCCCCCCGGCTCAGTCCATTGCCCGGCACCCGGACCCCTGCGGCCAAAGGCCGAAGGACTCCGCCGCGCCGGCATCCTAAATTGACGAATGTCATGGTATTGCGCCGCGCCGGGCGATTCAAGGCCAGTCGGCGAGCCGTGCGGCGGCTGCGGCGAGATCCGGCAGCGCATCCGCGGCTGCGAGCGGCGGGATCACGGCGAGCGGCCCGCCGAGGCGTGCATGCAGCGTCGCGTGATTCTCGGCGGATCGGTCCATGGCCGGATCGATGCCGTTCGCGACCCATCCGGCGAACTTTGCAGCGCGGGCGCAGATCGCCTCGTGCGAGAGCAGCGCATGATTGAGGCAACCCAGACGCATCCCCACCACCAGGATCACGGGCAGCGCCAGCGCCTGCGCGATGTCGGCCATGCCGAGCCCGGGCCCGATCGGTGCGAGCCATCCGCCGGCGCCCTCGACGATCACGCAGTCGGACTTGGCGGCCAATGCGCCGTAGCACGCGCCGATGCGCTGCAGATCGATGCGCGCGCCGGCCTCCTCGGCGGCGATATGCGGCGAGATGGGCGGCTCGAAGCAGTAGGGGTTGACCGTCTCGTACGGCGCCGCCACGGTTGCTTCGGCGATGAGCGCAAGCGCGTCCTCGCTGCGCAGGCCCTGCGCCGTGCGCAGCGCGCCCGAGGCGACCGGCTTCATCACGGCGACGCGCAATCCCCGGCGCGCCAGCGCGCGGGCCAGCGCCGCGCAACAGATGGTCTTGCCGACGCCCGTATCGGTGCCGGTGACGAAGAATCCGCGCCCGCTCATGGGCGCCTCCGGCGGCCGATCCGAGCGGCAGCGATGTGGACTTCAGTGCCGGATGAAGACGGCCGGGCCCCAGGCCCGCCCGGTCCCGGGCGCTCGCTCGCGGCATCAGCGCCGCGAGCCCACGCCGCCCCGTAGATCACCTCGTAGGTGGCCGGCAGCCTGCCCGCGCGCCGATGCGCCTCGTAGCGCTCCATCATGCGCCGCAACCGGCCCTTGCCCGTCAGCGAGCGCGCCCGGCCCGCCGTGACGTTGCGCGCGCCGATCGCGTGCAGGTCGCGCATCAGGGCGGATACATCGGCATAGGTCACCGTCATGCGCTCCACGTCCAGCACCGGCTCGCTGAATCCCGCCCGCACCAGCGCATCGCCCACGTCATGCATGTCGAGAAAGCGGTTGACGTGCGTGCGGCCGTCCTCGTCCCAGGCAGCGCGCAGCTCGCGCAGCGTATCGGGACCGAAGGTGCTGAAGGCGAGAAAACCCCGCGGCCTGAGCACGCGGTGCGCCTCGGCCAGCGGCTCGTCCGGCGGGTCGCACCACTGCAGCATGAGATTGCTGAACACCACATCGACGCTCCCCGGCCGCAGCGGCAGCCGGGCGGCGTCGGCGCAGATGCGCTCGAAGCGGCGCAGCCATCGCTGATGGCGGGCTCCCTGGCGGAGCATGCCCGGCGCCAGATCGAGCGCGATGACGCGCGCGCGCCGGTAGCGGCGCTTCAACTGCGCGCTGAGGCGCCCGGTGCCCGCGCCGAGATCGAGCACGACGGCGGGCGAGAAATCGAACGGCTCGAGCCGCGAGAGCAGCTCCTCGCCGACGCTCGACTGCAGCAGCGCCGCGGCCTCATAGCTCGCCCCCGCGCGGTCGAAGGCGCTGCGCACGTCGGCGCGCTCGAGCGTGAAGGGATCGGGCAGGCTCATGGCGATGAGAGGAACTCCGTGAGCAGGTCGGCGACCTGCAACGTGTGGGAGAGAAACGGCGCATGGGCCGCGCGGCGGATCTCCGCGAACCGGGCGTGGGGCATCGCGGCGGCGAGCGCCCGTGAGGCCCCCGGCAGCAAGACCCGGTCGTACTGACCGGCAATCGCCAGGGTCGGCACCGCGATCGTGCCCAGTTCGGCGCGCAGGTCCGTGGTGCGCAGCAGCTCCAGGCCCGCCGCGAGCGCCTCGGGCTGTGCAGCGCCGTGCGCGAACAGCGCCGCGCGCAGCTGCTCGAGCACCGCCTCGCCCTCGGCGCTGGCGCGCACCTGCAGCTCGAGAAACTCGCTCACGGTGCGCCGGTAGTCCCGGCGCAGGCCCTCGGCGAGGCGCACCAGGCGCGCCTCGGGCACCCCGTACGGCCAGTCAGGCGCGGCGGTGAAGCGCGGCGTCGCGGCGATCAGCGCCAGATGCGTGGGGCGCTCGAGCCCCTGCGGCGGACGGCGCGCCCACTCGAGCGCGAGCTGGCCGCCGAGCGACCAGCCGAGCAGCCGGTAGGGCGCCGCGCCGATCGCCTCCGCCACCGCCTGCCCAATGCACCGCACCTGTGCGGGCGCGGCGGCGCACTCGTCCCGCCACGGGCTGCGGCCGTGCCCCGGCAGATCGACCGCAATCAGCCGCAGCCGCGCCTCGAGCGCCGCGCTGAGCGTGTCCCACACCCGCACGTTCAGACCCCAGCCGTGCAACAGCACCAGCGCAGGCCCCGTGCCGCGGACCTCGAGATACAGCTCACTCATGCGCGCACCGGCGCTTCGGCCGCTGTGTGTGCGGCGGCCTCGCGGCACGCGCGGCCGAGCGCCTCGGCCAGCGCATCGACCTGGTCCTCGCGGTGCGCCGCCGTCAGCGAGACACGCAGTCGCGCCTGACCCGCCGGTACGGTGGGAGGCCGGATCGCGACCACCCAGAAGCCTGCCTCGCTCAATGCGCGCTGTGCGCCAAGGGCCGCCTCGGCGCTGCCGAGCACAATGGGCTGAATCGGCGTCACCGACTCGCTGAGCGGCACGCCGGCGGCGCGCGCCGCGGTGCGAAACCGCGCCGTGAGCGCGAGCACCCGCTCGCGGCGCCACGGCTCCCGCTCGGCGATCGCGAGCGCCGCGCGGGTGGCCGCCGCCACCGGCTGCGGCAGCGCCGTCGTGTAGATGTACGCGCGCGCCCTCTGCACCAACAGATCGATGAGCGTGGCGCTGCCGGCGACGAACGCGCCGAAGGAGCCGAACGCCTTTCCCAGCGTTCCGACCAGCACAGGGACCTCCTCCGCAGACAGTCCCGCCGATTCCAACGCGCCGCGCCCTGTGGGCCCTAGGACGCCGATGCCGTGAGCATCGTCCACGACCAGCCAGGCGTCGTGCGCGCGGGCGGCGCGTGCCAATTCCACGAGCGGCGCAATATCGCCGTCCATGCTGAATACCCCGTCGGTAGCCAGCACCGCCGTCGGCCGCGCGCTCGCGCCGAGCAGCCGCAGTGCCGCGCCGGCATCGGCGTGCGCATAACGTTTGACGCGCGCGCCGGACAGCAGGGCGCCGTCGATGAGCGAGGCGTGGCTCAGCCGGTCGAGCAACACCGCCTCGCCCCGTTGCGCCAGCGCACTCATGACGCCGAGATTGGCCATGTAGCCGGTGGAGAAGAGCAGCGCGCGCTCCCGGCCGGTGAATGCCGCGAGCGCCTCCTCGAGCGCCGCGTGCTCGGCGCCATGCCCGCTGATCAGATGCGAGGCGCCGCTGCCGGCGCCCGCGCGGGCGGCGCACTCGGCCATGGCCGCCGCCGGCTCCGGATGACCGGCGAGCCCCAGATAGTCATTGCTGCTGAAATCAACGAGCCGCAGCCCCGCGACGATCAACTCGGCGTGGCCGCCCTCGCTGGCATAGCCCTCGACGGTGCGGCGGCGGCGGCGCAGATGCTCGCGCTCGAGCTGCGCGAGCAGCGGCTCAAGCGGCTGTCTCTGCATGGGCTCGCGAATGCGCGCAGGGGCGCTGCTCGCCGGGGACGGGCTGTTGCCTCGCATGAGCCTCCCCCTCGAGCGTCTCGGCCGTGAGGCCCAGCCGCTCGAACAGCCTGCGATCGCGCTCGACGTCCGGGTTGCCTGTGGTGAGCAGCTTCTCGCCGTAGAAGATGGAGTTGGCGCCCGCCATGAAGCACAGCGCCTGCATCTCATCGCTCATGTCCGCCCGCCCGGCGGACAGGCGCACGTGCGCGCGCGGTATCAGCAGGCGCGCCACGGCGATGGCGCGGACGAACTCGAACGGATCGAGCGGCGCGCTGGCGGCAAGAGGCGTTCCCTCGACCGCCACCAGCTGGTTGATGGGCACGCTCTCGGGGTGCTCGGGAAGATTCGCGAGCGTCAGGAGCAGCATGGCGCGATCCGCCGGCGATTCGCCCATGCCGACGATGCCGCCGCAGCACACCTTGAGATCCGCTGCGCGTACCGCCTCGAGTGTATCGAGCCGGTCCTGGTAGGTGCGCGTGGTGATGATCTCGCCGTAGTACTCGGGCGAGGTGTCGAGATTGTGGTTGTAGTAGTCGAGCCCGGCCGCCTTCAGCTCCCGCGCCTGCTCGCCCGTGAGCATGCCCAGGGTGGCGCAGGTCTCCAGGCCGAGCGCGCGCACCTCGCGGATCATCGCGGCGATGACCCCGAGCTCGCGCGCCTTGGGCGAGCGGTACGCCGCGCCCATGCAGAAGCGGGTGGCCCCGGCGGCCTTGGCGCGCTGCGCGCGCTCGCGGACCGCGGCGACCTCCATCAGCGCCTCGCGCTCAAGCCCGGTCTCGTAACGCACGCTCTGCGGGCAGTAGGCGCAGTCCTCCGGGCAGGCGCCGGTCTTGATCGACAGCAGGGTGCTCATCTGCACCGTATTCGGCGCGTGATGCTCGCGGTGCACGCGCTGGGCGTGCAGCAGCAGATCGAGCAACGGCAGCGCGAACAGGGCCTGGACTTCAGGCAGCGTCCAGTCGTGGCGGATGGCGCCAAGAGCGGCGGGATTGGGTGCAGTCATGAGCGGTCCGGGGTATCGGCGGAGCACGTTCCGCGCCGCGCATGTTCCGGGCAGCCGCCGCGATTGTCAACGCGGCTGGCGCCATGCAGTCGACGTTTGCGCGATTTTTAGCCAGACCGCCGTCAGCGCCGCAGAAGGTGCACGGCGAGGGCAACACCCACCGCCGCGGCGCCCAGGCTGGCGATGAGCACCGCGGCGGCCGCGCAGTCCTTGACGATGCGGATACGCGGGTGGTGCTGCGGATGCAGGTGATCGACCAGCGCCTCGAGTGCGGTATTGAACAGCTCCGCGGCCAGCACCCCGGCGCTCGCCAGCATCACCGCCGCCCACCACAGCGCTCCGGGCCTGAGCCCGATCAGCGCCGCGACCACCAGCACGAGCACCGCCGCCTGGGTGCGCAGGCTGCGCTCGGCCCCGAGCGCGTGCGCGAGTCCCGCGAGCGCGAAGCCCAGACGGCGCGGAAAGGATTGGTTCTTCTGAGTGCTCACCGGTGCCCCCGGCGCGCGCAGGCGCACGGGCCTCGGGGCTCTACGGCCAGCGCCTGAGCGCCCTCCCGTCGATGTCGCGGAACGACCCGGCGAGAATCATGATCAGGTCGATCAGCCACCAGATGCCGAGGCCGCCTGCGGTGATGAGCATCAGCAGCCCGGTGCCGATCTTGCCGACGTAGAACCGGTGGGCGCCGAGGTAGCCGATGAAGAAGCACAGCAGGAACGCCACCAGGATCTGGCGCTCCGACTCCCCGGCGGGGACCTGCCGCGCGCCGCAGCCCGGGCATGCCGTTGCGCTCACGTGCATCTGTCGGCCGCAGGCGCGGCAGAAGACCATCTCACTGCCCGCCGGGGCAGTGCTGGCGCCGGCGGTGGTGTTCTCATTCATTGTGCCCCCTTGTCGCTCAAGGATCTGCGGCGCCCGCGGCGCCCGACATCGATCGAACCCTCGGCCGCGATCGCCCGGTACGCGGCCGTCCCGCCCCCACAACACCGCCGGCTGGCGGAAGTTGCACGGCGCTCAGCGAGCGTACACGTACTGCAGCGCCACGCCGATGAAAATCGCCATGCCGACATAGTTGTTGTTGAGAAACGCGCGCAGGCAGGCCGCCGGCTCGCGCCGGCGGATCAGCCATTGCTGATAGGCGAACAGCGCCGCGGCGCCGATCAGCCCGGCGCGGTACCACGGCCCGAACTTCAGATCGTGTCCGACGAGCGCGAGCGCGGCCAGCATGATGACCTGCATGACCCCGACCATCAGCCGGTCGAGGTCGGCGAACAGCAGCGCGCTCGATTGAATGCCGATCTTGCGGTCATCGTCGCGGTCGACCATGGCATAGAGGGTGTCGTACACCACCGCCCAGACCACCGCGGCGATGTACAGCACCCAGGCCACGCGCGGCACCGCGCCCAGCTGGGCGGCGAAGGCCATCGGGATGCTCCAACCGCCGAACGACAGCCCCAGATACAGCTGCGGCAGCGGAAAGAACCGCTTCACGAACGGGTAGGAGGCGGTGAGCAGCGCGCCGAGGGCGGCCAGCTCGAACGTGAGCCGGTTCAGGCGCATCACCAACCACAGCGCCGCCAGCATCAGCAGCACGAACAGCGTCAGCGCCTCGGCGGGCGAGACTCTGCGCGCGGCGAGCGGCCGGTCGCGGGTCCGCTTGACGTGCGCATCGATGTTGCGGTCGGCGAAATCGTTGATGATGCAGCCGGCGGCGCGCATGACGAAGACGCCGAGCACGAAGACGATGAGCACGGCCGGATCGGGGCGGGCGTGGCCCGCGATCCACAGCGCCCAGAGCGTCGGCCACAGCAGCAGCCAGGTGCCGATCGGCCGGTCGAGGCGCGCCAGCCGGCCGTACTCGGCGAGGCGGCGCGCGAGCCGATGCCCGAACGGCGCCTCGACGGGCCCGCGGTCAGGGTCGAACCGACCGATCGTGGCTGACATGACGATTACCCCACCCTCCCGTACTGCTCGGCGCCGGCGAGCCAGCGGGCCGAAAGTGCGGCGATATTATCCGGATATTCCGCGAGGAGCACCTCCGCGGCCGCCTGCACCCGCGCAAGCAGGTCCGCGTCGCGGATCAGATCCGCGACGCGCATCTGCGCCAGGCCCGTCTGCCGCGTGCCGAGCAGCTCGCCCGGACCGCGCAACTCCAGGTCGCGGCGGGCAATCTCGAAGCCGTCGTTCGTCTTGCGCATGACCTCGAGGCGGCGGCGCGCGAGCGGCGCGAGCGGCGCGCGGTACAGCAGCACGCAACTGCTCGAGGCCGCGCCGCGCCCGACGCGGCCTCGCAGCTGATGCAGCTGCGCGAGGCCCATGCGCTCGGCGTTCTCAATCACCATGAGCGTGGCGTTCGGCACATCGACGCCGACCTCGATGACCGTCGTCGCCACCAGCAGCTGGATGCGGTCTGCCTTGAACTCCGACATCGCCTGGTCCTTCTTCGCCGAGGGCATGCGACCGTGCACCAGTCCGACGCGAACGTCCGGCAGGGCCGCCTCGAGCGCCGCGGCGGTTTCCTCCGCGGCCTGGGCACGCAGTTCCTCGGACTCCTCGATGAGCGGACAGACCCAGTAAACCTGCCGGCCCGCGCGGCAGGCCTGATCGACACGTGCAACCACCTGGTCGCGGCGCTGCTCGGGCACCACCACGGTCTGCACGGGCGTTCTGCCGGGCGGCAGCTCGTCGATCACCGAGACGTCGAGATCGGCGTAGGCCGTCATGGCGAGCGTGCGCGGGATGGGCGTCGCCGTCATGATGAGCTGGTGCGGGAAGCGCCCGAGCTTGCGTCCCTTCTCCTGCAGCCGCAGCCGCTGCTGCACGCCGAAGCGGTGCTGCTCATCGACGATGACCAGCGCCAGGTGCGCGAATTCGATGCCCTCCTGGAACAGCGCGTGCGTGCCGACCACGAGGCGCACTTCGCCCGAGGCAACGGTCTCGAGCACGCTGCGCCGCGTGCGCGCCGGCTGCGTTCCCGACAGCAGTGCCACGGGCAGGCCAAGCGGCTGGAACCAGTCGCGGAAGTTGCGCCAATGCTGTTCGGCCAGCAGCTCCGTCGGCGCCATGAGCGCCGCCTGCAGGCCGCTGCCCGCGGCGCGCGCCGCGGCGATGGCCGCGACCACGGTCTTGCCGCAGCCCACATCGCCCTGCACCAGGCGCACCATCGGCCGCTCGGCGTGCAGGTCCGCCTCGACTTCCGCCAGCGCGCGCGCCTGCGCGCCGGTCAGGCGGAACGGCAGCGAGGCGAGCAGCCGCGCGGCGAGCCCCTGGGCATCCTCGAGCGCCCAGGCCGGATCGGTCTGGGTGGCGCGTTTCAGGAGGCGCAGGTTCGCCTGATGGGCGAGCAACTCCTCGAACGCCAGGCGCCGCTGCGCCGGGTGGCGGCGAGCGGCGAGCTCCTCGAGCCGGGCGTTCTTCGGCGGCCGGTGCACGTAATGCAGCGCCTCGCGCAACGAGGGCAGGCGCAGATCCTCCACCAGCTCACGCGGCAGCCAGTCGCGCACACCGGCATCGTCGAGCTCGCGCAGCGCCTGCGCGATGAGCATGCGCAGCCGGCCCTGGGTCACCCCTTCGGTCAGCGGATAAAGCGGCGTCAGCCGGTCCTCCACCGCCTCCGAGCGGTCGCTGATGCGCCGGTACTCCGGGTGGACCATCTCCAGGCCCTGCGGGCCGCGGCGCACCTCGCCGAAGCAGCGCAGGCGCGCGCCGCGCACCAGGCCCTCCTGCTGGCTCGCCGAGAAGTGGAAGAACCTCAGGGTCAGGAAGCCCGAGCCGTCGGACAGCCGTGTCAGCAGCTGGCGCCGTCGGCGGAAGACCACCTCGGTGAGCTGCACCTCGCCTTCGATGAGCGCGCGCATGCCGGGATAGAGTTGCCCGATGCGCCGGCACTCGGTCCGGTCGTCATAGCCGACAGGCAGAATGAACAGCAGGTCCTGCACTTGCTCGACACCGAGCCGGCGCAGCCGCTCGGCGAGCTGCGCGCCGACGCCGCGCAGCGCCGTCACCGGACGCTGTTCGCTCGCGCCGGTTTTGCATGTCGCTTCAGCCAAGGTGCAGGATGCACTCCGCCTCGACGCTCGCGCCGCGCGGCAGCTGCGCCACGCCGACCGCGGCCCGCGCCGGATACGGCTGCGGGAAATACTGCGCCATGATCTCGTTGACCTTGGCGAAGTGCGCCAGATCGGTCAGGTAGATGTTGACTTTGACCGCCTGCGCCAGCGTCCCGCCGGCGGCGTGCGCGAGCGCCTCGAGATTCTCGAACACGCGGCGGATCTGCGCCTCGATGTCGCCCGTAACCAGCTCCTTGGTGGCCGGATCGAGGGGAATCTGCCCGGAGAGGTACACCGTGTCCCCGGCGCGCACGGCCTGGGAGTACGTGCCGATCGCCGGCGGCGCCTTGTCGGTGTGAATGATCGTGCGGGTCATGTGCGTCCTCATGGAGTATCGGAGTTTGAATCCGCCTCGTCGAGCTCCTCGATGTCGGCGGCGCGGCCGCCGCGCGCGTGCGCAGCGATCGTCCGGCTGACGCGCGTGACGTCCGGCAGGCGCCGAATGACGCGCATCACGCGGGCGAGCTGCTTGCGGTCACGGACCTTCAGCTCGAAGGTCAGTATCGAGGCGTCGCCTTCCTGTTCCTCGATCGAAACGTGATGGATGTTGGTGTCGGCGCTGGCGATGGCGGCGGCCACCCCGGCGAGCACGCCGGTGCGGTTGACCACATCGACGCGGATCTCCGAGCTGAACAGCCGCTCGGCGGAGGGCTGCCAGCTCACCGGCAGCCACTTCTCGGGGTGCTTGCGGTAGTCCTCGACGTTCACGCAGCGGTCGCGGTGGATCACCACGCCGCGCCCGGCCGAGAGGAAGGCGAACACCGGGTCGTTGGGCAGCGGGAAGCAGCAGCGCGCGTAGGTCACGAGCAGCCCCTCGGTGCCGGCGATGGCGAGCGGCGCGGGCAGGTGGGAGCCCTGGTCGGCCGCGCCCACCGGCAGCAGCCGGCGCGCCACGAGCGGCGCGAGGCGCTCGCCAAGTCCGATCTTCTCGTAGAGCTCGTCCATGTCCTTCATGCCGAGCTCCCCGAGCATCACCGAGCGCGTCTCGGGCGCGACGCTCTCGAAGGACAGATGGAACTCCCCGAGCGCCTGCCAGAGCAGCCGCTGCCCGAGGGCGATCGCCTCGCTGCGGCGCAGGCCCTTCAGGTAGTGCCGGATGGCGCTGCGCGCCTTGGCGGTGACCACGAAGCCCACCCAGGCAGGGTTGGGGACCGCGCCCTTGGCGGTGATGATCTCGACAGTCTGGCCGTTGCGCAGCACCGTGCGCAGCGGGGTGAGCCGCCGGTCGACCTTGGCCGCGACGCAGCGGTTGCCCACGTCGGTGTGCACCGCGTAGGCGAAATCCACCACCGTCGCGCCGGTGGGCAGGCGCAGGATCTTGCCCTTGGGCGTGAAGACGTAGACCTTGTCGGGATAGAGGTCGACCTTGACGCTCTCGAGGAACTCCTCGGAGCTACCGTCCTCCTGCAGCTCCACCAGTCCCGAGATCCACTCGCGCGCGCGCGCCTGCTCCATCGACCCGGCGGCCTCGCCGCTCTTGTACTTCCAGTGCGCGGCAATACCGGACTCGGCCACCCGATCCATGTCATCGGTGCGGATCTGCACTTCGATCGGCACCGCGTTGGGTCCGAACAGCGTCGTGTGCAGGGACTGGTAACCGTTGACGCGCGGGATGGCGATGTAGTCCTTGAACCGCCCCGGCATGGGCTTGAACACCGAGTGCACCACGCCGATCGCGCGATAACAGGTGTCGGTCTCATCGACGATGATGCGCAGGCCGTACACGTCGACGATCTCAGCGAGCGAGGTGCGCTTGCGCAGCATCTTGTTGTAGATGCTGTAGATGTGCTTCTCGCGCGTCTCGACCCGGGCCGGGATGCCGTGCTTCTTCAGCGCGCCGGACAGCTGCTGCTCGATCTTCTTCAGAAACTCCTTCTGATTGCCCCGCGCCTTGCGCAGAGCGTGCTCCAGCACCCGGTAGCGCTGCGGATACAGCGCGC
>JAJYLP010000060.1 GCA_021787615.1 Pseudomonadota bacterium
GCGCGATGCGCGCTGGTTTCATCCCACGGAGTCCGGCCCCGCCGGATAAAGAACTACTGATGGCGGATCCGGGTTTCCCCTCAACCGCGGGAGTATTTCCCGGTGAAGGCAGTCGGTGTCATGCCGTTCCAGCGACGGAACGCTCGGCTGAAGCTGCGCAGATCGCTGAAGCCGAGTTGCTCGGCAACCTCGAACGGACTCAGGCGGCGCTCGAGCAGGGAGCGGGCGGTCTCATTCAAAACGCGATCGCGCAGCTCGCGGAAGCTCGGCAATCCTTCGGCCTGCAACCGCCGCCTGAGCGTGGCGACGCTCATGCCCGCGCGTTGCGCGACAGCCGCCTGAGAAAATTCGGTGTCGATGAATGCCGCATGGATGGCGCCGAGCGCGCTTTGCGAGTGGGACTCGGCGCGAAGCGTGTCTTCCGCCAACTCGACCATTCGGCGGTAAATCGCATGTGAGGACGGCGGCGGCTTCGTTTCGTCGACGGCCCGGTAGGCCGCGTCCTGATCATAATCGAGGGCATAAACGGGCGCGCTCCAGCGGATCGGCACGCCCCAAAAGCACGAAAAGCCCCTGCCTGCGTCACGGTCAATCTTGGTGTGCACTTGGCGCAAACAGTTCGCGACAGCGTCCCCGGCGACCAGCGTGAACAGGGCGTGCAGGAATACCAGCACGCAGTTCAACCTGAATAGGATTCGCTCCGGAGCGGCATTCGAAGCGTACGGAAAGGCCGTATCGTCCACTACGTAAGTCAGTCGTCCAAAGCGCACTTCCACCCGATTGAACGGACCACCATGCAGGATATTGTACGTGCGCGCGACTGAGCGCATCACCGCTTCAAGGTCCCTGCAGCCCGAGAGGCTTGCGAGTACCAGATCCGTCGCGCCCACAATCAGGGGCCGCGCCGTCAGCCCGCAACTTTCGTCGCGCAGCGCGAGCGAAACACGTTCTAGGATCCTGAAATAATCCGCGAGTCCGATGCCGTTTCCACGCGGCTCATCAAGCAGCTCAGGGGCGAGATCGAGTCCGCGCAGGATTTCCTCGAGGCGGATGCCCGCAGCCGACGCGACGGGCGCCAGAGAGCGCAATTCGACCGCCGAGATGGCTGCCCTGGGCCTCGCGGCGTGCAGATGGATGTCCAGCATGAGCGATTTTGTCCTCTGCTGTTGAGTCCTCCGGTCGTCGACGGTCGGCGGGCTCGGGCCCATTATAGCCGCACACTGTATGGGCAGACTACCGGACAAAAAGAAGAGAGGTGTGCATTGCGAGGTTGCCTGAGAGTTGCAACAGCGCGGGGGAGGCTCGCCGCTAGCCTGCTGATTCTCGAGGAAGCACTCCGGTTCCAGACCGATTCGCACGCCGATCTGCCCCGGGCGGGGGCTGAGCTGCCGCCGCCCGCACACGCCTCCGGCGCTGGAACTGCGCAGTTGCTCGCCACATGCACTACGGTGCAGTACGGCTGGCAGCAGGTCGAACTGTGGAACGACACGTATCCCGGCTGGCCGGCGCAGCAGTATCCGGGGGACGGCCGTGACGACCAAACCGGTCAGCGGCTGACATTCTTCGGCGCCGCCGAGCCGCGGGGCTCCGAGTTCCTGATCTATTACGCGCCAGGATGGAATAGCGGCGCCCATGCCGTACCCCTACTCCCAGTGATGGACGCCAACGAGAACGTGGACAGGGAATACGCCGACCCGGACCTCGCCGGCAGCGGCACTTGCGGCGCGTACTCCGGTCCGAGAACCGGTCTGATGCAGTACCTCTCGGCGGCGGACTACGAGGTTTTCGCCGTCGATTTCGCCAATCCCCATGACGGCAATTACCCGTGGGCTCAATCCATTGCCGATGTCATCGAAGTCATGCGGCAGAGGACCGGGGCCGTGCAGGTCGACCTCCTGGCCTGGAGCAAGGGCGCGTTCGCAGCGCGCGTCGACGTCGCGCGCGTGACGCCGTCCTGGGGCCGGCCGCATCTGAAGGACGTGCGTAAGCTGATCCTGCCGGGTGGTTCGAACGGAGGGCTCGATTACACCTTCGCTCACGGCACGGAACGGGCCCCCCTCATCTATCCCGAATGCGGCGGCACGCTCAACGGTGCCTCACCACACACCGATTACACCAGTGATGGGCAGTACGTCTACCATCCGGAGCTGTCCATCTACGACACCGGCGGCCACGACATTTACGCCGGACAACGCCAGATGCTCGCGCGCTGGGACGGCGTGTACGGCGTCGACGAGACCCAGCAGGATTGGTACACCACCTACTACGGTGGCCAGGGGTATGTCAGCGACGGTTACGGCATCGAGTATGCGATTGATCAGGGATCCCTGGTGAGCAGGTTGAAATCGCAGGCGATTCTGAGCGCTGTATCCACTTATCTGCTCTGCGGCAGCGACCCCGACATTGTCTATTTCTACAATGAGAACCGCGGACCGAGCGACGGCGTTGTGTTCGCGGAATCATCCCTGGACACCACGGGCATGCCCGGCCCCGTCCAAACCGCGCTCCTGAGCGGTGACAATCACCTGCAGCTCGGTTGGGAGGCGGCGGCCGAGAACACGCCACTCGGCTGGCTTGGCAACTGAGCGAAGACTCCGGCGGCGGCGCCCACGGTTGCTTTGCGACCAGCGGCCGATAGATTGATGACAGCGAAACGACGCGACGCACATTCAGTACGGTCAGAGGGGGGCTCGGCTATGTCGAGAAGGTTCTCCAGCGCATGCCTCATCGCGTGCAGTTTGCTCACCGCACAGGCCGCCGCCGCCACGGCCAACTCGGTCCCACCCGCTGCCACCACCCCCGACCGGGATGCAGGGCGCGGGTCCGACCCGGTGCGAGGTGGTAGCATCGCGCAGCTGCAGGAGGTAGTGGTCACCGCGACACGCCGCGAAGAGCCCGTGCAGAGCGTGCCGTTCCAGGTTACCGCGATGACTGCCAGCGAGCTCAAGCAGATCGACGCGCACAACCTCGGCGACTTCGCCGCCTACGTACCCGGTCTCATTACCAATTCCGGCGCGGCCCCGGGCCTAATCGCAATCCGCGGAGTCACGATGGGAACCGGCGGCCAATTGAGCAGCGCCATTGGGCTGTATCTCGATGGGGTGCCGCTCGGGGCGAGCACCTCCTTCGGCCTTGGCTACCAGAGCTTCAACATTAACACCTTCGACCTCCAACGCGTCGAAGTGCTGAATGGGCCGCAGGGAACGCTCTACGGCGCCGACTCCCTCGGCGGTGCGGTGAAGTACGTGACCGCCCCGCCCGATCCGCACGGCTTGCACGCGACGGGGGAGACGGAGCTATCGCAAACCGAGCACGGCGGCACCAACTACGGCCTGCGCGGCATGGTGAACCTACCCTTCGGCGGCGGCCTTGGGGCGGTGCGCATCGATGGTATCGATGACTATGACTCCGGCTACGCCACCGATCCGGTCTATCACCGGGATAACCAGGGCGCCACGCGTAACGAGGGCGGGAGGATACAGCTGCTGCTCGATCCGGCACCGGGATTGGAGATGCGCCTGAGCGCATTCTATCAGCGCGATTCGAGCGTCGGCCTCGATACCGCCTTCCGCAACTTCGTGACGCACCAGCCGACCATCGGCACCTACGCTCAGGCTTACCCGCTCGAGCAGCCGGCGGTGAGCAGCCTTACGCTCTACTCCGCCAAGATCAACTGGCGCCTGCCGTGGTTCACGCTCACCTCGATCACCGGCGATCAGGCGAGCCACGGCTTCTCCCTGAGCGACGAGAGCCTGGTCTATGATGCGCTGCTTGCTGTGTTCGGCGCCGGCAGGGATCCCTTTCAACTCCCTGTCGACACCAATACCCATAGGGTCACCGAGGAGGTGCGTCTCGTGTCGCACCAAGAGGGGCGGCTGCGCTGGATCCTCGGCGGCTATTACGACCACGAGATTACCAACGAGATCGTCGACCTGTACGATCTCGCCAATCCGGGCGGAACGTTCTTCGGCCTCGTGCCCTTCGACGCCGACCTGCCTAGCAGCTATCGCGAGCTCGCCGGCTACGCCGATGCAACGATTGCCCTAACCCCCGGCCTCAGCCTCGGCCTCGGCGTGCGCTACAGTGCACAGCACCAGTTGTACCAGGAAACGACCTTCGGGCTATTCGCGACGGGCTCGAATTCTGTGTACAACTCGCCCATCGCAGCGACCGACCAGAGCGTCACCACCTTCTCTATTAACCCGAAGTACCAGCTGACCCCCGAGGTAATGCTGTATGCGCGCGCGGCGAGCGGATTCCGGCCAGGCGGCCCGAACTTCGTGCTCTTCTCGGGCCTGCACAACCCGAGTTTCTCTCCGGACAAGCTTTGGAACTACGAACTCGGGGAGAAATCTTCGCTCTTAGACCGCCGTTTGCAGCTGAACTTCGACATCTACGACATCGAGTGGCATCACATCCAGCTCGTGGTCAACAACGGTGGTGTGAACCAACTCGAGAACGGCAACGGTGCGCGCGTGCAGGGTGCTGAGATGAGCTTCAAAGCACGCGTAACTAGTCATCTCACACTCGGCGGCTCGGCCGCCTACACTCATGCCTGGCTCACCGGTCCGGTGCCCGTGCTCAAAATCGACTACTCCGGTGCGCGGCTGCCGCTGTCCCCGCGCTTCAATTTCGCGCTACTCGGAACCTACCGCTTCGCACTCGCTCCGGGCTATCCGACCTCCCTGACCTTGGCCGACCGCTGGATCGGTCAGCGCACCGAGGGTTTTGGCACGAGCGCGAGCGCACTCTACGCGCTCGGCTCGTTCGACACTGTGGATGTCGACTGGGTGGTCACCTTGACACGCAGGCTCTCCGCGCAAATCTACCTGAAGAACGCCTTCGACACCGCGGGCGAGGTGGACGCGACCACTCTCGCCAACGAGTATGATCCGGCCGCACCGACGCCCGTCATCATCTCCCAACCGCGGACGGTGGGCATCGTGCTGCGCGCCAGCTTTTGAGACTCATGAGGCCGAGATCATGCCATCGAGCGCGCACGAGGCAGTGCTGCAACACCTGATCGAGCTTGGCCGGCGTATGGCGGCCTCGTCCGACATCGCCCCTCATGTGGCCGCGCGCGCGGCCATGGAACAATACTTTACAGCCCCGGCCCTCTCGAGGGTGCGCGTTCTACCCGCGGCCCCCGCAGGTCTGCGAGCCGAGTGGCTGCTCGACCGCGACGCCGACTGCGGCCGTCGGCTGCTCTTCATACACGGCGGCGGCTACGTAGCGGGTGGCATCACTGCGTATCGTAATTTCACGATGTGGGTTGCACAGGCGGTGCGCTGTGCGGTGTTGCTCATCGAGTACCGGCTTGCGCCGGAGCATCCCTTCCCGGCCGCGCTCGAGGATGCGGTCACGGCCTTCCGCTGGATGTGTGAGCATGGACCCGAGGGGCGCGCTCCAGCACGGCGGGCTTTCCTTCTCGGAGACTCCGCTGGAGGGGGCCTCGCCCTGGCGACGCTCCTTGCCTTGCGCGAGCGCAAGGCCGGCCGGGCAGATGGCGCAGTGACCTTCTCGGCCTGGACCGATCTTACGAACAGCGGCGCCTCAATGATTGAAAACGCGGACCCGCGCCTCGGTGGAAAAGCCGTGCCGGAATGCTTCGCCGGGCTTTACCTCGAGGGGCAGGATGCGAGGCAGCCGCTCGCCTCCCCTCTGTTTGCCAATCTCGAGGGAATGCCGCCGATTTTCATGCAGGCGAGCGCGGCGGAATTGCTCCTCGATGACAGCGTGCGCTTTGCGACAAAGGCCCGCGCTGTCGGAGGCGAGGTCCATCTGGACATCTGGCCCGACCTGGTGCACGTGTGGCAGGGCTTTGCGCCGCAACTGCCGGAGGCGATCGAGGCGTTGCGGCGTGCCGGTGAGTTCATCGCAGCGATCTGAGGCTATGCGACTCAAGGGCAAAGCAGCCCTCATCGCCGGCGCGGCGAGCGGCATCGGTTTGGCGCCCGCGTCGTAGTCACCAACCTCGACAGCGTCTGGCCAGAGCGGCAATCACCCGCCCCCACTCCTCACGGTGGGCCTGATTGATCGCTTCCCGGACCTCGAGCACGCTCAGTGACTGTGGAACGGTCGCAACTCGACCTTCCAATTGCAGTGCTTCGAGCCCTCGGCGGCGAGCTTGAGCGCCACGTCGAGGTTCGGGGTCTCGATGATCCAGAAGCCTGCGAGGTGCTCCCTGGACTCCAGATAGGGCCCATCGGTGAACACCGGCTTCTCATCCCGTCCGTCGATGACGGTGGCCGTGCTGGGCGCTGCGAGACCGTTGGCGTACACCCAGTGACCTTCCGCCGGGAGCCGATCATTGAACACGTCGATGGCTGCCTCGTCGTCGGGACTGGTCAATTCAGCTCCGCCGGCGATCACGGAAATCAGGTACTGCATCGCGGCTCATCTCCTGTCTTCGGGACGTGCCGCATCAGCGGTCGCTCACCTCACCTCTACCACGAACGGCTCGGTCCCGATTCGGCACCCCCGCAGGAATTTCTTTCAAGGTCTTTCGGATTGGCCGGCTGTGCACCATGTGACAGCGGAACGGCTTAGGGCGCAGCTCGCGAAAGACGCATGGACCGCCCCCTTTTATCGGCCCCGGGCTACGGCTTTTCCCCCTGACGGCCACGGACCGGTCCCGTTCGCTTCCCCGATCGCTGTGAATCAGACGTTCAGGCTCGCGCTTCTACGCTCTCGCGGCACACCCGATCTGACAGATGAGCTGAGCGCCGGGGCTCAGGAGTGGGCAGTGCGCTGCGGCTGAACGGTCGGCCGGCTCGCGATGGGCCGTCTCGCGGTCACATCGGCGGGTCCGCCTGGCCCGGCCGCGAGTCAGCGCAGATGCGGCGAGGCGGACCGCTTGGCGGAATTTGCTTCTCGAATCGCAGCACGGGCTGCCAATGCGCCAATCGCCGCAATCAAGATGCCGCCCGGGGACATGTTTACCATCACGGACAGGAGCCTGACTGGGGCCGGCATCGAGTCAGGACGGACTCGCGTGCGGGAGCGATGCCCGCGCATCGGTGCTCGCAGTCCTCGCTGGCGGCTCAGCGCGCTCGCGCGGCGCCTACCAGAAATGCCACCAGTGGCTCGTGGTGATGTCTGCCGCCCGGGTCACCGAGCCGGTGAAGTTCGCCGCATAGACCCTGCGGGCCTGTGCCGCGAGTGTCTTCAGGCCCAGCCGCTCGTACGAGAGGATCATCACGGCGAGCGCGCTCTGGACGGCGGGCGCCCGCTGGTAATTCTCCAGCACCAGCCGGCAGCGCCGCGCGGCGGCCACGTAGGCGCCGCGCGTGTAGTAATAGCGTGCCACGTAGGTGTCGTAGGCGGCCAGGCGGTCGCGCAGATAGATCATGCGCTGCCAGGCGTCGTGGGCGTAGATGCTGTGCGGGTACCGGGTAACCACGACCCGGAAGGCTGCGAAGGACTTGCGCACGTTGATCGGGGGGCGCATGGACAGGTGCGCGCCGAAGAGCCGCTCGATAGGGTTCGACCGCTTGGGGAAGTGCACCAGCCCCTTCATGTACCAGGCGTAATCGACCCGCGGGTGCGTCGGGTGCTGCCGGATGAAGGTATTGGCCGCGTCGATGGCGGAATCGTCCTGGCCCGCGCGGTAATATGCGTAGACCAGATCGAGCTGCGCCTGACGCGCCTGCGGCGTGAACGGAAAGACCGCGGTGAGACGCTGGTAGAGCTTGATCGCGCCGTTGAAATCGAGGTCCCGCAGGTCCTTGTTGGCCTGCTGGTAGATCGACACCGGGCTGTTGAGCATCAGTTTGCGATGCGAGCAGCCCGTCAGGGCGAGCGCGCCCGCGCACAGCGCGACCACGGCCATGCCGCGCGCGCGGCCTCGGGAGGACAGATTGGGAAGCATGGGCGAAGAGTATAGCGAATCCGCCGCGGAGACTTCGGATTCCGACCCGGGCCGGAGCGGGGAGTTCCGCGTCCACCGCATCGAGCTGGCGCCCGAGGCTGCCGGCCTGCGTCTCGATCAGGCGCTCTCGCGCGCGCTGCCGCAGTACTCGCGCGCGCGGCTGCAGGGCTGGATCGAGGCCGGCGCGGTCGAGGTCGACGGGCGCCGGCTGCGCGCCAAGGACAAAGTGCTCGGGGGCGAGCACGTGTGCGTGCGCGCGCACTGGCCGGCCGACACGCGCGTCGAGCCCGAGGCGCTGTCCCTGACCGTGGTGCATCAGGATCGCGGCATCCTCGTCATCGACAAGCCCCCGGGGCTGGTGGTGCACCCCGGGGCCGGCAATCCCCGCCATACGCTGCAGAACGCGCTGCTCGCGCTCGATCCGGCGCTCGCGCACGTGCCGCGCGCCGGTCTTGTGCACCGACTGGACAAGGACACCAGCGGGCTGCTCGTGGTGGCGCGAACGCCCGAGGCGCATGTCCGCCTGGTCGCGGCGCTGGCGCAGCGCGCGATCGAGCGGGTGTACCTGGCCGTGTGCACCGGGGCGATGACCGGCGGCGGCCGGGTCGATGAGCCGATCGGCCGGCACCGCACTCAGCGCACGCGCATGGCTGTGCGCAGTGACGGGCGCGAGGCCGTCACGCATTACCGCATCGTCAGGCGGTTTCCCGCCCACACGCTGGTGCGCGTGCAGCTCGAGACCGGGCGCACGCATCAGATCCGCGTCCACCTCGCGCACATTGGCTATCCGGTGGTGGCAGACCCGCTCTATGGCGGCCGCAAGCGGATCCCGGCCGGCTGCAGCGCGGCGCTCGCCGCCGCGCTGCGCGCGTTCCCGCGCCAGGCGCTGCACGCGGCGCATCTGGGGCTCGTGCATCCGCTCAGCGGCAAGCGCCTCGAGTGGGACTCGCCGCTGCCGCTCGACATGGCGCGCCTGCTCGCGGCGCTGGAACAGGACGAGCGTGAACGGCGCGCTTGAGCTGCTCGAGCCCGACTGGGAGGTGCCGCCCGGGGTGCGCGCCGCTTTTACGCTGCGCACCGGGGGGGTGAGCGCACCGCCCTACGATTCGTTCAATTGCGCCACGCACGTCGGCGATGAGCCGCAGGCCGTCGAGCGCAACCGCGCGCGGCTGCGCGAGCGCCTGGCGCTGCCGCGGGAACCCGCCTGGCTCGAGCAGGTGCACGGCCGGCGCGTCGTCGAGCTCGGCGAGGGCGATGGCCCGACCGAGGCGGCCGATGCCGCCGTGGCGTGCGCGGCGGGTCGGGTCTGCGTGGTCCAAGTGGCCGATTGCCTGCCGGTGCTGCTGGCCGTGCGCGACGGCTCGGCGGTCGGCGCGGCCCATGCGGGCTGGCGGGGGCTCGCCGCCGGCGTGTTGGAATCCGCGCTGCGTGCGCTTGGGGCCGCCCCGGGCGAGGTGCTCGCCTGGCTGGGGCCGGCGATCGGGCCGGCCCATTACGAGGTCGGGGCCGAGGTGCGCGCCGCCTTCACCGGGTCGGACCCCGCCGCGGCGGCGGCCTTCACCCCCAATGCCCGGGGGCGCTGGCAGTGCGATCTGTACGCACTCGCCCGCCAGCGCCTGGCCGCCCTCGGGGTGGCCCGAGTGTCCGGCGGCCGGTGGTGTACCTACGCGGATTCCGCAAGGTTCTTCTCCTTCCGGCGCGACGGGCGCTGCGGACGCATGGCGGCGCTGATCTGGCGCTCTTGAACGGCGCTCTGTCCGCCCCCATTGCGCCTGGAGCCGCGAGATTCAGGTGCTCCCGATGCGAATGGACAAACTCACCAGCCGGTTCCAGCAGGCGCTCGCCGACGCGCAGTCGCTCGCCGTCGGGCGCGACCATCAGTTCATCGAGCCGGCTCACGTGCTGCTGGCGCTGATCGACAGCCAGGGCGGCACGGTGCGCCCGCTGCTCGTGAAGACCGGCGCGGACGTCAACCGGCTGCGCGCGGGGCTCGGCGCGCTGCTCGACCGGCTGCCGAAGGTCGAGGGCGCCCCCGGGGAGGTGCACGTCTCGAACGATCTGAACCGACTGTTCAACGTCACCGACAAGCTCGCGCAGCAGCGCGGCGACCAGTTCATCGCGAGCGAGCTGTTCGTGCTCGCGGCCTTCGAGGACCGCCCGCTCGCGAAGCTCTTTCAGGAGAGCGGCGTGGTGCGCGGGGCGCTCGCCAAGGCCATCGACGAGGTGCGCGGCGGGGAGAAGGTCGAGGATGCCAACGCCGAGGAGAGCCGCCAGGCGCTCGAGAAGTACACCGTCGATCTCACCGCGCGCGCCGCCTCGGGCAAGCTCGACCCGGTGATCGGCCGCGATGAGGAGATCCGCCGCACCGTGCAGGTGCTGCAGCGGCGCACCAAGAACAATCCAGTGCTGATCGGGGAGCCCGGCGTCGGCAAGACCGCCATCGTCGAGGGGCTCGCGCAGCGCATCATCAACGGCGAGGTGCCCGAGGGGCTCAAGGGCAAGCGCATTCTCGCGCTCGACATGGGCTCGCTTATCGCCGGGGCGAAATTCCGCGGCGAGTTCGAGGAGCGCCTGAAGGGCGTGCTCAGCGATCTGGCCAAGCAGGAAGGCCAGGTGATCCTGTTCATCGACGAGCTGCACACCATGGTCGGGGCCGGCAAGGCCGAAGGGGCCATGGACGCCGGCAATATGCTCAAGCCCGCGCTCGCCCGCGGCGAGCTGCATTGCGTCGGGGCGACCACGCTCGATGAGTATCGCCAGTACATCGAGAAGGACGCCGCCCTCGAGCGGCGCTTCCAGAAAGTGCTGGTCGATGAGCCCTCGGTGGAGGACACCATCGCGATCCTGCGCGGCCTGCAGGAGCGCTACGAGGTGCACCACGGCGTCGACATCACCGATCCTGCGATCGTCGCGGCCGCGACGCTCTCGCACCGCTACATCAGCGACCGGCAGTTGCCCGACAAGGCGATCGACCTGATCGACGAGGCCGCCGCGCGCATCCGCATGGAGATCGACTCCAAGCCCGAGTCGCTCGACCGGCTTGAGCGGCGGATCATTCAGCTGAAGATCGAGCAGGAGGCGCTGCACAAGGAGCAGGACGAGGCCTCGCGCAAGCGCCTCGCGGCGCTGCAGGAGACGCTCGCGGGCCTGGAGCGCGAGTACGCCGATCTGGAGGAAGTCTGGAAGTCGGAAAAGGCGGCGCTGCAGGGCGCGGCCTCGTTCCGCGAGGAGCTCGACCGCGCGCGCGTCGAGCTCGAGACGGCCCGCCGGGCCGGCGATCTGACGCGCATGGCGGAGCTGCAGTACGGGCGGATCCCCGAGCTCGAGAAGCGCTTGGCTGCCGCCGAGACCAGCGAGGGGGAGGCTCCGCGCCTGGTGCGCAACCGCGTGACCGAGGAGGAGATCGCCGAGGTGGTCTCCAAGTGGACCGGCATTCCCGTCTCGAAGATGCTCGAGGGCGAGCGCGAGAAGCTGCTGCGCATGGAGGAGGCGCTCGCGAAGCGCGTGGTCGGCCAGGACGAGGCGCTGCGGATCGTCTCGGACGCCATCCGCCGCTCGCGCGCGGGGCTTTCCGATCCGCGCCGGCCCACCGGCTCGTTCCTGTTCCTCGGGCCCACCGGCGTCGGCAAGACCGAGCTCTGCAAGGCGCTCGCGGAGTTCCTCTTCGACACCGAGGAGGCGATGGTGCGCATCGACATGTCCGAGTTCATGGAGAAGCACTCCGTGGCGCGCCTGATCGGCGCGCCGCCCGGATACGTCGGCTACGAGGAGGGCGGCTATCTCACCGAGGCGGTGCGGCGCCGGCCCTATGCGGTGATCCTGTTGGATGAGGTCGAGAAGGCCCATCCCGACGTGTTCAACGTGCTGCTGCAGGTGCTCGATGACGGCCGGCTCACCGACGGGCAGGGCCGCACGGTGGACTTCCGCAACACCGTCATCATCATGACCTCCAACCTCGGCTCGCAGGTGATCCAGGAGTACGCCGGCGAGGGCAACTACGCGCGCATGAAAAGCGCGGTGATGGAAATCGTGCAGCAGAGCTTCCGCCCCGAGTTCATCAACCGCATCGACGACATCGTGGTGTTCCACCCGCTCGGCGCCGCGCAGATCCGCGCCATCGTCGATATCCAGCTGCTCTACCTGCGCAAGCGCCTGCAGGAGCGCAACATGGACCTCGCGCTCGATGACGCCGCGCGCGACCGCCTCGGCGAGGCGGGCTTCGACCCGGTCTACGGCGCCCGGCCGCTGAGGCGCACCGTGCAGCAGCAGATCGAGAATCCGCTCGCGCAGCGCATCCTGAAGGGCCAGTTCGGCCCCGGCGACCGGGTGGCGGTCACCGTGCGCGACGGTGAACTCGCCTTCGCCAAGGCGTGAGCGCGGCGTTGCGTATAATCTAGACTCGGTTCCTTCCACGACACAGACCTTCTGCCCATGCCGTTCTACGAATACCAGTGCCGCAGCTGCCAGTACTACGTCGAGGTGATGCAGAAGATCACGGACCCGCCGCTGAGGAAATGCCCCTCCTGCGGCCGCATGACGCTCGCGAAGCTCATCTCCGCGCCGGTGTTCCGCCTGAAGGGCAGCGGCTGGTACGAGACCGACTTCAAGTCCGACAAGGAAGCCAAGCGCAACCTGGCCGCGCGCGATACCGAGGAGAGCAAGCCGGCGGAGGCGGCCAAGAGCCCCGCCAAGACCGAGACGCCCGCCCCGGCGCCCGCCCAGCCGGCGGCGGCCGCGGCGAGCCCCGCGCGCAAGCGCGTCAAGCCGCCGGGCCGCGCCGCAACGCGCGCGCGCGCCCAGCCGAGCGCCCCGAAGCGAGCGGCCCGGGGTCGCTCCAGGCAGTGAGTGCTTGAACGTCCCGTTGACCGCCCGCCCGGCGCCGGCCGGCCCGAAGACCAAGAGCTCGGTGTTGCGGCGGATCGTGCTGGCGGGCGTGCTGTTCTGGCTGCCGATCGGCGCGACGCTCTGGGTGGTGATGTTCCTGCTGCGCGTGCTCGATCGGATCGTGCCGCTGCTGCCGCTGCCGGCCGTCTACCGCCTCGAGGCCCTCGGCGCTGTGGTGCAGGCGGCGATCGGACTGGTGCTCGCCCTCGCGGTCCTGTTCCTCACCGGCCTGCTGGTCACGAACCTGATCGGCCGGCGCCTGGTGGTGTACGGCGAGGAGCTGCTGCACCACATTCCCATCGTGGGCGCCGTGTACGGCGGGGTGAAGAGCTTCGCCGAGAGCGTGTTCTCGCAGTCGAGCGCGTTCCGCAAGGTGGTCATGGTCGAGTATCCCCGCCCGGGCGTGTGGAGTCTCGGGTTTCTGACCGCCGAGGACGTCGCGGAGGTCTCGGCGCGCACCGGCGAGCCGCATGCGGCGGTGTACATCTCCGCGGCGCTGAATGCGACCGCGGGCGTGCTGGTGATCGTGCCGCGGCGGCAGCTGATCGAGCTCGACATGAGCGTCGATGCGGCCATGAGGATGATCATCACCTGCGGGGTCGTGACTCCGCCGCCGCACGAGAGCGCGCCGCCGCGGCTGCCGCCGCGCTAGGTCCGCCATGAGAGCGATGCGCCTGCGTTCCCGCGGTGCGCCGCTGCGACTCGAGGCCGTGTCGCTGCCGCCGCCGGGTCCCCATCAGGTGCGCATCGCGGTCGAGGCCTGCGGGGTCTGCCGGACCGATCTGCACCTGCTCGATGCAGAGCTGCCGGACATCCCCTACCCAGTCACGCCGGGGCATGAGATCGTCGGCACGGTGATCGAGACCGGAGCGGCCGCGACGCGCTGGCGCATCGGGGCGCGGGTCGGGGTGCCGTGGCTCGGGCAGACCTGCGGGCTGTGCCGCGACTGCCGGGAAGGCCGGGAGAATCTCTGCCCGAACGCTCGCTTCACCGGCTACAGCGTCGATGGGGGCTACGCCGAGGAAGTGCTCGCCGATGAGCGCTACTGCCTGGCCTTGCCCCAGGGCGTGCCGGCCGCCGAGCTCGCCCCGCTGCTGTGCGCCGGGCTCATCGGCTATCGGGCCTACCGCGCCGCGGGCGAGGGTCCCCGGCTCGGCCTTTATGGTTTCGGTGCCGCGGCGCACCTGCTGGCACAGGTGGCACGGGCGGACGGGCGCGAGGTGTTCGCGTTCACCCGCCCGCAGGATGCGGCGAGCCAGGCGTTCGCCCGGACGCTCGGGGCGGTCTGGGCGGGCGGCTCGGATCAGGCGCCGCCCGAGCCGCTCGATGCGGCCATCCTGTTCGCGCCGGTGGGCGCGCTGGTGCCGGTGGCGCTCGCGGCGGTGCGGCCGGGCGCACCGGTGGTGTGCGCCGGGATCCACATGAGTGACATTCCGGCCTTCCCGTACCGGCTGCTGTGGGGCGAGCGGCAGGTGCGCTCGGTGGCGAACCTCACCCGGCAGGACGGTGAGCAGTTCATGCCGCTCGCCGCCCGGCTCGGCCTGCGCGCGACTGTCGAGTGCTTCCCGCTCGAGGCGGCGAACGAGGCGCTCGCGCGGCTGCGCTCAGGCTCCCTGCAGGGCGCGGCGGTGCTGGTTGCGGGGGGCGCCCCGCCTTCGTAACATCGCGGCCCTTATGCGTTCACATTACTGCGGACAGGTCGACGAGCGGCTCATCGGCCAGAGCATCGAGGTCGCCGGCTGGGTACACCGCCGCCGCGATCACGGCGGCATCATTTTCATCGACCTGCGCGACCGCGAGGGCCTGCTGCAGATCGTGTTCGATCCCGAGGCGGCGGCGCTGTTCAAGGAGGCCGAGCGGCTGCGCAACGAGTTCGTGATCCGGGTCAGGGGGCGCGTGCGCGCCCGTCCCGAGGGCACCGTCAACGAGCACCTCGCCTCGGGGCGCGTGGAGCTGCTCGCCGCGGAGCTCGAGGTGCTGAACCGCTGCGAGCCGCTGCCGTTCCAGCTCGATGAGACGGTGGGCGAGGAGGTGCGGCTGCGCTACCGCTACCTCGACCTGCGCCGGGAGGTCATGAGCCGCAGGCTGCGCCAGCGCCATCAGATCACGCGCTCCATGCGCGCCTATCTTGATGCGCACGGCTTCATCGACATCGAGACGCCGATGCTGACCAAGGCGACCCCCGAGGGGGCGCGCGACTACCTCGTGCCGAGCCGCACGCATGAGGGGAAATTCTTCGCCCTGCCGCAGTCCCCGCAGATCTTCAAGCAGCTGCTCATGGTGGCGGGGTTCGACCGCTACTATCAGATCGTGCGGTGCTTCCGCGACGAGGACCTGCGCGCCGACCGGCAGCCGGAGTTCACCCAGCTCGACATCGAGACCTCCTTCCTCAGCCAGGAGGAGATCATGGTGCTGATGGAGGGGCTGGTGCGGCATCTCTTCCAGGACGTCCTCGGCGTGGCGCTGCCCGAGCCCTTCCCGCGCATGAGCTATGCCGAGGCGATGCGCCGCTACGGCTCGGACAAGCCGGACCTGCGCGTTGCGCTCGAGCTCACCGATGTCGCCGACCTGGTCGTCGACTGCGATTTCAAGGTGTTCTCGGGACCGGCCCAGGATCCCAAAGGCCGCGTGGCGGCGCTGCGCGTGCCGGGCGGCGGCTCGATGCCGCGCTCGCAGATCGATGCCTACACCGCCTACGTGGCGCGCTACGGCGCCAAGGGGCTCGCCTATATCAAGGTCAACGAGCGCGCGCGCGGGCGGGACGGCCTGCAGTCGCCGATCGTGAAGTTCCTGAGCGATGCGGCGGTGGCAGGCATTCTTGAGCGCACCCAGGCGGCGGACAACGACCTCATCTTCTTCGGCGCCGACAGCGCCAAGGTGGTGAGCGATGCGCTCGGGGCGCTGCGCCTGAAGATCGGCCAGGACCTCTCGCGCGTCGAGCCGCTCTGGCGGCCGCTGTGGGTGGTCGACTTTCCGATGTTCGAGTGGGACGCCGAGGCGCGCCGCTGGGTCGCCATGCACCATCCGTTCACCTCGCCGATGTGCGACGATCCGGCCGAGCTGCGCGCCGACCCCGCGCACGCGCTCGCCAAGGCGTACGACCTGGTGCTCAACGGCTCGGAGATCGGCGGCGGCTCGGTGCGTATCCACCGCCAGGACATGCAGTCGACGGTGTTCGATCTGCTCGGCATCGCCCCCGAGGAGGCGAGCGCCAAGTTCGGCTTCCTGCTCGATGCGCTGAAATTCGGTGCGCCGCCGCACGGCGGCATCGCCTTCGGCCTCGACCGGCTCGCCATGCTCATGGCCGGCGCCGACAGCATTCGGGAAGTGATTGCCTTCCCCAAGACGCAGACGGCGGCCGACCCGCTGACCGATGCGCCGACGCAAGTGAGCGAGGCGCAGCTGCGGGAGCTGCACATCCGGCTGCGCAAACCGGCGGTCTGAGCCGCCGCGCGAGGGCGCCCGCGGGACGAGGGCGCCCGCAGGCACAGTTAACGTATGAACGCCCAGGAACACGTCATCTACGTCCACGGCCTGTGGATGTCCGGCGGCGAGGGCCTGCTGCTGCGCCACCGTCTGGCGCGCGAACTCGGCGCGACGGTGCATGCCTTCGCCTACTCGGCTGTCACGCACGGCATGGAGGAAATCAGCGAGCAGCTGCGCCGGTTCGTCGCCGCCATCGGTCCGCCGCGCGTGCATTTCGTCGGGCACAGCCTCGGCGGGCTCGTCATCTACCGCTTCCTGGAGCGCTTCCCGGCGCAGCCCCCGGGGCGCGTGGTGTTCCTGGGCTCGCCCTGCGTGGCGAGCCGCGCGGCCGTGCAGGCCAGCCAGTCGCGCTTCGTGAGCGCGCTCATGGGCCGCTCGGTGGCCGAGGAGCTGCTCACGCCGCGCCAGCGCCGCTGGCGCTTCGATCGGCCGCTCGGCATCGTGGCCGGGTCGTATTCGTTCGGGTTCGGGCAGTTTCTCGCCGGGTTCGAGGAGGACAGCGACGGCACCGTGGCGGTGAGCGAGACGCGCCTGCCGGGGGCGAGCGATCACATCGTGGTGCCGGTGAGCCACCTCGGCATGCTGGTCTCGGCGCGCGTGGCGCGCGAGACCGCGCGCTTTCTGCGCTACGGGCATTTCTCGCTGGCGTGAGTTCCTCGGGGCGCCGCGGGCCTTACTCGCGCAGGGTCTTCCTCATGCACACCGCGGAGGCCGGGCACAACCTCTGGAATTCGCTGCTCTCCCGTACGGCAGCGGGCGCCTGAGCGCGATCGACCACGCCGTAGCCGAGCGGCGCGAAAAATGCCTGCGCGGTCTGCGTCAACAGCACCAGCTCGCCGATCCCGGCGGCGCGCGCCTGCCGCTCGAGGGCCTTGACCAGCTGATGGCCGAGGCCGCGGCCGCGCCAAGATGGCGCGACGACGAGTGAGCGCAGCAGGGCTGCCGCGCCGTGGGGCTCCAAGGCCCCGGCGCCGACCCGCTCCGCACCGGCGCAGGCCACCAGGAACTGCGGTCGGGACACGCCAAGATCACTCGCCGGCAGAGCGCTCTGCTCGAGCAGCGCGCGGATGGCCTCGAGGTCATCGGCGGTCGCGGATCGGATCAGCGGGCTCACGGGCTCTCCTCCGAGCGCAGCCGCCGCAGCCGATACAGCGCCTCCAGCGCCGCCTTGGGCGTCAGTTCGTCGGGATCGAGCGCCTCGAGCGCCGTGCGCAGCGGATCCGGCGCCGCCGGCGGGGCAGCGGCGAACAGCGGCAGCTCCTGCTGCGGCTGCCGGCCCGGCTCGCGCTCCTCGCGCTGCGCCTCCAGTGCCTCCAGATATTGGCGCGCCTGCGCGATGACCTCGCGGGGGACTCCGGCGAGCTGCGCCACCTGCAGGCCGTAGCTGCGGTTGGCGGGCCCCTCCTTGACCGCGTGCAGAAAGACGATCCCATCGCCGTGCTCGGTGGCATCGAGGTGCACATTCGCGCAGCCGTCGATCTCGCTCGCGAGGCGCGTCAGCTCGAAGTAGTGGGTGGCGAACAGCGTGAAGGCCTTCAGGCGCGTGCCGATGTGCCGCGCGATCGCCCAGGCGAGCGACAGTCCGTCGAAGGTGCTGGTGCCGCGGCCAATTTCGTCCATCAGGATCAGGCTGCGCTCCCCGGCGTTGTTCAGGATGTTGGCCGCTTCGGTCATCTCCACCATGAACGTCGAGCGTCCGCCGGCGAGGTCATCGGCCGCGCCGATGCGGGTGAAGATCCGCTCGATCGGTCCGATCACGGCCCGCCCGGCCGGCACATAACTGCCGATGTGCGCCAGGATCACGATGATGGCGGTCTGGCGCATGTAGGTCGATTTACCGCCCATGTTCGGGCCGGTGATGATCAGCATGCGCGCTCGCGCATCGAGCGACAGATCGTTCGGCACGAACGCCCCGGCGGCGAAGCGCTCGACCACCGGATGCCGCCCGGCGGTGATGCGGATCGAGGGCTCCTCGGCGAGCTCCGGCTCGCTCCACTGCAGCGCGCCGGCGCGCTCGGCGAGCGCCGCGAGCGCATCGAGCTCGGCCAGGGCGCAGGCGGTGCTCTGCAGGGGCGCGAGCCGGTCGATCAGCTGCGTGAGCACCGTCTCGTAGAGCTCCTTCTCGCGCGCGAGCGAGCGCTCGCGCGCGCCGAGCACCTTGTCTTCGAAGCTCTTGAGCTCCGGCGTGATGAAGCGCTCGGCCGATTTGACGGTCTGGCGTCGCCGGTACTCCTGCGGGGCGCGCTCGGCGTCCTTGCGCGGGATCTCGATGAAGTAGCCCTGCACGCGGTTGTAGCCGAGCCTGAGCGTGGCGATGCCGGTGCGCTCGCGCTCGCGCCGCTCAAGCTCGAGCAGGAACGCATCGGTGTGGGTGGCGATGCGCCGCAGCTCATCGAGCTCGCTGTCGTAGCCCGGCGCGATCACCTCGCCGTCGCGCAGGAAGGTGGCGGGCTCGGCGGCAATGGCGCTGCCGAGCAGCTGTGTGACGTCCTCGTGAGCGCCGATGCGCCCGCCGAGCGCCGCGATGAGCGGGGAGTCGATGAGCGCAAGCGCGGCGCGTACCGGCGGCACCGCCGCGAGGGAGGCGCGCAGCTGCGTCAGGTCGCGCGGGCGCGCCGAGCGCAGCGCGACGCGCGCGAGAATGCGCTCCACATCGCCGATGGCGCGCAGCCGCTCACGCAGCTCCTCGAAGCGGCGCACCTCGAGCAGCGCGCCCACCGCCTGATAGCGCTGGCGCAGAGTCTGGTGGTCGGTGAGCGGGCGATTCAACCAGCGGCGCAGCTGGCGCGAGCCCATCGCGGTGGCGCACGCATCGAGCAGCGCGAACAGCGTCGCCTCCTCGCGGCCCGTCAGGCTCGCATCGAGCTCCAGGTTGCGCCGTGTCGCCGCGTCGATGAGCAGGCCCTCGGCGCGCTCCTCGACCGTGAGCCCGCGGATGTGCGGCAGTGCGCTCTTCTGGGTGTCGCGCACGTACTGCAGCAGGGCGCCGGCGGCCGCGATCGCGAGCGGCAGGTCGTCGGCGCCGAAGCCCTTCAGGTCGAGCGTGCCGAGCTGATCGGTGAGCAGCCGCGAGGCGCTGGCCAGCTCGAAATGCCACGGCGGGCGGGTGCGCAGCGCGCTGTCGCGGCGCAGATTCCCTGGGGCATCCTCGGCAACGAGCAGCTCGGCGGGCTTCAAGCGCTCGAGCTCCGCATCGAGCGCGCCCGCGCCGCTCGACTGCAGCACCGTGAATCGGCCTGCGGCCAGATCGAGCCAGGCGAGGCCGAAGCGCTCTCCATCGCGGGCCACCGCCGCGACCAGCGTGTCCTGGCGCTCATCGAGCAGCGCCGCATCCGTGATGGTGCCCGGTGTGATGATGCGCACCACCTCGCGCTCCACGGGGCCCTTGGACTTGGCCGGATCGCCCATCTGCTCGCAGATCGCCACGCTCTCGCCCTTGCGCACCAGCCGCGCCAGGTACGACTCGACGCTGTGCACCGGGACACCGGCCATCGGGATCGGCTGGCCGGCCGACTGACCGCGCGAGGTGAGCGTGATGTCGAGCAGCGCCGCCGCCCGGCGCGCATCCTCGTAGAAGAGCTCGTAGAAATCGCCCATACGGTAAAAGAGCAGCGCATCGGGATGGCGGCTCTTGATCCGCAGGTACTGCTGCATGACCGGCGTATGGGAATTGACTAGATCATTCAAGACCTTGTTGTCCATCTGTGGTGGCGGCGAGCAGCGCAGATTAGCCCGGCGTCTGCCGAAGTGCGAGAACCGGTATGTGAAGCGCCCGGCCGAGCGTCTCTGAGACCCCTGAGTGCCCTGTCGCAGGGAGAATGTGAGCCGCTCTGCGCGAGTGCGTCGTCGGCAAAGACCGTTTCCGAATCATCCAGATCGAGCCCAGTTGACACGAGGCCGCGGTTACCCTCAGCACACTTAATAGGCAATTAACACTCTAATAAGAGTGCTTATAAGCGTTAAGAACCTCTTTGACGGTTCTTAATTGCCATTGAGCTTGATTTTACAACGACAGAATGTATAATTGTCCTCTCATGGCTGCTTATATAGTATAAACGACCTGAAAATGGTGTTTATGAAGAGATACCCGTCGCCAGACCCGGTCACGCGTGCCATCGCCAAGCTCGGCCGGGACATCTCGCTCGCCCGCCGCCGCCGCCGCCTCTCGCAAGCCTCGTTGGCCGACCGGAGCGGCATTGCGGTCAACACAGTACGGCGACTGGAAAAGGGTGAGCCCAGCGGCTCGATCGAGCATCTGGCCCGCATTCTTTACGTACTTGGCGAGCTCGAACGGCTCGAGACACTTCTCGACACCGGCACCGACGAGCTCGGACTCCTGATGATGGATGAGAGTCTGCCGCAGCGCATTCGGACGCGACAATCGAAGGCGGCGCTGTGAGCGCACGGCCGCTCAGGCAGCAGGCGCGAGTCGTGATCGGTACGACGGCGTTAACGGTCGGCCAGCTCACTTTCGTGCGCGATGGCAGGCGCGAATACTCTGGCTTTTCGTACTCGTCGGAGTGGCTGCGCTCGCGCGACAGCTTCGAGGTCTCGCCTGATCTGCCGCTGCGCGCGGGTTTTGTGACGCGACGCGCGCCGAGCGACCTTGACTCGCCGTTTCCATTTGCGCTCGCCGACACTGCTCCGGACGCGTGGGCGGCGCGCGTCATCAAGCGCGCACACTCGAAGCGTCGTGCCGAAGACCCGACTCTCACCCCGCCGACGGCTTTCGACTACCTCGCATCCGTTGATGACTTCAGTCGCCTCGGCGCGCTACGCCTGGTCGACTCAAAGGGCGAGTTCCTTCGCTGCAGCGCGCATCACCGCACACCCCAACTCCTCGACCTGGGCAAGATCGCCGCTGCCGCACACAAGGTCGAAGAGGGAAACGATACCGCGGCAGACCTCGCATATCTTCTGGGCAAGGCCACTTCCCTCGGTGGGTTGCGGCCGAAGTCCACCGTCATCGAGGAGGATGGCGCCCTTGCGATCGGCAAGTTCGCCAGCATCAAGGACGAGCGGTCGATCGTTCGCGGCGAGGTCCTTGCGCTCAAGCTCCTGGCGCATGCCGGCAGCCAGGCCGCGCGTGCGCGTGTGGTCACCATCGAAGGCACCGACGTCGCGGTCATCCGTCGCTTTGACCGCACCAGCGATGGTGCGCGAGTGCCATACCTCTCAGGGGGCTCGCTGCTACAGTCCCGCCGCGATGAGGATCGCGCGTACACCGAGCTCGCCGACGCGATCCGCAGGATCGGCGCCGCACCCGCCGATGATCTGTGCGAGCTGTGGCGCCGGCTGGTCATCAACTTCCTGATGACGAACGTGGACGATCATCTCTGGAACATCGGCTTTCTGTACGCGGGCGAGGGGAAATGGCGCCTGGCGCCAGCCTTCGATGTCAACCCATTCCCTGACAAGGCTCGGGAGTCAAAGACTTGGCTGAGTGAGGCCTCCGGACCGATCACCTCGCTCGGGCAGTTGCTCACCGAGGCGCCTTATTTCGGCCTCACTCGCGCCGAGGCCGAAGAGGACGCCGGCAGCATCGCTCTGAAGCTGGCTCAATGGAGAGAGATCGCCAGGTCCAAGGATGTGGGACTCGACGAGGCCGAGCTGGCCGAACTCGCTCCCGCATTCGAGCATGATGACGCCCGTGCCGCACTGGCATTAGCCCGCTGAGCCGGCAGCCGCTTCGACGCGATCCTCATCGAGCGGCCTGAATCTACGCCCAATACAAAGTCTGGGAACCGATGTATGCCAAGAAGAATAGTCCTATTGGCACCGCTCTTGTACGAGCCTGGTACTGCTGCATGACCGGCGCGTGTTGCGGGTTCGTGCTCGGCAAGGCGGTCTGACCGGTATCGAAACGGGGCGCGGGAGTCTGGCCTCCGCCGGGGGCGGCTGCGGCGCCTCACTCCGCCTCGGCATGGAGACGGGCCAGTCCCGCCGCGGCGCGTACGGTCTCGCGCTTGAACAGATACAGCGAGGCGAGCAGCAATGTCATCGGCACCAGCGAGAAATAGAACGCGTGAATGCCGCCGAAGCGCGCGAACACGATGGCGGTGATGCGCGAGCCGAGCGTGCCGCCCAGGGCCGAGAACACCAGGATGAGGCCGGTCATCGCCGCATGGGCGGGCTTGG
>JAJYLP010000061.1 GCA_021787615.1 Pseudomonadota bacterium
CGCCCGTCGCATATATCCCAAAGGAGATACCGCGGCGCAGGCCCGGCTATCCCGTCTGCGCAATACCGAGCCGTGCCGCTCGCGCCTAGAGTCCTCTGCACAGTGCCCCGGTCCGCTGTGTCGCGTGCGGCGGGCGGGCGTCGGGACCCCGAATGGGGCGGAATCAACAACTTGCGACGCAACCGTATGAGCCCGAAAACGCCCGAAACGCCCATGCTGGATCAACTTGAAGGCGGTCCATGGCCGAGTTTCGTCTCGGGCCTGAAGCGCCTGGCCGGTGCGCAGGACAAACCCTACGCCGGCATGATGAAAGATCTGCTCGGCCAGCTGGAACGGTCCTACGAAACCAAGCGTGGCTACTGGAAGGGCGGCACCGTGGGCGTGATCGGTTACGGGGGCGGTGTCATCCCGCGCTTCACCGAGCTGCGCGGTGAAGACGGCAAGCCGGAGTTTCCACAGGCGGCGGAGTTTCATACGCTGCGCGTCATGCCCGCGCCGGGTATGCACTACACCACCGAGGCGCTGCGCAAGATCTGTGACGTGTGGGAGAAGTACGGATCGGGACTGATCGCGCTTCATGGCCAGAGCGGCGACATCATGCTGCAGGGCTGCGCCAGCCGCAATGTCCAGCCCTGCTTCGATGAGATGAACGAGCTGGGCTACGACCTCGGCGGCGCCGGGCCGGCCGTGCGCACCTCGATGTCCTGCGTGGGGCATGCGCGTTGTGAGCAGTCCTGCTACGACGAGATCCGTGCCCACACTCAGATCATCAACGCCTTCCTGGACGACATGCATCGGCCGGCGCTGCCCTACAAGTTCAAGTTCAAGTTCTCGGGCTGCCCGAACGATTGCATGAACGCCATCCAACGCGCTGACATGGCGGTGATCGGCACCTGGCGGGATGATATCCAGGTCGATCAGGATGAGGTGCGCAAGCACGTGTCCGAGACTGGTCGCCAGGCAGTGATCGACAACGTCGTCACGCGCTGCCCGACCCGCTGCGTGTCCCTCAAGGATGACGACACCATCGAAATCGACAACCGCAACTGCGTGCGCTGCATGCACTGCATCAACGTCATGCCCAAGGCGCTGCGCCCCGGCGCGGACCGCGGCGTCACCATTCTTCTCGGCGGCAAGCGGACGCTCAAGATCGGAGACCTGTTCGGCACCGTGATCGTGCCGTTCATGAAGCTGGAAACGGACGAGGACTTCGCCAAACTTCAGGAACTGGGACAGAACATCATCGACTTCTTCGCCGAGAACGCGCTGGAGCACGAGCGCACCGGCGAGATGATCGAGCGCATCGGTTTCGCTAACTTCCTCAAGGCGATCGGGCTGCAACCCGATCCAAGCATGGTGCTGCATCCGCGCACCAACCCCTACGTCCGTACCGACGGCTGGGAGGAGGAAGTCGAGAAATGGAATGCGCGCCAAGGCGCCCAAGATACCGGGGGTCCTCGATGAACGCTCCTGCCAAGCCCCGCATGCCCGTCGAGAGCGGCGTTCCGGATGCGTTTCAATTCATGCATCCGGTCCTGAAGAAGAACTACGGCAAATGGAAGTGGCACGAGCGGCCCCGCCCGGGCGTGCTGCATCATCTCGCCGAGAGCGGCGACCACGTGTGGACCGTCCGCGCCGCAACGCAGCGGCAGATGGATGTGTTCACGGTCCGCAAGCTGTGCGACATCGCCGACCAGTACGCCGACGGCTACATACGCTTCACCATTCGCAGCAACATCGAGTTCATGGTCGTCGAGGAGGCCAAGGTCGCCTCGCTGATCGCGGCGCTTGGGGCCGAGGGGTTCCCCGTCGGCGGCACCGGCAACTCCGTGCGCACGATCTCCCATACCCAGGGCTGGCTGCATTGCGATATCCCGGGCACCGATGCTTCGGGGGTGGTCAAGGCTCTGATGGATGAGCTGCACGAGGAATTCACCAACGAGCGCATGCCCAATCGTGTTGGCATTACCACTTCCTGCTGCGAAATCAACTGCGGGGGCCAGGGCGACATCGCAGTCAACATCCAGCACACCAAGCCGCCGCGCATCAATCACGATCTGGTGGCCAATGTCTGCGAGCGCCCGGCGGTGGTGGCTCGCTGCCCGGTGGCGGCGATCAGGCCGGCCGTGGTCAACGGCAAGCCGACGCTGGAGGTCGACGAGACGAAATGCGTCTGCTGCGGCGCGTGCTTTCCGCCGTGCCCGCCGATGCAGATCAATGATCCGGAACACACCAAAATCGCGATCTGGGTGGGTGGGAAGCACTCCAATGCCCGCACTCGCCCGACGTTCCACAAGCTCGCCGTGGCCGGTCTGCCCAACAACCCGCCCCGCTGGCCGGAGGTGGCGGCCGCGGTGAAGACGATCCTGCGCGCCTATCAGCAGGACGCCAGGGACTGGGAGCGCATCGGCGAGTGGATCGAGCGCATCGGCTGGCCGCGCTTTTTCGAGCTGACCGGCCTGCCGTTCACCCCCTATCACATCGACGACTGGCGCGGCGGGCGCGGCAGCCTGAACGCCTCGGCGCATATCCGTCTTTCGGCCGGTAGCGGGAACGGGCGATGAAGTTCGGGATACTCGTCAACGAGGGGCCCTATCAGCATCAGGCCTCCGATTCGGCCTATCAGTTCGCCGTGGCGGCGTTGGCGAAGGGGCATGAGATCTATCGTGTTTTCTTCTACAACGACGGGGTAAACAACGCGAACAAGCTGACCGAACCCCCGCAGGATGACCGGAACATCACCCGGCAATGGTCGGCGCTCGCAGCCGCGCACAATCTCGACATGGTGGTGTGCGTTGCCGCGGGGCTGCGCAGAGGCATCAAGGCCGAGATCCTTGCACCAGGGTTCAACATCTCCGGTCTCGGACAGCTGATTCAGGCCGGCATCGAGGCTGATCGGCTCGTGGTCTTTGGCGATTGAGGTCGAGGCGAGCATGAGCGGTACGCAAGCAGGGGAAGGCGGGAACAGCAAGGTCAAGCGCTTCATGATCGTCAATCGCAAGGCGCCATACGGGACCATCTATGCGCTCGAGGCGCTGGAGGTGGTGCTGATTGGTGCGGCGTTCGATCAGGACGTTAGCCTGGTCTTCGCCGATGACGGGGTCTATCAGCTGAAGAAGGGCCAGCAGACCAAGGACATCGGCCAGAAGAATTTCTCGCCGACGTATCGGGCGCTGGGCGATTACGACGTCGAGAAGCTCTACGTGGAGCGCGAATCGCTGCAGGCGCGCGGTCTCGCGCCCGAGGATCTTCTCGTGCCAGTGCGCGTGCTTGGTTCCACCGAGCTCAGCGTGCTGATGGAGGAGCAGGACGTGGTGCTGAGCTTCTGACCGGAGAGCGCGATGGCAGTGTTGCATACGACGAACAAGTCTCCGCTGCAGACGCGGGATCTGGAGTCCTGTCTTCGTCTTACGCGTCCGGGCTGCGGAATCCTTCTGTTGGAGGACGCCGTCTACGGCGCACTGAAGTCCGCCGAGGGGAGCGATATGCTCGCCGAGGCGGCGAAGGACAGGCGAATCTACGTGCTCGGACCGGACCTCGCTGCGCGTGGCTTCACGCCCGAGGAGTTGATCGCAGGCGTCACGGTTGTCGATTACGGCGGCTTCGTCGATCTCGTCGCCGAACATCATCATGTGCAGGCCTGGGTCTGAGATGCGAGTTCCGAAACACGTGGCGATGCGGTTTGTAAACGCGATATCTGGAGCACAGACATGACAGCATCAGTGGCGTTGAAAGATAAGGAAGTGGCGGTCGATGAGGAGGGCTATCTGGTCAACCTCGCTGACTGGAACGAGGATGTGGCGAGAACCATGGCGGCGGACGACGGCATCGCACTCACGGACAATCACTGGGAAGTGATCAACTTCCTGCGCGAGTATTACGCGGAGTACCAGGTTGCGCCGGCCATCCGTGTGCTGACCAAGGCGATCGGCAAGAAGCTCGGCCCGGAGAAGGGAAACAGCAAGTACCTCTACGAGCTCTTTCCCTATGGTCCCGCCAAACAGGCGTGCCGCTATGCCGGTCTGCCGAAACCGACGGGCTGCATCTGATCGTCTGATATCGGCCATCGCGAGGTCCGCCCATTGGGAGCGGACGTGCGGCGGGAGCGACGGGTGCCCGGGGCTGTGGCCGGGAGGAAGCGATCGATGCCGATCATGACCGTGATCTACGCGTTGCTGCTCTACGGGGCGTCTGCGGTGTTCGTGCTCGGCGTGTCGTACAGGGTGTTCGCATATGCGCGCACGCCGGCGCCGCTGAAGATACCGACGATGCCGGCGCCGGTGACCCGCACGGGCGTGGTCTTTCGCGTCGCTCGCGAGGTCACGCTGTTCGAGAGCCTGTTCAAGTCGAGCAAATGGACCTGGATTTTCGCGGTCATGTTCCACTTGGGGCTGCTGCTCGAGGTGCTGCGTCACCTGCGCTATTTCATTCAGCCGGTCTGGTTCTGGGTGGTGCTCGTGCAGCCGTTCGGCATCTATGGCGGCATGGTGATGGTGGCGGGACTGCTGGGGCTTCTCGGGCGCCGGCTCCTGATCGCGCGGGTGCGCTACATCAGTCAGCCTTCGGATTACCTGATGCTGCTGCTGCTGCTCGGCATCGGTCTGTCGGGGCTTGCGATCACTTTTCTCGATCACACCGACATCGTGTCGTTCAAGGCCTTTGTTCTCGGTCTTCTCTATTTCGACTGGCAGCCGCTGCCGGACAGTCCGCTGCTGCTGGCGCACTTGAGTATGGTGGTGGCGCTGCTGATCGTATTTCCGTTCAGCAAGCTGCTGCATGCGCCCGGGGTCTTCTTCAGTCCGACGCGCAACCAGGTGGATGACGCTCGCGAGCGGCGGCATCTGGCGCCCTGGGCGGCACAGCTCGAGGGTGCCGGGGACGAGGTGTAGCGTGGCGAAGGTGGAATTCAAGGTCCCCACGGTAGGGGAGTATCTGACGACCCCCGATCTTCAGCCGGGGGTGATGGCCAAGAGCGCGCCCTTCAAGGCCGCGCCGCGGCATCAGCAGGCGCTCGGCTTCCCGGGGGAACTGGTCGAGGACTGGGAGCAGCGCGCCGTCGCGAAGCTCGCGGAACTGCTGAAGAAATACCGATCGCTGCGCGTGCATCTCGATGCCTGCGTCAAGTGCGGCTCCTGCGCCGACAAATGCCACTACTTCCTCGGCACGGGCGATCCGAAGAACATGCCGGTGGCACGGCAGGATCTGTTGCGCAGCATCTACCGGCGTCATTTCACGCTCGCGGGCAAGCTCTTTCCGCGGCTGGTCGGTGCGCGCGACCTCGATCCAAGCGTGCTCGAGGAATGGTACAGCTACTTCCATCAGTGCTCGCAGTGCCGACGCTGCTCCGTGTTCTGCCCGTATGGCATTGACACGGCGGAGATCTCGATGGCGGCGCGCGAGATTCTCGATGAGATCGGAGTCGGCCAGAAGTACTGCAACGAGATCCTCGGCAAAGTGCACACTCTCGGCAACAACCTGGGCCTGCCCCCGCCGGCGCTCGCCAACACGCTGGAGGGGTTGGAAGAGGATGTCAAGGAGGACACCGGCGTCGAGGTGCGCTTTCCGCTCGACGTCCAAGGCGCCGAGGTTCTGCTCATTCCGCCATCGGCCGACTTCTTCGCCGAACCGCACATCGACGGGCTGATTGGCTATGCGAAGGTCTTCCACCAGGCGGGCGTCAGCTGGACGCTGAGCTCCTATGCGTCCGAGGCGGCGAACTTCGCGCTGTTCATCGGCAACTACGAGCAGATGCGCAAAGTGGCGCTGCGCATCCGCAAGGCAGCCATCGACCTGAAGGTCAAGCGCATCATCGTGGGCGAATGCGGCCATGCATGGCGCGTGGCCTACAGCTTCTGGAACACGCTCGCCGGGCCTTTTGATTTCCTGGACCCGCGCTACCCGGTGCCGCAGCACATCATCGAATTCACGCACGATCTGATCGAGCGAGGCGCGATCAAGCTCGACAAGGAAGCCAACGATCAGATGAGGGTCACCTTTCACGATTCGTGCAACGTGGCGCGGGCCACGCGCATGGGCGCGAGGCCGGGCGGGCAGTTCGTGCTGCCGCGCGAGGTGATCAAGGCGAGCTGCAACCACTTCTTCGACATGGCCCCTGAAACCATTGGCGAGAAGACATTCTGCTGCGGCGGCGGAGGGGGCCTGCTGACCGATGAGCTGCTCGAGCTGCGGGTCAAGGGCGCGCTGCCGCGCATGCAGGCGCTGCGCGAGGTGCAGAAGGAGCACGGCGTGACGCACATGGCGGCCATCTGCGCCATCTGCAAGAGCCAGTTCAGCAAGGTGCTTCCCTATTACGAGTTCCCGATGGAGACGATCGTGAGCGTGCATCAGCTCGTGAGCAACGCCATCCAGCTGGGCACGAATTCATGAGAGTGAAAAGTCAGCGAGGCGGGGGAATGTAGCATGTCCATATCAGTGCACGACAAGGGCGCGCGGCCGACGTTCCGTCGCTACCGCAATGGCGATGCTGCGCCGAGGTCGTGGCGCGAAGCGATCTTCCAGGCGGGCCATTCCCACAAGTGTCCAACCTACGTGCAGCGCACGCCCCCGTGTCAGGGAAACTGTCCCTCGGGCGAGGACATCCGCGGCTGGCTCGACATCGTGCGCGGTCTCGACAAGCCGCCCCAGGGTCAGTCCTGGCAGGAATACGCCTTCCGCCGCCTGACGGAAGCGAATCCATTTCCGGCGGTCATGGGGCGTGTCTGTCCGGCACCCTGCGAGACGGGCTGCAACCGCAACGATGTCGACGATCATGTGGGGATCAATGCGGTGGAGCAGTTCATCGGCGATACCGCGCTGAAGGAAGGCTATCGCTTTGATCCGCCGGCTGGCGAGACGGGTAGGAAGATCGCGGTGATCGGCGGCGGTCCGGCGGGGCTGTCGTGCGCCTACCAGCTGCGCCGCCGCGGCCACAAGCCGACCATCATTGAGGAGAAGGCCATGCTCGGCGGCATGCTGCGCTATGGCGTGCCGCGATATCGCGTGCCCGCGGAGGTCCTCGACGGTGAGGTCCAGCGTATCCTCGATATGGGCGTAGAGGTGCGCGTGACTTGCCGCGTCGGCAGGGACGTCAGTCTCGAGGAGCTGGCGCGTGATTACGAGGCAGTATTCTGGGGAATTGGCACGCAATTCGGGCGCAAGCTGCCCATTGCCGGCGCCGATGCGCCCAATTGCCTCGATGGCATCGAATTCCTTCATGCCTTCAACGACGGGCGGCTGAGCGCGGTTCCGAAACGCATCATCGTCATAGGCGGCGGCGACACCTCGATCGACGTCACCACGGTTGCGCGCAAGCTTTCCGGACAGGATGGGGGTACGGCCGGCAAGCCATCGACCTATACCGCAGATACGGTGACCGCGCAGGCGGCTTCTGGCGGTGCGCGGGTGACGCTGACGACGATCTTCCCGCTGGACAGCATGCAGGCCTCTCCGCGCGAAGTAGCGGATGCGCGCTCGCTGAAGGTCGAGATTCACGGCGGCGTGATGCCGGTGCAGATCCATCTGGATGACAACGGCAAGGCCCGCGCCGTGCGCTATGCGGCGTGCCGCATCGAGAGGAACCTGCCGGTGCGCATCGAGGGCGGCCATGAGTTCGAGCTCGAGGCCGACATGGTGATTTTTGCGGTTGGTCAAACGGGCAACCTGACCGGGCTCGAGGCGCTGAGCAATGGACGGGGTGCCATCAGTGCAGATGGCGTGTTCGAGGTGCCGGGCCATCGGGGCCATTTCGTGGGAGGTGATATCGTCGCGCCGCACCTGCTCACTACGGCCATCGGCCATGGCTGGATCGCCGCCGAGGGGATCGACACTTTTCTTTCGGGCGCCGAGCCGGCCAAGCGCCCCAAAGTGGACAAACACCAGTTCGATCTGCTGCAGGCGCTGCATCACGCCGGGATCGCGCTTTCCGACTACCCGCACGGGTCCGTGCGCGGCACGAACGAGGCCGCCTTCGCCGTGCACAATTTCGAGAATCGCGCCGAGCGCGAGATCGTAAAGTCCTCGGATCTGTTCCTGGGTCACTTCACGCCTGAGCCGCGCATCGAACGCGAGGAGCGGCGTCTCGCCGCCGTGTTCGCCGAGGGGGGCGAGCGCATCAAGACGCTTCTTGAAGCGCAGGCCGTTGCCGAGGCCGCTCGCTGCATGAGCTGCGGTCTGTGCGTCGAATGCGACAACTGCGTGGTGTACTGCCCGCAGACAGCGGTGAAGAAGGTGCCGAAAGCGCAGCACACCATCGGTCGCTACGTCTTCACCGACTACAGCCGATGCATCGGCTGCCATGTCTGCCACGACGTTTGTCCGACCGGCTATATCCAGATGGGCTTGGGCGAGTAACGGCCATGGCGGCCATCCGTCTGATCATCCCGGCCGTGCTGTTCGCGCTGATCGCGGCGGCGCCGGCCGTCGCAGGTCGGGTGCCGATGCCGAAGATCCCGGCGGCGAAGGGCGCGCATTGCGTCCGCCCGACGGAATGGATGCGCAGGAACCACATGCAGCTCCTGATGCAGCTGCGTTACGAGGCGGTGCACGAGGGCATTCGCCACAAGCGCGAGTCGCTGCCCGGGTGCATCGCCTGCCACGTGTCGCGGCTGGCGGATGGGAAGTATCCCTCGGTGAAGAGCCGCAAGTTCTTCTGCAATGCCTGCCATCAGTACGTTGGGACGCGCATCGACTGTTTTTCCTGCCACACCAACCGGCCGGACGCCGCGTACGAGATCGCCGATGGAATCAGGCGACCGCCGCCTGCGGCATCTGAGGGCCGGCGCAGCGGCACCGCGGCTTGGGCGCGGGCGGTCGCGATGGTGGCGGCCGATTCCGGATCGGCGCCCGCGCGAAGCGCGGGTGCTGATGGAGCGAAGCGCCCGAAGGGGCAACGAGCGGTCAATCGCCGGGGGCGGCCTTGAACCCGCTGGAGCCGCGGTCCCGTCGGTCCGAGGCGCAGGAAGCCCCGGGTGTCGGGATGCGCAACAGTGCCTTGCCGGAGATCGCTTGCGACCCGAACCGGCGTCGCTTTCTCGGCATCGCCGGGGCAGTCGCTCTTGCGCTCGCCCCGGGGGTGAGCCTCATTGCCTATGCGCAAAGCGATGCGCCGACGAGCGCCGCCGCGAGCGCAAAGACGCGCTGGGGCCTTCTGATAGACACCGCCCAGTGCAGGCCGTCCTGCACCGCCTGCGTCACGGCGTGCTCATCGTATAACGGTTGGAAGAACGAGGGCCGGCCCACCGATCCGCAATGGATCCGCAAGGTGCAGGTGTCCGATCCGAGCACTGGGTTTTCGCGCTCGGTACCGGTGATGTGCCAGCATTGCGCGAATGCGCCCTGCGTTGAGGTCTGTCCCACGGGAGCCTCTTTCAAGCGCGCCGACGGCATCGTGCTGGTCGACCGGCACATCTGCATCGGCTGTCGCTATTGCATGATGGCCTGCCCGTACAAGGCGCGCTCCTTCGTCAGCGAGAATCTCTCCGGCCAGAAACCGTGGGCTCCGCGGGGGAAAGGCACGGTGGAAGGGTGCACGCTGTGCGTGCCGCGGGTCGATGCCGGGAAGGTGCCGGCCTGCGTCGAGGCGTGTGTACGCGAAGGCAACGGCGCGATGACCTTCGGCGATCTGAACGACCCAGCGAGTCCGATCCGCCGCGCCATGGCGCACTATCCCGCGGTGCAGTTGCGCGCCGACCTGATGCTCGACACCGGTGTGCGCTACGAGGGACTCTAGAGGATGAGCGTAATCCACTACCGCGAGATCCAAGGACGCAGCGCCGGGTTTTGGGGGCTCGCGGGGCTGCTCGCCGCCTTCGTGGCGGCGGGACTGACGGCGGCCTGGTTCATGGAGCACATCGGGCACATCATCACCGGCATGACCAACCAGGTGGTCTGGGGCATGCCGCATGTGTTCGCGGTGTTTCTGATCGTCGCAGCCTCGGGGGCGCTCAACGTCGCCTCCATCGCCTCGGTCTTCGGCAAGCTCGCGTACAAGCCCCTGGCACGACTGTCCGGGCTGCTGGCCGTCGCGCTGCTGATCGGAGGGCTCGCCATCCTGGTGCTCGATCTGGGCCGGCCGGACCGCCTCGTCGTGGCCATGACGCATTACAACTTCAGATCGATTTTCGCCTGGAACATCTTTCTCTACACTGGATTCGTGGCGGTGACCGGGTTCTATCTGTGGGTGATGATGGAGCGGCGCCTGAACGGGTACACCCGCATGGTCGGCACGGCGGCCTTCCTTTGGCGACTGATCCTTACCACGGGCACTGGCTCGATATTCGGCTTCCTGGTGGCACGCCAGCCTTACGACGAGGCGATCATGGCGCCGATGTTCATCGTGATGTCCTTTTCCTTCGGGCTGGCGATTTTCCTCCTCGTGCTCATGGCCGCGTGCAAGGGCACGGGCCGGCCGCTCGGCGATGCCACGGTGATGCGGCTTAAGAATCTCCTCGGCGTGTTCGCCGCGGGTGTGCTGTACTTCCTGCTCGCCTTCCACATCACCAAGCTCTATGAGGCCGAGTTTCGCGGTGCCGAGGCGTTTCTTCTGCTGAACGGCGGCATCTACACCTTCCTCTTCTGGTTTGGGGCGGTGTTCCTCGGTGGTGTGCTGCCGATGCTGCTGTTCTGGCTGCCGCAGACGCGCCGGTCGCGCATCGCGGTCGGCTGGGGATCGGCGTCGGTCGTCGTGGGCGGGCTCGCCCTCATGTACGACATCATTATCGGTGGCCAGGCCTGGCCGCTGTCGATTTTTCCCGGGATGCACGTCTCCAGTTCCTTCTACGACGGTGTGGTGAACTTCTACGCACCGAGCCTTCCGGAGTGCGCGCTCGGCCTCGGTGGCTGTGCGCTCGCCTTGCTCCTCATCCTGCTTGCGCTGAAACTCCTGCCGTTCCTGCCCGAGAGCCTCGTCGATGAATCCGCGGAATCGCACCGTGCCGTCGCGGGAACTTCGACGGCGCCGGGAGCGGTCTGAGGGAGACGCACGGATCATGACGCATGTGATGATCTCCGCCGTCAGCAAGTCCTCGGGCAAGACGACGGTCAGCCTGGGTCTGTGCCGCGCGTTATCGGGGTGCGGCATGAGCGTGCAGCCGTTCAAGAAGGGCCCCGATTACATCGATCCGATGTGGCTCCGCGAGGCCGCCGGCCGAGCGTGCCACAACCTCGATTTCCGTACCATGACCGCCGAGGAGATCGTGGGGCGCTTTGCCCGCCACGCTCGGGCTGCCGATATCGCCCTCGTGGAAGGCAACAAGGGCCTGCACGACGGGATGGATCTCAATGGCAGCGACAGCAATGCCGCGCTGGCACGCGTGCTCGGCGCACCGGTGGTGCTGGTGATCGACACACAAGGCATGGCGCGGGGGATCGCGCCGCTGATTCTTGGCTATCAGGCCTTCGCCCCCGATGTGCGCATTGCCGGAGTGATCCTGAACAAGGTGGCGGGCGCCCGCCACGAAGGAAAGCTGCGCGCGGCGATCGAGCATTACACTGCCGTTCGTGTGATCGGCTCGATCGGGCTCGATCCGTCGCTCGCCATCACCGAGCGCCACCTGGGGCTGATCCCGACCTGCGAGTCCGGCGCAGCGGAGCAAATCATCGCGCGCATTGCGGCAGCCGTCGGCTCATCGGTGGACCTGGGTGCACTGAGGGAAATCGCCGCGACGGCAGAGGCGCTGCCGCAGGTGTCCCGGCCTGCGCGCGCTCCAAGCCGTAGCCTCGACGTGCGTATCGGGATCGCGCGCGATGCAGCCTTCGGCTTCTACTACGCCTCGGACCTGGAGGCGTTCCGAGAAGCGGGGGCCGAGCTGGTGCCGTTCGACACGCTGCGCGATCCGTACCTCCCGCCGGTCGAGGGTCTGTTCATCGGCGGCGGCTTTCCGGAGACCCACCTCGATGCACTCAAGGCCAACGTCAGCCTGCGCCGCGAGCTGCGCGCGGCGATCGAGGCCGGGCTGCCGGTCTATGCCGAATGCGGCGGTCTGATGTACCTCGCCCGCAGCATCAGCTGGCAGGGCCGGCGTGTCGAGATGGTCGGCGCGATCCGCGCCGACGTCGTGATGAGTCAGCGTCCCGCGGGCCACGGCTATGTCCGGCTGCGCGAGACGGGCCAGGGACCCTGGCCGGATGCTCGGGGGCAATTTGATGCGCACGAGTTTCATTATTCGACATTGACAAATGTCAGTGCGGAGCTGCGTTATGCCTATGAGGTTCTGCGCGGCACCGGGATCGATGGCCGAAGGGACGGTATCGTCTACCGCAACGTGCTCGCCAGCTATGCTCATCTGCACGCCTGCGAAGCCAATCCCTGGCCGCGGCGATTCGTGAGCTTCGTGCGCCGCTGTGCAAAGAGCGCGCCGGTGCGCCCGGCGGCCAACGCATGATCGCGCAGGGCTTTTACGCACTTGCGGCACGCGGGGAATTAGTTTAGCTTTTTCTAATAGGCTTTGACCCGGTACCGTGCCACGCGGCCGGTGTGCCTGCCCGGGTGGGCGGCGCGTGCGGGCGCCGAAGGGGGCCATTAGAGCATGGGTGCGATTGGGGACACGCAGCGTTCAGCCGCGCACGTCGCAGCGGCCGAGGTGCCCTCTGATAACGGGCCTGCCGACCGTCCTGATTGGCAGAGCAGCGGGCTCGGTTTGCCGCTGCAGCTGCAACTGGGCGCACTGGCACTTCTCGGAACGCTGGTGCTGCTGTTCGGCGTCGCGCCAGCTTGGCGCATGCCGCTTTCCGTGCTGGTCTTCGCTCTGACCGCCGCCGCGGCGGCACTGGCGCTTCTGCTGCAGCGGCGCATCCGGCGCGAGCTTCTGCAGCCACTGGCGCATCTGCGCAGTTGGGCGGCCCGCGTACGTTCCGGCAACCTCTCCGAGCGCATTTCGCAGCCGCAGTCCCGCGCATTTCGCAACCTCGCGCAAGATCTGAACGGTCTCGGCGAGATGGTCTGCGGCCTGTCGGTGGAGATGGAAGCTCGGGTGCAGAAGGCCACCCACCGCATCGCCCAGAAGACCCGCTCGCTGGAGATCCTTTGCGACGTGGCGGCAACCATCAACACCTCGCGTGATCTAGACCAGCTGCTGAGGAAATTCCTGGAAATCATCAGCGAGGTGGTCGAGGCCCGCGGTGGTCTGGTCCGACTGCTGACCCAGGATGGGCAGCTGCGGTTGGTCGCAAGTGAAGGAATTGATGAGGAGATCGTGGGCCGCGAGCGCCTGGTGCCGGTGGGTCAGTGTCTGTGCGGCAGGGCGGTTTCTGGGCGCTCGGTGTACTCCCATGGCGCGGAGGCTTGCCGCTGCGTGCTCGGTCGGCCGATCGTGGCCTGCGATGAGCGCATGGAAATGGTGGCCGTGCCGTTGACCTACCGCGGCCGAGTCCTCGGCATCTACAACCTGTTTCTGGAGCGGCCGCTGCCATTGCCGCGGGAGGATCTGAACGATCTGCTCAGGAATATTGGTCGCCACCTCGGCATGGCGATCGAAAAGGCGCGCCTCGACGAGGAGGCCAAGCGGCTCAGCGTGGTGGAGGAGCGCACCCTGCTCGCGCACGAGCTGCACGATTCCCTCGCTCAGACGCTGAGCAGCCTGCGCTTCCAGGTGCGCACGTTGGACGACACTCTGCAGGCAGGCGATCAGCCGGCGGTCCGGAGCAATCTCAGTCGCATCACGAACAGCCTCGATGAGGCAAATCGGGAGCTGCGTGAGCTGTTGGTGCAGTTCCGGGCGCCGATGGAACGTAGCGGTCTCGTCACGGCGATTGAGAAGGTCGTGGAAGGCTTCGCCAATGACAGCGGTGTCGAGATCTTTCTTCAGCAGGAATGGCACGATACTCGGCTGCCTGCACATCTCGAGATGCAGGTGCTGCGGATCGTGCAGGAGGCTCTGGCGAACGTGCGCCGGCACGGCCAGGCTCGTCACGTGCGCGTCATCCTGCGGGACGAGGAGGCTGAGAATACCGCTTGGGTGCTGATCGAAGATGACGGCGTCGGCTTCAGGCAGAACGATATCGAGGAGCGTCCCGGGGAGCATCTCGGCCTGTCGATCATGCAGGACCGGGCACGCCGTCTCGGCGGGGTCCTCCGGGTGGAGAGCGAGGTGGGTGAGGGAACGCGCGTAATACTCGCGTTCCCCTTGGCCGGCGAGGTGCCACTGCCGCCTGTTCAGGCGGTCGGGTAGACGCGTCATGCACGTTCTGATTATTGACGATCACACCCTGTTCCGGGCCGGATTGAAGGGTCTTTTGGAGCGGCGTGGCATCGCAGTCAGCGTCGTTGGCAACGGGGCAGATGGCGTGCGCCTGGCTGCGCAGATCCAACCCGACGTGGTGCTGCTCGATCTGCGCATGCCCGGCATGAACGGCTTGCAGGTGCTTCAACGTCTGCGCGAAGGTGGCCTCGGCCGTCCGGTGGTAATGCTCACCACCAGCGACGACGAGCAAGATCTGGTCGGCTCACTGCGGAATGGTGCGCAAGGCTACTTTCTGAAGGACATGGATCCTGATGCGCTGGTTCAGGCGCTGCACGAGGTTCTTCAAGGCAAGACCGTGGTCACGCCTGAGCTCACCACGATTCTTGCGGAGGTGGTGCAGCGTGGCGAGGCGAGCGGCCAGATGCCCCAGGCCGTGTTTGAGGGGCTGACGCCGCGGGAACTTGAAATCCTGCGACATCTGGCCGAAGGCGAAAGCAACAAGATTATTGCCCGGTGTCTGGGCATTTGCGACGGCACCGTCAAGCTGCATGTCAAGGCGATCCTGCGCAAGCTGGGGCTTTCGTCGCGCGTCGAGGCTGCCGTGTTTGCTGCGCAGCGGGGCCTCGGTGGGAAGCCTTGCGCGCCCGCAAGTCTGTCGCGCATTTGACCCGCAAATAAAGCGCTGCCGAGCACGCGGCGTGCGAGGTCACCGGCAATAGCAGCCAGGTGGGCATTGATGACGGTCCGGCTTGGCAAGCGGGTGAGGGCTGGTGTAGGATGCACTCCCTTCAAGGTGCGGTATGTCATTGAATTTCAATGACTTAAGATGTAATTCTGCGCCGCGACATATGGATGCCGAGCGCTCGTCGGCATCGGAGCGAGTCCTGCTGTCCACCCCGGGACTATTTCACACAAGGCTAGGTGGCAGAGTGGTCATGCAGCGGCCTGCAAAGCCGTCTACGCCGGTTCGATTCCGACCCTAGCCTCCAGAATCCTGTTCTGCGACGTCCCGCGAAGGTCAATGACGTCGCAAAAACCCCGAAAAACCCTGCAATTCCAGCCCTTCCGTGTCCCGAGCTGTTCGTTGACAGGGTAGCACCAATTGGGGTACATGGCAGGGGTATCTCGGTAATCAACAAACAGATACCCCTATGCCGGCGCTTTCCGAGGCGAAAATCCGTGCATCCAGGCCCAAGGAGCGGGCCTATAAGGTCTTCGACGAGCGGGGGCTGTTCATGCTCGTCACCCCGACCGGCGGGCGCCTGTGGCGCTTCCGATATCGAATGGGTGGGGTAGAGAAGCTGCTCACCCTTGGCGCATACCCCGATGTGCCGCTCAAGCGGGCACGCGAGAAGCGCGAGGACGCACGCAAGCTGGTGGCGGACGGGATCGATCCGAGCGCCAAGCGCCAAGCCGAGCGGGCCACACAGGTCGAGACCTTCGAGGCGATCGCCAAAGAGTGGCTGGAGCTGCAAAGGAAGTCGCTCGCGGGGATCGGTCAATGGCGTCGCTCCTGTGTGACGCCTGTCTGGACGGATTATCGACTTCCTGTGTGACCGTCAGATCACGCCGAACATCACAACGCCAATGGCTGCATAGGCCAGCAAAACCAAGGGGAGAGACAACCAAATACGCAGGCGGCCATCTTGGTGCAGCATGACAAGCAGTACCCAAAGAATGGGTAGCCAGACAATCCATCCAATCGCGCCAAGATAGCTGTGACCTAGTGAGATGGCGAAGTCGAGCAGGGCTCCGGGACCGATCAGTAACGCTACGTAGGGCAGGTATTCCCACCCTGGCGGGGAATAGCGGACCCAGAATCTCTCCACGCGTGAAGCCGGCTTGGGCACAAATTTTCCGGGCAGCCACAAGCTCGTTGGCGTCTCCGGCGAGTCCTTTTTGATTTCTGGATGCTCCATTTGAGCGGCAGGGAGTCGTTCTTGGATGAACGTTCGTGCCGCATCCACATCTTCAAAAAGCCTGGTCCGCAAGAGCAGTTTCACGCCGTTCCCCGTCACCCAATAACCTCCACCATCCCGAGTTACCTTTTCAATATTCTCCGAAGCGATGTATTTCCGACCCCGAAGCGTTCGTTGAGAAAAGCCTTTTTCTGCAAGTTCTGTGGTCAGAGCTCGCATCAACGCTTCACCGATAACGAGCCAGCCAAGGGCCGTTATCAGCAAGAGGATGGGGTGGGGATAGACGAACCAAACATTAAAGAAAAGCAGGATCGAATACCCCACCAGAAACGGTGTTCGCCACACTTGCGGTGGAGAGTCTGGTCTTTTCTTTTGATCGCGCACGCTGTCGCCGCGTGTTATGCAAGAGTCGCCGATACTTCACCGATGCCATTCCGCCTCGTTGTGGGTCGGACGACAATCTGCACGTCCTGCCCAAGTCGTGTGAGGCAGTCCATCAGCTTGCGCTCGGAGAATTTTCGGAACTGGCCGCGAAGGAGCTTCGATAGTGCCGGGTGCGAGAGACCCAGCGAGGTCGCTGCCTGGATCTGGGTCATCCCTCTCTCGGCTAGAAGCTCGGCGACCCTGCTGACCAGCTGTGCTTTGATGAGCATGCGTTCGGGGTTGCGATATCCGAGATCTGCATAGACATTGGGACTTCCGTGGGTATGGCTTGCCTGCTGTCGTGTTCGGGCTCTCATAGCGATCGTCCTGTCTGCTGATCTTCCCGCAGTTTTGTCACGGCCTTTGAACGAGAAGTCTCCCGCGCGATCCTGCAGTTTTTCGTGGGCCAAAGGATATTTTTACATCCTCTCCAAGTGCCGTTATGAATCTCATCAGCCGTTCGACCGAAAAGCCATCGAGGCGATAGTTCTTGAGAGCCGAGATTTTCGGCTGACTGACGTTCAGCCGAGCGGCCGCGGTGACCTGATTGAGCCGCTGGGCGGCCACCATTCGGTTAATCTTCACTGCGAGCCGCACTTTCGTATCGAGATCTTCCGCGTCAGGGAGTCCGAGGTCCGCAAATACGTTGCCGGAGCTAGCTTCAATCGGGATGTGCTTAGTTGCTCGTTTTGCCATATCGACTCTCGTATTCACGCTGCGCAGCCTTCAGGCGCTGTGAGACCAGATGGATATCGGACTTTGCGGTCTTGATGCCCGTCGGAGACTTCTTTTGAAAGCAGTGCAACACGTAGACCGCTTTGGCGAACCTCACTGTATAGATGGCGCGAAAGGTATCGCCATCGAAGTCCTCAACCACCTCGAAGACACCGGGTCCCTGGCCCTTCCACGGCTTGGCGGAGGGGTGCTTGCCACCATACTGGGCTACTCCAAGGGCCATGCCGATCGCGCGTATGGTGGAATTCGGCATGGCAAGCAAATCTTTCTTAGACGATGCCACCCAATGAAGCGGCCGCTCGTCTAGCTCAATACCTGACCGCATGAAGAGTATCCCAGTTTCGGAATAAATGCAAATTGTGGCCATAGATCACGATCAGCTTCCTTCTTCTCCGGCATCAGATGCCAGCAGTCACGACGACGCGCAGAGAGATGCCGATGGGTAGATGCAGCTTGATGGGGTCAACGACGAATTTCCCTCGTCGCCATATGTTCAGGTCACGGGTTCCTGTGGATCATGGTCGCGAATAACACACAGTGTGATTGAAGACGAATCAAAATGCCATGCAAAAACAACATACTGCGTTCACATCTCACGTCCGGTTTTGACGCTTTCAGGAATGCTGAAATAGCGCGTCGGTTACGACATGGTTCCGTCCGAGGGCGAGTCGACGCCTTGTCTGACGTGATACAGCGACGTTCAGTCCCGTCCCTGCTTGTAGAGCGCGATGGATGCGAAATCGATCTCGGTGTACACGGCATCCAAGGCGGCAAGGCCCTTGCGCAAGAAGGATTCCTCCTCGAAGGCAATCTCCAGGTAATGCAGCGATCGCTGGCTGACGCGTACGAAGGCGATGGCATCAGCGAGGTGGGCCATGATGTCGTCAAGGTTCCGCGTCTGGGGTCCGGCGGGACGTCGTTGAACAGCAGAGGACACTTTGATTCGGCGGGGGCGCTTTCCCCGAGTAGAATCCGCACGGCGAGTTGAAGTACCCATGATCGGCCTCTCATACAGGCTGGTTGTGGTAGGCGCTCGCTCGTGTTTGCGCACGGGCGGGCGCCGCCTTGAACAGCCTAGGGCGCGGCGGGCAGGGGTAGCAGGGCGGGGTATCCGGAGAGGCGAGCGGTCAATCAGCCTTTGTCTTCAAGGTCTTACGCAGACCTTGGGTTCCGACCCTAGCCTCCAACTAACCACATCCAAGGACCGGGAAATTCCCGGGAGAAACGCGCGAGTGGGCCGCAAACAGGCGTTGAACATTCGCCGAAAACCGGCTCGTCTGGGCTCATTCGGCCTGGTCCGGGTGGCAAAAACCACCCGATTTCGGCACACATTCCGTTGGAACGGAGTGGCGATGTTTAAAACCCATTCGCTTCACGCCTGCATCTCAACCTCAATCAGGAGATGCAGATGCCAATTTTCGTCCGGCCCCGCAAAGGGGGGAAAGCCTTCGCGCTGAGGATCAAGCACCAGCGGCTTGAAAAGCCTGTCTATCGCACCTTCGACCATGAAGCCGACGCTCGTCGCGCCGGAGAGCTCGCACTGGTCGCCCTCGATCGCGGCGAAGTGCCCTCGTGGCTCCACCGCTCGGATGAGGGCGACTACGGCACCGCGGCGGCCGTGATCCGCGCATACCGAAACATCGTGGCGGTGCCGGACAGTACGGACGACCTCCTCGATACCATCATTCAGGACATCGGGGCACAACCGAGTGGCCGGATCGATTACGCATGGGCGGAGGCCTGGATCAAAGCGATGAAAGTCGAGCGCCAGCTCGCGCCGGGCACGATCCGCAAGAGAAAAGGCGCGCTCTCTCGAGTGCGGCAGTGGTTTGTGAATACGCATCCGCTCTATCTGCGCGCTAATCCGCTCGACGTGCTTCCGCGCGGCTATCCCGGCTACGACGAACACTCGCGTGCGCTCCTTGCCGAGCAGGGGATTGACACGCCCGAGGACATTGAGCAAAACCGCAGGATAGACCCGGAGGAAGAGCGGCGGATCGTCTTATTCCTCGAGGAATGTCTGAAGCACGCGAAAGCCCTCGAGGAGCGGGTTGCTGCCGAAGGAATGTTGTTGATGTTCACGTTGGCGCTACGAACAGCGATGCGCTTGCTGCGGGAGCTATACAGCTTAACAATGGATCACATCAACATCGAGCGCCAATCGATTTTCTTGAGGAAAACAAACAATGCCATGGTCACGGTGTATACGCCATCCACAACCGATTCCCCGCCATATACCCGCCCAGTCACCTTGCTTCCCTATCTCGACAACGTTTATGGCACGTACGTTCTTTTTCCGGAATAACTGGGGCTCACTTCCTTGGTGAGCTGTGGTTACGCGCAGCAGAAGGGGGTCGCGGGTACCCGGTACCTTGCTGAGCGCCGACGAGCAGGCGTGTAGTTTCGATCGTAGCGCGCAGTTGTAGCGAAATGTTTCTTCCACAGTCGCGGAGTGAGTTCAGGGACGCGGGCGGATGGGTGTCGTCCGAGGCGCTGCAGGATATCGACGAGGTAGTCGTCGAGTTGATCTCGTGCAGTGGACGGGTGGTGAGCAGGCTCTCGGTGATGCCGGCATAGCGAGCGCCGAGCTCGGTCCGACAGATAAGCCAGTTGCGGCGTCCCATAGGAGCCACACGCAGCGTGCGCACAAGATTGGGTCAAATCCCCTGTAGCAGCGGAACGGACAGGTCGACTGCCGTCGGCGAAGTGGTAAACTGCAATGCGAAAATCCAACTCGCGCCGGAGGGCTCTACCATGATTGTCTGCCAAAGGGTCGTTGTCGTCCTCGCTTCGGTATTGCTGCTTACCGCATGCGCAACTACAGTCGCCCTTGCGCCTGGGGCTGATAAGGTGCGGGTCACATCCAACGCCCAGGACCTGACAGCCTGTACTGCCGTCGGTAATGTGCGCATGCCACCAAGCTCACGACGATACGGTCCATTTTACGCGAACCCGATCGACGAGCTTCGCAATCAAACTGTCGGCCTGCGCGGAAACACCCTGTTCGTAACTAGCGAGGCGACGGGGGAAGGCGTGGCATATCGTTGTCCGTGATGCGAGGCAATGGCTTCCATCAGGATGCGATCTAGCGGTCGGTCATCTGTCAGGAGTGCGTGAACTCCCGCCGCAGAGCGGCCTCCCGTCCGAGATGGCGTGCATGGATGCCCCCACTTTGCCAAGCGGCCAGCTTGTTTTGGCGGACAGGTAAAGATTGCACCCGTACATCCGGACTTCTGGTGTGAGCAACGCTCACTGTCCCTGATGGGTTTCGCCAGCCGGCACCTCGATCGCTTACGAGGAGGGCGAGGCACGCGCCCCGCTCGCGGGGATCAGGGCCGTACCCGCACGCGAGGAATCGTAGGCACTCCGCGAGCGCCTCGAGCGCGGCGGCACCGTCCACTGGCACCGCCTCACCCCGTCCCCTGTCGTCGCCGTCCATCATTCGTCGATTGCCACCAGTATCTGCTGGCAGTTGGCTCGAGCGGCCTGCGCCTGGTCCCGCGCTGCGAGCAACGCGGGCATTTCGGCCAGTGGTGCGCTGCGGATTTCCGCATCCGGCATCGAGGCGATCGCCTCAAGAGTCCCCCGCTCCGACAGCAGCGGGTGCGCCGGGTCGAGCAGTGGTGACTCGTGCAAAGCCGGTCCGCAGAGCCGGAATTTGTGCTGGCGCTCGAGGCCGCGTGCCACCCTGCATGGATCGCTCGAGCGCAGTGCGTCCTCGGCACCGGCCGGGATGCGGTTCCAGATCACCCGGACCGCCGGGCGCGGCTTTGGCGGAAGTTGTCCCATCAGCCACGCCAGCCCCTGCACGGATTTGCGGTCCGCAAGGAGCGGTGTGACGATGCGCAGTCGCTGCGCAATAGCGGCGTCCTGCCGGCTGATGAGCTGCAACGCATCGATCGCGTCGAGTACATCGCCGACGCCCACGTCGATCACCGCAGCCGATCTCGGCTGCTGCGAACAGGTGGGCGACAAGAGCATCACGGTCGATCGGGTTGCTTTCTTCGCCGGTCGGTGACTGGCTCTCCATGGTGAGGATGCGGCCGCCCCGCTCGGGCGCGATGCAATGCCGTGCGATGGTGGTTTTGCCGGCGTTCCCCGTGGCTGCCAAGGTCAGATAGGTCAGTTTCCTGATGTCCTCGATCGAGTGGGTGGAATGAAGTCGTCGTCGCCTGCCGCCGACGGTTGACCCGCCCGCCGAACGGCGGGCGCTCGAACGGCGAGCGCCGTCATCGCCGCTCGGTCCCGGGCCGCATCGGCGCGGCGGAGGAACTCGTGGAGCGCCTGACGGGTGACGCCGAGGCCGAGACGGTCCGTGATCTGCTGGAGCGAATAGCCCTCGGTTTGGAGTCGGCGGATCTCTGCTTGGTGATCCCACAGACGCGACAGCCGATGCCAGGCCCGAGAGGTCCTCAATGTAGTGTCAGGCATACTCCATTCCGCCGTGGGGGCTGCCGTGTCCACGTAGACGACAGGTAGGTGCAGGGTGCAGTCAGGGTAGTGTCAGGTGATGCCTGAGTCGGCTTGCCGAGCGTCCGAGAGGCCATCCGTGGCCCGCTCGATGCCATGTCAGAGCACCGCCCAGATTGAAGGGCACCACGAAAAATTGCCCATTGGCGCTCATTCCGCCGACCACACGTGTTATAATGAGACATAAGAATTCAACTCTGGTTTTTGGACCTTCAGTATCTGTTTGATCAACTCAGCAAGGGCGGGGATGCCTTGGAGAGGCTGAACGCCATCGTTGACTGGGAGATGTTTCGACCGGATCTTGAGAGCATTGATCGCAAGGAGCGCAAGTCTGCGGCGGGTCGCAAGCCCACCGATCGCGTGCGGATGT